>DASZFK010000613.1:0-7141 GCA_035939855.1 Candidatus Angelobacter sp.
TGGCAACGGTCATTGCCCCAGCCAGCGTCATCACGACGAAGCAATCACGATCACGCGCCATGGCTTCCAGAACGTCCACAGCTTCTCCAAGCTGGCGGCCAGTGAAAGCCGTGTCGGCCATGCCTCGCACCAAATCGTCAATATTTTTGGCTTTGGAGATATCCAAAGGAAATACGGGAGAAAGTTTGTCCTTCACCGGATCATGCAGTTTGCGGTCGATTCCTGCGCCTTCGTGCTTCTGCTTCAAGCCTCACCTCAGCCTTTTGCGTTGTAATTTGACGGAACTCAGAAAAGTACAGGGTTGTAATGTCTTCAGTCAATCGCCAGAACCCGCCCAGAACCGCAGCTTCCAATTTCAAATGTTTTTAGCCTACACTGTGAATGAGCTATGACTCAAAAATCAGGCGTAATGACGGTGCCTTTCCACGTGGCTGCCGTGGGTGACGAAGAAGCACAGGCGGCTGCCGACGTAATTCGTTCAGGATGGCTGACAATGGGCCAGCGAACCTTTGAATTCGAGAGACGGTTTGCGGCTTATGTAGGGGCGCCCCATGCCATCGCAGTGGTATCCGGCACTGCGGCCCTTCATCTTGCATTGGAAGCCTTTGGAATCCAAGCGGGCGACGAGGTTCTGCTGCCCGCCACAACCTTTACTGCCACCGCGGAAGTTGTCTGTTATTTCGGGGCCACGCCGGTGCTGGTCGACGTTGAGCCACGCACCATGAATTTGGACCCGGCAGATGCTGCCCGCCGGATAACCTCTCGCACCAAAGCCATTATTCCCGTACATATTGCCGGAGTGCCTTGCGAGATGGAGCAGATTCTGGCCCTCGCCTCAAGGCACGGATTACGCGTGGTCGAAGATGCAGCCCACGCTCTGCCGGCGTCATATCATGGAACACCGATTGGCGCGCTCAGCGAAGTAACGGCCTTCAGCTTCTACGCAACCAAGACTCTGACCACGGGCGAAGGAGGAATGCTGACGACCAGCAACGACAAGGTTGCAGAACGAGTGCGGATCATGCGGCTGCATGGGATCGAGCGCGAAGCCTGGAAGCGTTACAGTAGCGATGGTTCCTGGTTCTATCAGGTGCAGGAAGCCGGCTACAAATACAACATGACCGATATTGCAGCCGCAATCGGCTTGGTGCAACTTGGCAAGTGCGACGATCTCTCTGCCGCTCGCCATGCAATTGCTGAACGCTACACGGCAGCTTTCTCCCAGATTCAGAGCTTGCAAGTCCCCGATGATCATCATGACCGAAAGACTCCATGGCATCTCTATGTTCTCCGGATCCATCCCGAACGGCTTTCCATTAACCGCGATCGGTTTATTTCGGAATTGAAGAGCCGGGGCATTGGCACAAGCGTGCATTTCATTCCACTGCACTTGCATCCTTTTTATCAGAAGAGGTTTGGATATAAGACTGGAGACTTTCCCTGCGCGGAAGCTGAATATGCTCGCGCTTTGTCGCTGCCAATCTATCCAACCATGACCGATGCAGAGATCAATGCCGTGATTCATGCGGTGGCCGACGTGATCGATGCGTTTCGTATTTGAGTCCGCTCGGGATTTCAACCAGGAAGTGTGTGTCTATCTATCGCAATTACGGCAAACGCCTGCTCGATGTTATCTGCGCCATTACGGGATTGATATTGCTGGCGCCATTGCTCCTGGTGGCGGCCCTTGCGGTTAAGTGCACTTCCAAAGGACCAGCTTTCTTTGGCCAGGAACGAATTGGCAAAGATGGCATACCTTTCAAGATATGGAAGTTTCGCTCAATGGTCTCGAACGCGGACAAGATCGGACCGTTGATTACAGCTTCTGGAGATTCAAGGATCACTCC
The DNA here is from genome assembly GCA_035939855.1 of Candidatus Angelobacter sp. Classification (GTDB taxonomy): domain Bacteria; phylum Acidobacteriota; class Terriglobia; order Terriglobales; family Acidobacteriaceae; genus Angelobacter. Next base: position 1,848 of record DASZFK010000613.1, read on the forward strand.
CATCGGCCGGCTATTGCGCCAATCGAAGATCGATGAACTGCCGCAGTTTTGGAATGTCCTGACCGGCGACATGAGCTTTGTTGGGCCGAGACCGGAGTTACCATTTTATGTTCGCGACTATACGCCGGAGCAACGTCAGGTGTTGGCTGTGCGTCCCGGAATCACCGACCCGGCTGCACTGGAATACAGGCATGAAGAAGCGATCCTTGCCAAGGCGACCGACCGCGAACGCTTCTATCGAGATGTACTCTTGCCCCATAAGCTCAGCATGAATCTCGAATATATAAGGAAGCTTTCATTTCGATATGACCTTGCGCTCATTTTGCGGACGGCTGGCGCGATTTTCCGGCGCTCGGGCCCTGCCACTGCAATTTCTGAAGGTCGTGACGAAAAATCTGAAAATTGCTGAGTGCCTGTGCTGGCACAGCGAAATCCAAGCAGCAATTCACCGCAGAGGACGCAAAGGACGCAGAGGAAAACCAAAGGAAGTTCTCAAGACTTTCTGCCGCCTTTGGGCGATTTATTTGTGCGGGTACTATTCAAACCGCACACCTTTGTCCGTAATGACTGAGTGTTTCTTGAATCTTATATCGTTATGTTCAGGATAATCGAGACGGTAGTGCGCGCCGCGGCTTTCCATTCGCGCGAGCGCTGAACGGACGATGAGCAAGGCCGCGGCATGAAGATTGCGGGCTTCGCAGGCGCGACGAGAAGCCGGTTGAGGCAGCCGTTCCGCCATCGATTGCAATTGCTGCTGGGCCTCCTTGAGCCCTGTTCCGATGCGGACGATGCCCACCTTGTTCCACATAAGCTGCTGAATCTCGCGGATAAAGGGCTCAACGTCGCCGGTGTTTGTATCCAAGGCGGACAGGTCAGGAGCTTCAGCCGTTTTAGACGCGCAACCGACAAGCTCATTGCGCATCGCATGGCCGGCTCGAGCGCCAAAAACCATGCCTTCCAGCAGAGAGTTGCTGGCCAACCGATTGGCGCCGTGAACGCGCGTGCATGACACCTCCCCAGCGGCATACAGCCCAGGCAAGCTGGTTTTTCCCTGCAAGTCGGTCTTTACTCCCCCCATCAGGTAGTGGGCAGCAGGGCGCACTGGAACCAAGTCGACTGCCAAATCTATGTTGTACTTCAGGCAGGTCTCATAGATACGAGGAAACCGGCTCATGATGTACTCTTGCTTTCGATGAGTCAGGTCCAGGTATACGACCGGATCTTTCAGACGGCAGACTTCCAGCTCATGGGCGATGGCGCGGGCCACAACATCCCGCGGCGCTAGCTCCCCTGCTTCATGATATTTGGGCATGAAGCGGCTTAATTGGGCATTGCGCAGCACTGCGCCTTCTCCACGTAGCGCTTCAGAGAGCAAGAAATGCGGAGCATTCTTTATGTGCAGCGCCGTTGGATGAAACTGTACGAACTCCATGTCACTGATTTCAGCGCCCGCACGGTACGCCATAGCGATACCATCAGCCGTTGCTACGGCTGGGTTCGTGGTATTGCTGTAAATCTGCCCGGCGCCCCCGGTAGCCAGAAGTACCGCGGAACTGCCGACCAGATGGGAAGTGCCTTTGGGGGAGATCAGCTCTACGCCGCACACCCGCCCATCGGCAATATGTAATTGCGAAGTGAATTCAAATTCGGAAAACGCGATGTTCTTCAAAGTCGCGGCTCTAGCGTAAAGCGCGCGGCCAATCTCACGGCCGGTAGAATCTCCGTGCGCGTGCAGGATACGGTTGCGGCTATGTGCTGCCTCACGCGTGAAGGTCAGCTTGGTGCCGCTCCGGTCAAACTGCGTGCCCCACGAAATCAATTCCTGGATGCGCTCCGGCCCTTCTTCCACCAGGACACGAGCTGCCTCTTCATTGACAATGCCGTCGCCGGCATTGATCGTGTCCTGCAAATGAAAGCTGATTTCATCTTCATCGCTCAATACAACTGCAATTCCACCCTGAGCGTATTGCGTAGCTGATTCAGTCAGTTCCGATTTGGCGAGGATCAGGACTGTGCCCGCTTCGGCCAAGGCAATAGCAGCACGCAGTCCGGCGACACCGGCGCCTACGACGATGAAGTCCACCCGCTCAGGCAGTTTTTTCATGAACCGAGAATGGTAACAGATGGGAGAATCGGGTGATCGGTTCATCGGGTGATCGCGTGATCGGAGTGCGCTGCTAGCTTCTGGCTCCTAGCTGCCAGGCAAGGGATTCATAGCTGGGTGACTTGATACGTGAATAATCAGCCAAGCCAACAGGTCCAAAGCTTTCACGCGCTCTTCCGATCACCCGATGAACCGATCACCCGATTCTTCTGTATCATCGTTACAGTGCGGAAAATCAAGGTCAAACTCGGGCACAACAGCTACGACGTGCTGATCGCTGATGGGTTGCTGCGCGATGCAGGCCGCTTTTTGGCAAATGCGATGCCCTCAAGGAACTCACAGGTATTTGTGGTTACCTCCCCTAATGTCCGCCGCCATTGGGGTAACAAGCTGGAAGCATCATTGCGCCGGGCTAAACTCGCCTACTACATGTTGGAAGCAAATGATGGAGAGCCAGCCAAAAACGCGGCCACCGTCGAACATCTCGCTGAGCAAATGGTGGCTGCGGGTGCTGATCGCAAGGCATTAGTAGTGGCCTTTGGCGGAGGGGTGATCGGTGATGCTGCCGGTTTTCTGGCCTCGATCTTTATGCGCGGTGTGCCTGTCGTCCAGATTCCGACAACGGTGGTTGCCCAACTGGATGCCAGCATCGGAGGTAAGACCGGCGTCAATTTACGATCTGGTAAAAATTTGATTGGCACGTTTCATCAGCCCAGGATGGTGTTCGTTGACCCTCAGATTCTATCGACTCTGGAAGAACGTGAATTTCGCTCAGGCTTATTTGAAGCGCTCAAATGCGGCGTGATCCGGGATCGCAAGCTTTTTGAATTCATGGAGCAAACACCAGAGAAAATCCGGAATCGCAATCGCAAGGCGCTCGAAAGTATAATCGTGGATTCTGTTCGCGTGAAGGCCCAAGTCGTATCGGCGGATGAGCGTGAGTCCGGCCTGCGTGCCATCCTCAATTTCGGCCACACCATCGGACACGCTTTGGAAGCAGCCACGGGATATTCCCAATTACTTCATGGAGAAGCAGTGGGGTGGGGCATGATAGCAGCCAGCGCCATTGCCTCCGAGGTTCACTCTTGTACTCCTTCCGTTTCTGCCCAGATCACTTCGGCTGTAAGAAGTTATGGACCACTCCCTCATTTCAAGGCCGGCGCCGACGATATTATTGCCAAACTCTCAGCCGATAAGAAAAGAGTGGGGGGCGCAGTTCATTTTGTGCTCCCCCAGAAGATTGGCAGAGTAAAGATTACCAGCGAGGTCCCTCCCGAGGCGATTTACAACGCTGTAGAGCAGATAAGGAACTATGCCTGAGCAACTCAAAGTCTCAGGAACCATGCCTGCTGGAGCTACTGATGAGGAGTCTGCCGCTCGCGCTGTTCAGCGGATGTTCGACGATATCGCTCCAAGATATGACTTCCTCAACCACACTCTTTCAGTCAATGTAGATCGTCTCTGGTGGCGCAGGACAGCGAGGACCTTCAAACATATCCTTGAGCGAGAGAATACAAATGTTCTCGACCTGTGTGCCGGAACAGGCGACATGTCGGTGGCGCTGCGTGCAGTCGGTAGGAGCGCTCGCATCTACGCATTGGATTTTTCCCATCCGATGCTGCATCACGGCCTGGGGAAATTTCAGAACGGAAAGATTCAGCCAGTGGAAGCCGATGCTCTTCACCTTCCACTGCCGAATGGCAGCATGAACCTGGTTGTCTCCGCCTTTGGATTTCGTAATCTCTCCAACTACAACGCCGGGTTGATGGAGATTCACCGCGTCCTGAAATTCGAGGGAGAGATTGGCATTCTGGACTTCAACGAGCCAGGAGGGCTATTTGGAAAACTTTACGGTTTCTACTTTCGAAGTGTCCTTCCCAAGATTGGCGCCTTGATCTCTGGAGTAAGAGGCCCCTATGAATACCTGCCAGATTCCGTGAGCAAATTCCCTTCGCCAGACCAGATGCTTGCCAAAATGGAATCTATAGGATTCAACGAAGTGAGTTGGACTCCGTACACGTTTGGGATTGCCGGGTTATATCGTGGAAAAAGACAGTCACCTGTGGTTGAAATCAACTAGGACTTGAGTTGTCCGTCAAGCTTGCGTATACCACGTTGATCTCCCTTTTCCGTGCCGGACTAGAATTCCCTTTCGAAGCAGTTCGTTAAGGCGCAATTTGATTGTGCTGCGGCTTTCGCTGGTAGCACGCTCGATTTCGCCAATGGAAATTCGTCCATGCCGCTTTACCAAGTCCAGAACCACTTGCCCCAACAAGGGCAGATCTCCTGCCATGAGCTTTTCTCGTCCCAACTTGTCTTCCAGCTTCCTTTTTTGGTTCTGCAACGAACGAAGGAAAAATAAAATCCAGGGCTCCCAATCAGGCTGCGCCTGCTCCAGAGTTATCTGCGTGCGCCGCAACGCCAGATAATAGCTCTCCTTATTTGTTTCGATCACGCTTTCCAACGAGCTGTAGGGAACATGGGTATATCCGGCCTTCAGCAGCAAGAGGGTAGTCAATATCCGTGACAAGCGCCCATTACCATCCTGAAAAGGGTGAATCGCCAGAAAGACGACCACAAAAACTGCGATTGCCAAAAGCGGATGCAGGTTTATCTCAGTTAGCGTGACCTGGATTGAGGTGACTAACTCTCGCATCCGCAGCGGTGTCTCAAACGGGCTTGCAGTTTGAAAAATTACTCCCAGGCTCTTCCCGTCGGCGTCAAACGCCTCAACATTGTTGGAAAGAGCTTTGTATCGTCCACGATGGTGATCATCTTTCCTGCTGTAACGGAGCAGGATGCCATGAATTTGTTTGATATGGTTTTCAGTCAATGGAATGTCGTCGTAGCTCATGAAAACGACGTCCATTGCCTCCGCGTACCCGGCAACTTCTTCTTCGTCACGAGACTGAAAAGAGTGCGTTTCTAGCCGCCCGAGCAGGGATTCAACTTCTCTATCGGACACGCGCGCCCCTTCAATGCGGGTCGAAGATCCAATGCTTTCAATGGTGGCGACCTTGCGCAGAGCCGCAAGCCGGTCCGGCGCAAGAGCGCTCAATGAACGCCAAGCCCCTTTAAACTCATCGAGTTCCGAGATCATGGCAAGCATCTCGCGAGTGATACGCAAATCTTGATAATGGAGCGGCATAACCACAGTTCTGTCCATTTATAGCCAATTTTGGCCAATTAT
>DASZFK010000614.1:0-4328 GCA_035939855.1 Candidatus Angelobacter sp.
GAACCGTCATCCTCAGGTCATAATAGCAACACATTCTGTTGAGATCATGGCAGAAGTTGATCCTGAAGAAGTTTTGGTTGTAGATAAAGACAAGCGCGAGGCTAAGTTTGCGTCTGATTTGCCAGAAGTCCAGCAAATAATATCCCAAATAGGAGGCATTCATAATCTTCAGCTCGCACGCATGGTTAACTCCAAGAGATGTATCTTTGTAGAAGGGGACGATCTGAATATTTTGAAACGCTTTCAAAATACTCTTTTTCCGAACAGTGAATATCCCATCGATGGAATACCCCACCTTTCAATTGGTGGTTGGGGCGGATGGAATTATGTAATTGGCTCGTCAATGTGGGTTGAATCAACGATGAGAGATGTCTCGAAATACTGCCTGTTTGATTCCGACTATCATACGAAAGAACAGATTCAAGAGCGTCAAATTGAAGGAGAAAATAAAGGAATCCGAGTGAAAATCTGGAACAAAAAAGAGCTGGAAAACTATCTCCTAGTACCTTCGGCGTTATCGCGGTTAATCCATCGACTTGCCCGCGAAAAGAAGGCATTACCAGATGAAGAATGCGTGCGGCAAAAACTTGACGAAATAGCGGAGAAGCTGAAAGAGTCTGTTATTGATGGAATAGCGGATGAGATCGACAAAGTCTAGGACGCGTAGAATAGCAACGTCAACCGCTTATAAAGAAGCTCGTAATCAAGTTGCACCTAGTTGGCGTACATTCATCGGTAAAATGTCAATAATTGGCGGTAAATCGGCCCTTGCTCAAATAAATAAGTGGTGCCAAGAAACCTTTAAATTCTCATTTACAAATGTTCGACTGGCTACTGAATTGAGAGAAAGCGAAATTGATGCGGAAGTTCGTGAATTATTAACGGCCATAGAGTTCAATGAGGCCTTATAACGCACAATCTAATCTCACCTCTTACATTGCAGGCTGAAAACTAGCTCACACTCACCGTCTCAGGGCTCAATTCCCGCAACAACACCCAAAGCTGGCCAATTACGGATTCGGGTTGCGTGGATTTCAGATTGAACTTCAGCATTCCTCCGGGCGTGAACTGGGCGCCTTTGTTCGACGCGACAAAACGGGCCAGCTTGTCAGGATCAACCGTGGCATTTTCAGTGAATTTAACGGTCGCTGTATCGCGCTTGCGTTCGATATTGAAGACGCCCACGGTTTCGGCGAGCAGCTTCAATGACGATGCCGAGAGCAAATGCCTCACGGGCGGCGGTAACGGGCCATAACGGTCTTCCAATTCTTTGCGTACGTCGCCCAACTCATCTTCGTTCTGCACGCCGGCTGCGCGTTTATACATGCGCAGGCGCTGGTTTTCTTCGGTGATGTATTGAGTGGGAATCCGCAGGTCGATTCCAAGGTTCAGTTGCGTGCTGACCCGTTCTGTGAGTTCTTCGCCCTTCAACTCGCGGATGGTGCGCTCCAACATGCTCGTGTACATCTCGAAGCCGACTGCATCCACGTGTCCGCTTTGTTCTCCACCGAGAAGATTGCCTGCTCCGCGCAACTCCAGGTCGAGGGCCGCGATCTTGAATCCGGCTCCAAGGTCGGAGAATTCCTTCAGAGCCGCCAGCCGCCGGCGGGCAATTGGCGTAAGTTCCTGTTCAGCGGGAACCAGCAGATAGGCATAAGCGCGACGGTTGGAACGCCCTACACGTCCTCGCAACTGATACAGCTCCGACAGGCCATGGCGATCGGCGCGGTTGATGATGATGGTATTGCACAAAGGGATATCGAGGCCGTTTTCAATGATGGTGGTGGATACAAGAATGTCGGCCTCGTGGCGCACAAAGGCCATCATCACTTTTTCCAGTTCACCTTCCGACATCTGCCCATGTCCCGCCAGCACGCGAGCTTTGGGAACTAACGCCTGAATCTTCGCTGCTATTTCGTAGATCGTTTCCACGCGGTTGTGGACAAAGTAAGCCTGTCCGCCGCGCTCCAGTTCATATTCCAGGGCGGACTTGATGAGCTTTTCATCGAAAGCCGCTACCACGGTCTGGATGGCCATGCGGTCTTTAGGGGGAGTTTCGATCACGCTCATGTCTCGCAGGCCCACCATGGACATGTGCAGGGTACGGGGAATGGGCGTGGCCGACATGGTTAAAACATCGACTTCTTTCTTAAGCTGCTTGAGACGTTCTTTGTGGCGCACGCCGAAACGTTGCTCCTCATCCACAATCACCAGCCCCAGGTCCTGGAATTTAATGTCTTTGGAGAGAATGCGGTGAGTACCGATCAGGATGTCAACTTTGCCCTGCTCGATCTTTTCCGCCGTCTCCTTGTTTTGCTTGGGCGAACGGAAGCGGCTCATCATCTCGATCATGATGGGAAAAGCGGCAAAGCGGCGTTTGAAATTTTCAAAGTGCTGGAATACCAGTACGGTCGTGGGAGCAAGCACTGCTACCTGTTTATTGTCTTGAACGGCCTTGAAAGCGGCGCGCATGGCGACTTCAGTCTTGCCGTAGCCCACATCTCCGCACAACAGGCGGTCCATCGGCAACGACGACTCCATATCTTGCTTGATCTCACTGGTGGCCTGAAGCTGGTCGTCGGTCTCGTTGTACTCAAATGCATCTTCGAACTCGCGTTGCCATTGGGTATCCCCGGGAAAGCTGTGGCCTTTCGCAGCCTTGCGAACCGCGTAGAGCTTAAGCAATTCGTCGGCCATATCTTTCATGGCCTTTTTCACTTTAGCCTTGGTTTTCGCCCAAGCCGTGCCACCCAGGCGGCTCAGCGGCGGCTTGACTCCTTCGCTCGATCGGTATTTTTGGATCAGATCAAGACGGGTCAGCGGAACATAGAGCTTGGCTCCTTCTGCGAACTCGAGCACCATGAACTCGCCGGTGATCTCGCCTTGTTGGATTTCCTTGAGGCCCTGATACATGCCGATGCCGTGCTCAACATGCACAACATAGTCACCCATGGCCAGGTCGCGGAAATCCGACATGAAGGCGGCAGTCTTGGATTTCTGCCGCAACGGGCGCTGGACCACAACTTCAGAATCGTCAAAGAGATCGCGCGAGCCAAAAAGCACCAGGTGAGACTCCGGCAGCACAACGCCATCGGGCACAGGCGCGCGCACGATCGTCGTTGTAGTGAGATCGCCGGTGAAGTAGGCCGTTTCATCCAGGTAGGTTTCGCTGCCGGGAGCAGGATTACGGCTGCCCATTCGAAACGGCACCTGGTATTCGGTGAAGATGTCGGCCAGGCGCTCCATCTCTCCGGTGTTGGCGGCGGCAAAGATCACACGACGGCCCTCGCTGGTGAGTTTCTTGACCTCGTCGACCATGCCAGGGACGGAGCCGTGGAAACGGGTTGTGGGCTGAGAGAGCAACTCAATCGGGTGATCGGGCGACCCAAGAATCGGGTGATCGGGTGATCGGGTGATCGGGTGATCACTTCGGCGCGCCTCAGTGCAGGCTTGTGATAGGTCATCCACGGCTACTGTTGGTAGTTCACCTTCGAAAATATCTGCTACCTCTGGAGGTTTTCTTTCTGCCCTGAACATTCCTAAGTGCATTAGCTCTCCGCCAGGCAATTGGGAGATGCGTTGGTTCCACTCTTCTGGAGGCAAGTAGATTTCTTCGGGAGTCGCCAGATTGCCGACTCCGCTCTGCTCGTGTCGCTGGGCGACTTTTGACCACCAGCGCTCCTGCTCGGCTTCCAGGTCTACGGGTTCATCGACAAAGACGACGGCTTCGGGAAGCAGGTCAAACAGCGTATGCTGCGCGCCCGCATTGGCGTAGTACTCCCATCCGGGGAAGATGGTCACGCCGGAAGCGGCCAAGGCTTCGCGAACTGTGTCGTCATCCCCCTCCAGCCTGGAACCGGAGAGGCGTGCATGAACCTCGGTGAGCACCTCTTCCCGGATCGGCGTCTCGGCCAGCGCCAGTAGATAGACTTCATCTACGGGAGCAGCAGAGCGTTGCGTGCCAGGATCAAATTTGCGAATCGATTCAATCTCATCGCCAAACAGCTCGATACGCAAAGGGCGGTCGGCTTCCGGCGGGTAGGCATCGAGAAGGCCACCGCGAACCGCATATTGGCCGGGCATCTCCACTACGTCAACGGCCGTGTAGCCAACTGTGTTGAGGTGCTGCACCAATTCATCTACATCGAGCGCGTCGGCGCGCCGAACCACGCGCGCCAGCGCGGCATAATGTTCTGCCGGTCGCAGGCGCATCGCCGTAGATTCCATTGGGGCGATCACGATTGAGGCAGTACCGGTGGCGATCTTCCAAAGGGCCGTCGCTCGCTCTTCCTGAATCTCAGGATGGGGCGACATGTTTTCAAACGGCA
>DASZFK010000615.1:0-6956 GCA_035939855.1 Candidatus Angelobacter sp.
ATCCTGGTTAAGAAGTAACCACAGGGTCCCTCCCGCCTACCCGCGCTAACGCGCGAGTAGGCACTCGGGATGACGGTTTGTTTTCTTAAGAGCTTCTTTAAGGGCTACGTGTATGATCGCCCGCTGCGCGGGCTTAGCGCGGAGGCGCTCCCGCGATTTGCTACGCCCCTATTGTTTATCGCCTGCTTAAAAATGTAGAAACTCCAGCGCGGGTTCTAAAGAACCCGCTCCCCGGACTGAAGTCTGACTGCAGTCCGGGGCTTCCACCTCCTGCCTGCTCAAGTCATTTATGAGATAGATTTTTAGAGAGAGCGCCTGTCAACCGTGCTAGACGGCAATGGCTTGCTTGTACGGATGGTCATCGGTTTGGCTGGCATTTAGCCAGAAAATCAGGCTTTCAGCTACATTGCCGGCGTGCTCGGCAATCTGTTCAAGGTAGCGGGAGGCCAATATAAGATGAAGCGCTTCCCGTTTTGCAACTCCTTGTTCAACGCGTTTTTTCAGGTTGCGGAAGACATAATCACGATAAAACTCAACGTTCGTGCCACTACCGACAACGTTGGCGGCCAATACCAGGTCACTGTGAATGAGGGCGCGAAGGGTTTTGCGGGAGATGTGCGAGACGGCAATGGCCATCGGTTGCAAATCAGAGTAATCCTGGGCTCCTTCCCGCTGGGACAACTCGCTGACCTTGCGCCCAATATTTGCCGCGAGATCGCCCATGCGCTCCAGGTCTTTGTTGATCTTGAGCATGGAGACTACTTGCCGAATTTCCTCGCGCGCCAAATCTCCTTTTTCCAAGACGCCCAAAATAGCGGCATCGTTTTTCATTTCGCTCGCATTTACCGCCGACTCCTTTTGCAAGATGCCAGCGGTTGCTTCGGCATTGGCGCTCAAGAGTGCGTTGATGGCTAAGTCGATCATGCTTTCCACGTCCTTTGCCATGGCGATGACCGGTTGAACGATGCGGTTATGTAGAACTGGAGACCTAGCGACTGGATGGTCCATACATGCATCCTCATTTTTACTGGATTCGATTTCAGCCAGTATTGCAAGGATTCATTAAATCGTGATGAAACCGGATGAGAGTTATTTAACATTTTGCAAAGAAAGGAGTTACTGAATTTTGATGTGCAGGTTGCGGACTTTAGGACATAAAAAGAAGATCGACCCTTCATCCTGTCTCCACCTCCGCGTTAGCGCGAGTGGAAGGACCTTGTGTTTGCTGGCGGCAGAAATCTCTGACGGGGGTAAGCGGACAGCATTTGACGGGCCCCGCAATTGTTTAGGACAGCAGCAGTGTTTCGTGCCGCAGTTTGACAAGCAATTCAAATCATCGCGGCGATCGGCAAACCGCAAGGTCCCCTTCGGCTAGTACCTCAGGGCAGGCTCTCCGCTCTGCCCGCGCTAACGCACGAACAGAGCGTCGGGATGACGGTGGCGCAGGCCTCCGGCGTTTGGTAACTCACTTTATGACTTCAAAGCGATAGCCTGTGCCACGCACCGTTTTTAGATACTGCGGCTTTTCCGGGTCCTGCTCAATTTTCTCGCGCAGTTTTCGCACATAGACATCAACCGAACGCGGGCTGACGAAGGTAGTGTCGCGCCAGACGGCATCGAGCAGTTGGTCGCGAGTAAAAACTCTGCCGGGACGCTGGGCCAGATAATGAAGCAGTCTGAATTCGGTTGCTGTGGTGACCGCAGGATTGCCGCGCACGCTCAAGGTCATGGCGGCGGTGTTGATCTGCAAATCGCCAACCGTAATGATATCGGGCGTCAAGGGAGGCTCGCAGCGGCGCAACACTGCCTTGACGCGCGCCACCAATTCGCGCGGGCTAAATGGCTTGGTGACGTAGTCATCGGCCCCCATTTCGAGTCCCAGGATGCGGTCTACCTCAGAAGTCTTGGCGGTAAGAAAAATAATCGGCGTCATGGAGAGCAGAGCGCCCGCTTGGCGGATTTGACGGCACAGCTCCAGCCCATCGCCCCCGGGAACCATGATGTCGAGCAGGAACAACGAGGGCCGCTCCTTCTGTGCGTCCAGCAAGACTCCATGCGTGGTGGAAAATGCCCTGATGCGGTAGCCCGCTGATTCCAAGCTGTGGCGCACCAGCCGGGCAATGTCCACGTCATCTTCAACCACAAAGATTTTTGGTGTGTTCATTTTAGGATTGGTCGCGTCGTCCACTGTAGATGGGGCTAGTTGCGTCACTCGCCACAGAGTACATAGTGTTTGTTAAAAGAGAATAAAAAACCATGAAGCTGTGGATTTATTTGTTGAAAACCGACGTGAAATTAACAAAGTTTTAACGGAGCTAGTTCATGGATTTGTGACCAGTCTTGTCATAGAAGCCGCAGTAGCAAAGCTCAGTTAGGACGCAAACAGAATCTAGCCCTTCATTTGATTTGCGAGTGATCCGTCCGACGTTTTCACCTAGATTTAACAATCTGACAACAATTGAGAAATAGGAACTCTCTAATCTGTTCTGCTGAACTCTGGGCGTTTATTTCCGTCCTTGAGTTCTTGCAGTGGCCCCTATCGACCAGGAGAAGAAAAACATCATGTTCCAAAGATTAGGCGCTTTTGTATCCCCCAGAAAAGCTCTTGCCTTGTTCGTGGTTTTCACGACAGTTCTGGGAACGATGTCCACACCTTTGTATGCCCGTTCGGATTCCGATGATTCGAAAACGGCGACTCCCATCAAGCATCTGGTAATCATTTTCCAGGAAAATGTTTCATTCGATCACTATTTCGGTACTTATCCCTTCGCTGAAAACAAGCCTGGAGAGGTCCCGTTCCATGCCCGTCCAAACACACCAGCGGTCAATGGACTGTTTGGGTTTTTACGCAACAATCCGAATCTGAATCCCGCCAACGGCGCGGGCGCCAGCAATCCATTCCGGTTGAGCCCGGCCCAGGCAGCGACCCAGGACCAGGACCACGACTACACGCCCGAACAACTGGCCGTCCACGGTGGCCTCATGGACCTGTTTCCGCTATCCGTGGGAAAGGGCGGTCCGCCGCCGCACGGTTCACCGGCCGCAGTCAACACGACGGGCTTGACCATGGGATACTTTGACGGCAATACCACCACTGCCCTGTGGAATTACGCGCAGTTCTTCGCCATGAGCGACAATTCATGGGATACGACTTTTGGTCCTTCAACGCCGGGTGCAATTAACCTGATCTCCGGCCAGACGAACGGCGTCATTAACAACGTTCATGGCACTGGCGTACTGGTTGATGGTGGAAACAGATCGCTCACCGTCATCAGCGATGCCGATCCGTTAAATGATGTCTGCTCAAGCGTCAACGGCGAAAAGTTTCAGATGAGCGGCAAGAACATTGGCGATCTTTTGAATGCAGCCGGAGTGACCTGGGGCTTCTTTGAAGGCGGCTTCGATCTCTCCCTGACCAATGCCAATGGGACGACCGGCTGTAAGCGCAGCACGAAATCGCCGATCACCGGGGTCACCAAGGCCGACTACATTCCACACCATCAGCCTTTCCAATACTATGCTTCCACTGCAAATCCCACGCACGCTCGTCCGGCTTCGGTCGCGGAGATTGGGCACAACGGCAAAGCCAATCACCAGTATGACATTCACGATTTCTTCGATGCGGTCAAAGCGGGCAATTTTCCAGCAGTCAGCTACCTGAAATCCATAGGTCAGCAGGATGGTCACGCCGGATACTCAAGTCCTCTGGACGAGCAGCCGTTTATCGTCAACGTCATCAACTTCCTGCAACAGACCAAGGAATGGGATGAAACCGCAGTGGTGATCGCATGGGACGATTCCGATGGCTGGTACGATCACCAAATGGGTCCAATCGTGAATCAGTCAACCACTCCGGCTGATGCACTGCTCGGCCCTGGTTCCTGCGGCGATGGAAACACCGCGCTACCGGGCGTCGATCCGGGCACGCTCCATGCCCAGGGCCGCTGCGGTTTTGGTCCACGGCTTCCCTTGCAAGTGGTCTCGCCCTATGCCAAAGAGAACTTCGTGGATGACAGCACCACCGATCAGACGTCTATCCTGCGGTTTATCGAAGACAATTGGCTCCACGGCCAGCGCATTGGCCATGGGTCCTTCGACACGGTCACAACCTCCATTACCCAGATGTTCGACTTCACGCACAAAAGGGAGAATGGGCGTCTCATCCTTGATCCGAATACCGGGCAAGTCGTACACCATGATGGCGATGATGGCGACCACGATCGCAGATAGACTTGGTTCCATGTAGTTTTGTTTCGGTTGCGACGGGCATGGCGATTCTTCGCAATGCCCGTTTCTTCTTATGGCTGCATTACAATGCTTCAAATCCCTGCCCCGCGAGCGTGACAGTCTCAGTGTTTATTACACGACGAACTTTTCTCAAACACAGCGCCATTGCCGCCCTGGCAGCACACAGCAAAGTACAGCACGATACCCGCGCTGCTGTTCGTCCGGTCCTTGACCCAAATACTCTTACGCAATTTGTTGATCCTCTTCCGATTCCCGCAGTTGCTCACAGCAGCGGTTTCAGGGCACACCCATTGAGGAGCGGCGTCAAGGTTCCGTACTACCGGCTTGCCATGCGACAGATCAAGACCAAGGTCCATCGCGATTTGCAGCCGACGCGAATGTGGGGCTTTGGTTCCAGCTCTCCCGGACCGACTTTGGAGACACGCAGCGGGCAGGGGCTTTGGATCGAATGGGCCAATGATCTTCCCAAGGCCCATTTCCTTCCGATCGATCGCACGCTTCACGGCGCTGAGCCGGATAAGCCGGAAGTGCGAACCGTGGTTCATTTGCATGGCGCAAAGGCGCCCCCGGAGAGTGACGGCTATCCGGAAAACTGGTATGTACCGGGTCAATCAGCGCTCTACTATTATCCGAACGATCAAGACGCTGCCATGCTCTGGTATCACGATCACACCTTGGGAGTTAACCGGCTTAATGTATATGCAGGACTTCTCGGTGTATTTCTGATCCGCGATAGCGTGGAGCGTTCCTTGAACCTGCCCGGCGGTAAATATGAAATTCCGCTGGTGATGTACGACAGGATGTTTGACCGCCAGGGACAGCTCTACTATCCGGTTTCCGACGATCCGAAATCGCCTTGGATTCCTGAATTCGCCGGCGATGCCATTTTGGTAAACGGCAAACTATTCCCGTATCTCGAAGTGGAGCCGCGCAGGTATCGCTTTCGCCTGCTCAACGGCGCCAACGCGCGCTTTCTCAATTTGTCGCTTTCGAATGGACAGGCATTCCATCAGATCGGCACGGACCAGGGGCTGCTGCCGTCGCCGGTTTCGGTTGAGAGCCTGTCGATCGCGCCTGGGGAACGGGCAGACCTGATCATTGATTTCGCCGGGCGCAGCGGCGAAAAGATCGTGATGAGCAACGAGGCATTCACGGTCATGCAGTTTCGTGTCTCGCCCAGAGTAGCGGCGGATACAAGTTCGTTGCCTTCGGTGCTGCGTCCGGTGAAGAAGCTGGCCGAATCTGAAGCAATCAGGACGCGCATGCTTACCTTAGTGGAGGTGGATGATCCGGTGGGGCGGCCAACGCAGATGCTGCTCAACGATGCGCATTGGAAAATGCCGGTCACGGAGAATCCGATCTTGGACTCGGTGGAGATATGGAGCCTGATCAACTTGAGTGATGACTCGCACCCAATTCACCTTCACTTGGTTCGCTTCCAGATACTCGATCGCCGCCGGTTCGACCGTTTTACCTATCTGAACGAAGGGCGATTGCTTTATACGGGACCAGTTACCCCGCCGCCTCCCAATGAGGCTGGCTGGAAGGACACTGTGCGCGCCGATGCTGGAATGGTTACGCGGATCATCGCGCGCTTTGAGGGCTTTAAGGGACGCTACGTTTGGCATTGCCATATTCTTGAGCATGAAGACAACGAGATGATGCGGCCTTTTGAGGTGATCGCAGGGGAATTGCGATAATTGCCAAAAGCTGTGCCGCCCCTCCGGGGCTTATCTCTGTTTCTTCTTCTTTTCCCAGCGCTTACGCGCTGGGCTAACTTCTTTCGCGCCTCCGGCGCTGGGATGTCGAAGATCCCATTCACGTTTGCTCCTTAAGTGAACAGCATTGCCCATTAGCATGACTCGGCCCTAACTGCTTTTCTTGATTCGTGTTTATTCGTGTGTATTCGTGGCTAAAAGGTTTCAAATCTAACCATGCCCACGATGCTGTTTCCCTTCAGCCGCTTAACCACACCGAGGGCGTGGTCCATTGAAAAGCTAACTTCCTGGCAAGTTTCTCAACCGACATGCAATCGGGTGATCACTTCGGCATGCCTCAGTGCAGGCTCCACTGCCAAAATTGTGCCGCCCCTCCGGGGCTTATCTCTGTTTCTTCTTCTTTTCCCAGCGCTTACGCGCTGGGCTAACTTCTTTCGCGCCTCCGGCGCTGGTATGTCGAAGATCCCATTCACGTTTGCTCCTTAAGTGAACCGGATTGCAATTAGTATGACTCGGCCCGAACTGCTTTTCTTGATTCGTGTTTATTCGTGTGTATTCGTGGCTAACAAGGTTTCAAATCTGACCATGCCACGATGCTGTTTCCCTTCAGCCCAAGAAGCCGAGCGGACTGAATGCAGAGTGCTGAATGCTAAGTGCTAACTGCTGAGCAGACGCGTTAGGCGGCGGATGATGGTGCTGGCTTCGTTGATTCGGAACATTGCTGTAAGTGCCAAATAAACCAAACCGTATGGCAGCAGAAGTAAGGCGGCCGCGATCTGCGGTTGCTGTGGGTGTAACCAAAGTTTTAGGCCCCATGCTGCTGCTGCGGCGATGCCCGCAGACAGCCATAGCTTGACGAAATACTCAGTGGGAAATTCCATACGCCCGATGCGCTGGTTCATCCCTCGACGAAGCAACAGGAACTCCAGCCATGCTGATATTCCGGCGGAAGCCGTAAGACCTGCTACTCCCCATTTAGCATCGATCCCT
>DASZFK010000616.1:0-4441 GCA_035939855.1 Candidatus Angelobacter sp.
TTCGATCTAGTTCCCTAATAATAAAGCTATTTTTTTCAATAGCTTAGGTGGTATCGCCCGATTCGATCTCAAGCGTATCTGGATACCATGAAGCTTCATGAATGACAAAATTTGTCAAAGCAAATGACAAGGTTGAGTAGAAAAATATTGCCCATGTTTAAGAAGGTTTCGTTTATGACAAAAAACTGGCTGGAGTTAGTGGGTTTAAGAGTTTCAGAATCTTTGGGTTAGCGAAATAGCTGAGGACCCAGCCAGCCCGTTCGCGCTGGCGCGCGAACAGGCTCTTGGGTGAACAGATTAGGTTAGATAGGGTTCAAAGCGATGCAGCCACTGGCGAGTATGATAGCCGCGTCTGGAGGATTGGCGGTCGATGCTACGCCACGGGCCACACCATCCGATGTCGCACAAAAATTCCGGGCGCCTGCATTGGGTCCGGCTGGTGTGCCAAACGCCACGAAATCCGTGTTGGGCGCTGGTGCCCCGGGACCGAGGCCGGTTACGGTGAAAGCATAGTTGCTTTTTGTGCAGGGCTGCGCGGCGCAAGCCAGAACCGGGTCAGCCAGACAGGCTGTCAATGCTGACGCAGTGCAAGGAGCAGCGCCACCCAACACGGTAATAGTGGCAGGATAGCCATTGGCCGGATAAGAATTGGAGTAGGTTATTGAATTGGTTATGAGGGTGCGGACGGTCGCGGCGCCAGCAGCCTCATTGGACGACGCTTTCGATTTCATTAAGTTAGGAATTGCAATTGCAGCGATGATCAGGATGATTGCGACTACAATCAGCAATTCAATGAGTGAAAATCCCTTTTCCTGGCGCATATCAATAAATCTCCCTTTGAATCGTATTGCGATATAAGCTTGCGTTCAAGCGTTGAAACCCACTTGAAATTGAAATCATCATCAGTTATCGACCATTTCGAAACAAGCTTTAAACTCAGCCAAGTGATACCTTCGTGAAATTGGTAAAGATTTGTTTCGTGCTTCTCATTTCAAGTGAAAACGGACATGGCTTTAAGCCATGTCCGTATTCTTTGAGCAGGTACCCTCCCCCAGGTACTGCCCTTGCATGGTTAAAGGACTAGATTGGAGTCAAAGCGATGCAGCCACTCGCCAGTATGATCGCCGCATCCGGAGGCGTTGCAGACGATGCTACCGCACGGGCCACACCATCGGAAGTGGCGCAGAAATTTCTCTTGCCCGCATTTACGCCACCCGGCGTGCCAAAAGCTACGAAATCGGTATTCGGAGCGGGAGCACCAGGACCGAGGCCGGTTACGGTGTAGGCATAGTTGCCTTTCGTGCAGGGCTGCGCGGCGCAAGCCAGAACTGGGTCAGCCAGGCAAGCCGTCAATGGACCGGCAGTGCAAGGAGCAGCGCCACCCAACACACTGATGGTGGCAGGATAGCCATTGGCTGGATAAGAGTTTGAGTAAGTGATGGAATCCGTAATCAACGTGCGGACCGTGGCAGCGCCGCCCGCTTCATTGGCCGACGCCTTAGATTTCATCAAGTTAGGAATTGCGATCGCGGCGATGATCAGGATGATCGCGACCACAATCAGCAATTCGATCAGCGAAAAGCCTCTTTGTTTGCGCATTCAAAAATCTCCTCTTTAATATTTTTCCAAATGTCTTGTGAGTACCTACAGGCGGACTCAATGATTGCCGTAGTAAGTGCATGTGGAGAGCCAATCCCAGCCAAAAATGGGACCCGGCATTACTTTGGTAAACTCACTGATTCCAAAAGACATAGTTCTATATGAATGCTTGGATTTCCCTAATCTTGGGCAGGTGCTTCGTTTATTGTATCCAAAGCTAACAAAAAATGTCATTAGCCAGTGACCAAGACTGGCAAGGCGGGGTCATCGGGTGATCCTCGATAGTGGGGCTGAAGAACCACATAACCCCCAGTCCATTGCGCTGGTAGGCTATGTTTATACGGCTTTGGTGGGCTGTGTGAGGCCCCCTATTGCTGTCTTCTCTCCGGGCCAAAAATGTAGATTTCTTATCGAATCTATTGTCTTTCAGGCGCGGCGTTTCATGGCGCGTTGCAGCGTGTTGTCGAGCGCGGCCTTGGCCTTGTCATAGTCTGGTTGGGAAATTTTGTTTTTCACGCGTTCCGATTCAAGCTGGAATATCTCTTCTTTAAGAGCTTCCAGCAGGGCGGCGGAGCGATCCTGCGACGTGCGGCCCATCGTCATGACTGGTTCAGGCGCGACGGGTTGGCGATTCACAAAAAACACGATCAAGCCACCGGCAATCAGCGAAACAGTCAACGCACCCAGGAAACCCAATCTGCTGGAATCGAGCGGAGTCGGGCTGGCGTTGGGAATTCCCATTCCACCACCGGGGCGATTGTCCTGCCGGGAATTTGCTCCTCCACCGCTGTTGGCAGCCTGGCTGGGAGCATCGGGGAACGCTCCTGACCCAGAAAGCTCATAAGCGACCTGCTTTCCGGTTTCGGGCCTGTCAATGGCATTGGTGGCAACCGCCAGATCAGGTTCGATCGGCCACCTTTCAGGATGGAAGCCGGCGCCACTGTCCTTGAAGGTCATGGTCTGGGGAACAACCACATAAAACTTATCAACGTTGCCGGCGGCTTTGGAGGCGATCTTGAGCGAATCGAAATAGGGAAGAGTGTAAGTAATCTCGAACCTGGTCATCCCAGGACGCACCGGATACTTCATCTCGTATTTATTTTTTTCATCCAAGGCGACCGGATTTCGCTTCACGGGAATGAGTTCGCCGGAGAAAGCCGTTGAACCATCCCTCAGAGTAGCGCCGTCAGGCAAATAAAACTGGAACGCAGGCTGGGCCTTGGGAGGGTTAGAGTTGTTCTCGATCGAGAAAAGCTCCACTCCCATCAGGGTACTGCCTTGGGTCTGAAATACCTCGGACTGGTCGGTCACCCGAATGCCGTCAACTACGGGCGCCGTATCGTACACGGTAATTGCTATGGTGCTTTCCCCTTGCCTGACCATCTTCACAAAATCAGCGTCCTGGTGATGGATGCGAATGGCGTGGATCGGCATTCCGTCCTCTGGAATCAGCAGGCTGAATTGTCCTTGGGCATCAACCTTGGCGCGCGCTACCTCTTCCATGCTCTGCCCAGGTTTCAAGAGAACGACACTGTCTCCGGCAGCCGGTTTATTGGTAGTGCCGTTGGTGGCGTTTCCGGTAAGGCGCAACGCACCGGAGCGAGGGGCTCCCGAGGGTTGCTGCTTTCTGGCTTGCGACATGGCGGCCAGAGAAAGAAGTAAAGTGAAGATGGAAAACAGGGCGAGGCGTTTCAATTCAGGTACTCCTTCAGGCTTGTACGGCTTCCAGCTTTTCAATTTCCGCGAGGATGCGGGCAGCCTCGGACTCCATGCTGTTGCGCATGGCTTCAAAGTCGGCTTCAGTAAATTTGCCCGCCTTGTATTCAAAATTCAGATCGCGCAGGTTCTCATAAACCACATCTTTGCGCTCGTAGAGATAGAGGAGCCGGGTCTTCTCCACGCCGCCCTCGACTTCGCGAGTAGGCGAGAAGATGAAGATGAACAGCCCAACTGCCAACAGGCAGCAAAATATCTCGGCCAGGGTATTAACGTCTCCCATGAATCAGATCTCCGTTTCGCGGCGCGCGCGGCTGCGCAAAGATTCCATCTGCGGATCAACGGCAACTTTGGTCCCGGTCGCTGCTTCAGGAGTGTTGCGTGCCCTCCAGATGACGATAACCAGCACCATGATCCCTATGGCTAACAACAAAATCACCGGGGGCACAACCCAGGCAGTCAGCTCAAAGCCGCGAGAGGAGGGCAGTATGACAGCGGTTACCCCGTAGTTCTGGCGAAACCAATCCAGAACATCTTCGTCATTTGATTTGACCTTCACGCTGGCCTTCAACTCGCGGATCATCACCGGTGATACCGGGCAGCCCACGTGGTTGCATTTAAGCAGCATCTGATTGCATCCGCACATGCACTGAATTTTGTCGCCAACTCTCTGGGTACGGACCTTTTCATCCTCAGCGCCCATCATTAGAATCGCCGGCAGAAACAGCGCCAGGGCAACGAACCATCGCAAGCGCATCATTTTCCCGCCCCTATCGGCTGCATCTGTTTTTCAAACGGTGAAGCAGAAGCTGTAGCCGGCGCCGCAACTCCCACCGTGACCGGCGATTTCAACTGAGCGGCGTTGGGAACCAGCGCTACGCTTGTACCGAAAATCATCACCATGACCCCAATCCAGAGCCATGACACGAGGGGTTTTACAAAGGCCTTAATCACCGGAACGTTGTCTTCGCTTCTTCCGGCGTAGATCACATACAAATCTTCTTTGATGGTGGAACGGATAGCAACCATGTGGTCGGGCTGCTCGTTGACCTTGAAGATACGAATTTCGGGATAAAGATTGCCGATCTTCTTCCCATTTTTCTGCACTTCCAAAGCGGCAGAATAG
>DASZFK010000617.1:0-4348 GCA_035939855.1 Candidatus Angelobacter sp.
TTATCACTTTACCTCTTCTAAATGACGTTAAGGTAGCAGGGATGACGACGGTAGAGTTGCAGGCAGCTCTAACCGAGAGACTGAAAGCCGTTGTAAACGATCCCCAGGTTACAGTTTCCGTAAAATCGGTGAAGAGCCAGCGGGTCTTCCTGACGGGAATGGTGGGAAAGCAAGGTGTTTATCCCATGGGCGGAGGGCTCACAGTTCTCCAGCTTATCGCACAGGCCGGAGGGCTGGGGCCGTTTGCGAAGACTCGCTCAATCTATATTTTGCGACACGAGAACGGTAAGGAAATCCGCATGCCCTTCAACTATAAGAAAGCACTATCCGGCAAGGGCGGTGACGTGGTCTTGCAGTCTGGGGATATGGTCGTGGTGCCCTAAAGATCGATGTATACGCTCAACATTGGACACCCAGAGGTGGATGATGAAGGCCCGCAAAATCGCATGGAGTAAGTCCCTTGCCATTTTTTTTGCTCTTGGGATAGCGGCAGTGCCGCTGCGAGCTCAGGAGGAAGCAGCGAAGCCCAAGGAGGAACAGCCGAAGCCTGCAGGTGCGACCTCCCCGTTGGGCACTGTAGCTACCGACGACGATGATACGGCAAAGCCTATAGTCACCGGGCCAGTTGATCCTTATGATGGCAACATAAAAGCGCTCGGCAATGGACTCCCCTTCTATGGGACTTCCGCGACGCCCCTGCGCTGGGGCAGTTTTTCGATTGGAAGCTTTGAATACATAGGAGTCCACGACAGTTTCGATCCTGTCGGACGGCCCATTCCGCCTTGGACCGACCTAAATATATTTATGACTAGTATTGTCTTCGATAAATATATCAAGAAGAATCGGATTGTCCTCCAGTATTTGCCGCAATTGGCAATTTTTAAGGGGCAAATCTACGGAAATGCAGGAGCAAACAACAATATTGCTTTAGGTTCGACCTTTGCCCTGACTCCACGATTGTCCTTGACCCTGCAAAATGCATTCGTGCAAGTTCACAATAATCAACTCATTCCTCAGGAGTACCTTGCGGCGGATGCTTATGCGGGTGGAGTCGTTCAAAACAATTTCTTGAATACCGATGGGAGTTTTATTGCCGACACCGCCTCTGCAACACTTCAATATGCGGTCAGCCCGCGGACGACATTGACTGTATCTCCCATGTTTCGTTATGCCCATGTGACGGCGGCTGATCAGGTTCATTACGTTGCAGACGGCCAAACGTATCAGGCAGTGATCACGCTGGGACATGCCCTCACTCAATACCGCAAAATTGGAGTCATAGAGTCGTATCAGTACGTTGAGAACAGGCAGGCTGCATTGCCTTCGCACTCCATTTTCAATACGACCGGAGTCTTTTACACGGAACAACTCGCGAAGGCGCTATGGGTGACCGGGAATATCGGTGCAGAACACCAGACCTATTCTCAATATGCAGGAGCAGGGCAGTGGGGATTCTCTGGTGGACTGTCGCTGGTTGAGGATTTCTCTAGGAGACTGGGCGTTGTAATCGCTTTCACGCGAGGGCTGACGTTTAACAACTATGTCACCGCGCGAACATCTAACCGCGTCGATACTTCGTTGGGCGTTCATATAACCCAGCGACTTACCTGGACCAACACTTTAGGGTACTTTAGTGAACTGGGGAGTGATCCCCGAACAAGTGGAAAATATACGGCAACTGGTCTGAGTTTTGGGATGTTTCAGCATCTAACGCCCTTTATGGATTACACCTACAGTTTTCAAAATTCCAATACGCCTCAACTCATCTCCGGGATGCGCAGGACACTTTCCTTTGGCATACGATGGATGCCCCCGCGGGATTTACCGAAAAAATAGTTCCAGCCGCCCCATCCATTGGGTTGACAAGGACTCAAGTCTCGGGGAGTGCGAGCAGCAGCCAGAATCGGTGGCTAATTCATCCCACCCAGGACTGCCAAGAGAAACGCGACGTTTTTTATTACAACAAGAGGGAATAACTCTTTAAAACTACATATGAAGTCTTCTTTCTGGCGCGAACTTGGGGGACACCCTCAATGCGAGAGTCATATTCCTCACGTTCAGGTGCAGCAGATTAACTTGGGCCAAACTGTGGAATTGGTTTCCTTTTCCATCCCTAACCTCGGTTTGCGCACCAACGGTTGGAGCATATTGACCTTGTAAGTGTTTGACAATAAAGGAGTAAGCTAGGCGCCCATGCATCGCGGATGCGCACAGAATTGGCAGTCTGCGTGCACCATGGTTCCATGCAACATTTTGTTGGCACCCAAGTGTTAAGGAGCGGACAGCCTTGCCAGAGAATTTTTCTACTCACACTCGAAACGGCGACTTTCTCACCGAGATGAAGCTTGGCAGCTATCTAGAGATAGTCTACCGCCGAAGATGGTGGGTCATTCTAAGCTCTATCGGACTGTTCATCGCTGCGATGGTGCTTGCCTACCGGCTTCCTAATACTTATCGAGCCGAAACGGTAATCCTCGTAAATTCGGCGGAAGTTCCCGATAAGTATGTCCCCACAATCGTCACCGCTGACATTGCGGCAAGGCTGACGACGCTACAACAGCAGGTGCTCTCCCCGACACGTTTGAAAAAGCTTGTCGAGGCAGAAGGCTTGTATCCAGATCCTACGGGCAAGCGCACCGAAGAAGAAGTGATTCGCTCCGTGCAGAAGTCCATCGTGGTCGAAACCGTCAATCCTGGCGCGGGCAAGATGGGCGCATTTCGGATCGCCTATAGCGGGAGGAAGCAGTCGGATGTGGCACGAATTGCCAACGATTTGGCACAGCTTTTTATCGACACTAACTTGCAGGCGCGTGAAGATCAAACTCAGGGAACCGCAGAGTTTCTTTTGAGCCAGTTGCAGGAAACGAAAAGGCAACTCGACGAGAAAGACACGCAATTGAGAGCCATTAAGTCCCAAAATATTTTGGATTTGCCGGAATCAAAGCCTTATCACATGGAAGCGTTGGCGAACCTGCGCGCGCAGGCGCAAAACATTCAAGACAAAATAAATCAGGACCAGCGAGAAAAATCAATGCTCGAATCGCTCCTGGTCACAGGCGGGGGGATAGCTCCGACCGTCGATGTGGATTCCGGGGGCGATGGCGCGCCGACGTCACCCTATCAAGCGCAGGTGCAAAAGCTCGAGGCCAGGCTGGCCGAACTGCGGACACGATATGGGCCCGGTCATCCAGATGTGCGCAAAGTGCAGGATGAATTGACGCGAATGAAGAACAAGGCTCAGAGCGATCCTCAATCTACGGCCGCGCCTGCTGTTCAACCAAACCCCGCGATTCAGTCCGGCTCGACGCGCCGAAATCCGGTGTTGGAAGCGCAAATTGAGAAATTGAATGAAGAAATCAGGGACCAAGGAAAGTTGCTGCAACCCTTGCAGCAGCGAATGGAATTTCATACGAGCAAATTGCAACAAGTGCCCGAGTTCGAGCAGAGAATCGCACGCTTGCAGCAGGACTATGACATTCTTCGCACGCAGTACACAGGACTGCTCGAGAAGGAGAAGGCAGCCGAGATTTCACACGCGTTGGAAGTTCGTCAGAAAGGCGAACGCTTTGAGGTGTTGGATTCAGCAATTACGCCCGACAAGCCTTCCTCACCCAATCGAATTTTGATCAGCGTGGCGGGATTGGTTGCTGGCATCGGTTTGGGACTTGGGTTGGTGGCAGTTGCTGAGATGAATGACGAGGCGGTTCAGACGGAGTCGGAAGCAGCCCAGATCCTGGGAACGCCGGTTTTGGCGGGCGTGCCTTGGATCATCTCGGGCAAGGAGAGCGCGAAACGACGTCTGCGCGCGATTGGAATGGTCGCGGGCACTGTTGCCGGCGCGGTTGCATTTGGACTCTTTCTGTCGTTTGTGGCGGGAGGCCTCTTTTAAATGTATCTCGCTTTTTATGGGCTCAAAGATGAGCCCTTCCGGCTGACGCCGGACCCCCGGTATCTGCATATGTCGGAGCCACACAAGGCGGCGCTGACCGTTTTGCTGGAGGGAATCCTTTACCGGAAGGGCCTGGTGATGATTACCGGACCGATCGGGACCGGAAAAACAACCCTAATTCATACGGCTCTTCAAATGCTTACGGACATTTCGAAGCAGAAAATGCCGATCAAGAGCGCACTGCTCTTTAACCCAGTCCTGACTCGCGATGAGTTTCTCGAAATGATGTTGGATGAGTTCGAGGTCAACTGTACAGCAACCAGCAAGCCACGCCGGTTGGCGGCGCTCCACGACATGCTTTTGGAGACGCAACGCCGCGGCGGCACAGCGGTGCTCTTCATCGACGAAGCTCATCTATTGAGTCCGGAGTTGCTCGAAGAGATCCGGTTGCTGGGAAAC
>DASZFK010000618.1:0-6679 GCA_035939855.1 Candidatus Angelobacter sp.
TCTCCGGGAATCGTCCAGGTTTGGTATTCGGAGGCTCCGAATAGCTCAGTCTGCGCAAAAAGTGCCGGAGCACAGAAAAATACAATGAGGATCAACCAATGCTTCTTCATCATGATTTTGTTATGACAATTGCCCAAGGGGAGAGCGCGATTGCTTCGGTGTTGTCGGAAGTGTGCTCAAACATTGAGACATTGTCAACATGAATCTTTGAGCAGCGCAACTTTCTGAATCGCGCGGTTCCAATTCGACACCTGATTCCCAAAATGACACTAGACAAGAAAAATATTTTCGATTTCCGTGTAATGGAAGCTCCTGAGCAGCACTATCGCGATAGAGGAGCTCACGTATAAACAGTCGATACGCAGGTATTAGGTTGCTTGGGGCGTGAAGCTTCTCAATGGGGTCCAGACCCTCTGATTCAAATCAAATTTCAACAAGTCTGACCAGGAGAGAAGAAACAAGATGAGAAAACGATTCAGTTTGCAAATGTTTGCGGTCGCGCTGTTTGTGCTCGCCGTTACCGTGTCGGGATTTTGCCAGCAGGAAAAGGGAGATTCGGAACTAGGGATGAACGGCGCCATAACGATTTCACACAGTGATCCGGGAAATACTTCCGGCGACGTCACAGTCAGCTATGGATACTATTTTACAAAGAAAGATCTTGTGGGGTTTGATACCTTAACGATCCTCTCAAAAGACCTCCAGGATGTATTCTTGCAAGGGCGCTACCGACATTTATTCCCAACTGGAAATCCCAAAATATTTCCTTTCGTTGGCGCAGCCGCAGGTGTTGAGATTATTCATACCGGTGGAGCGCTGGGCGGCGGAACTCAGCATCCGTTTGTGGGAACTGGTGAAGCCGGGGTGAAGTTCTTTGTTAGCCAGCGGACCGCTCTCGAGATTGCGTACAATCTTCAATACATTCACAACGCAAACGGCAGCTTTGCCGACAACTCCCAAAGCCTGATTACCTTTGGATTTACCCATATCTTCGGTGGCCATCACTGAGGAACTGGTTTCTGGATTTTGTTTGCGCTCCGCCTACGAGCAGCCTGGGCTCAACTACGCTCAGGCTGCTCCTGTGACTTCTACATATTCTTCATTGACTCGCTCCATAGCGCTGTTTAGAATTCAACCCTCACATGCTTGTCGCGCGACGTTTGATAGCGTTGGTATTTTTTTTGTCGTTGGTGGGGTTACCGCAACCACCTTCCCCGACATTTCTCCTTGAGATTCCTGAACTACAGGTGACAATAGAAGGAGATTCTGCAGGTATCATCAAGCGGACAGACTTCAACAGGTTTCAGGTTGTTATCCATAACTCGCAGATCAGTTATGGGTCGGTCCGAAGCAAGATCAACACTGAGAGCGCCGGTATCATCATGGAGACGAAAACCGTCGGCGATACCCTGGTCTGCTATTTTGATCTTACGCATCATGCTGGGTTTCGATTCAAGCCGGGCCGTAACTCAGTCGAAATTGAAGCTGCGGATTCCCGAAGGCGTGTCCTGTATGCATCATTCCTGCTCACGGTGGGCAATCCTACGGTTGAAAGGCCGACCGGCCCATTGCGCGCCGCCCCCGAAGATATCCGCGGAGTTGAAAAGTATGCAGTCGTGATTGGCGTTTCTCGTTATAAGGATCGCGGCATTCCCGCATTACAGTTTGCTGATCGGGACGCGCAGGCGGTTCGTGATTTCCTTCTTTCCGCCAATGGAGGGCAATTCGCGCCTGAAAAGATCATGTATCTGGTCAATGAAGAGGCGAACCTGAAGAATATCCGGACTGCGCTCTACACATTCCTGACCGCCGCGCGCAAAGAAGACATGGTTTTTAT
The DNA here is from genome assembly GCA_035939855.1 of Candidatus Angelobacter sp. Classification (GTDB taxonomy): domain Bacteria; phylum Acidobacteriota; class Terriglobia; order Terriglobales; family Acidobacteriaceae; genus Angelobacter. Next base: position 1,838 of record DASZFK010000618.1, read on the forward strand.
CTATTATGCCGGACACGGATCGCCCGATCCCAACGATCGCCGGAATCTTTATCTGCTGCCCTACGACACCGAAATCTACAACATGGGGGGCACAGCTTTCCCCATGTGGGAGATACAGGATGTCTTCTCTCGCATCATCAAGGCGCAACGAATCGTTACCCTCACCGATGCCTGCCATAGCGCGGGAATCAGCGGCGACTCGGCCGTAGTTGCTTCAGGCCCTCGCCCAAGCATAGGCCAACGGCGCGATTTGCAGTTTGAACCGGCGCCCAATGGGCACGGCAACAATCTTTTCAATCAGTACATGGCTCGCTATGCAGGGGAAGGTCGCAAGGCAGTCCTCACGGCCAGTGACATAAGCGAGCTTTCCATGGAAGGCGAGCTTTGGGGCGGCGGCCACGGAGTCTTCACCTACTTCGTGCTTGAGGGGCTCAAAGGAAAGGCTGACCGCAACAACGATGGCGTCGTCACAGCCGGTGAACTCTTCGACTATGTGCGCGACCAGGTAGCGTTGGCAACCAAACAACGGCAGAATCCGACCGCTTTGGCAGGCTTGGCGCGGGACTTACCGATGTCTCGCTTGGCTCTGCACTCCCGCTCCCAGCAATAGAGTTCCATTTTGGAACTGCAAATATTAGATATTGCTAATTTTGCACTGTTCGTAGTGCCTGGAAAGAAAATTCTTAAAAATAGTCTTGACTATTGTACTCAAACCAGATTAAATGCAAGCCAACATATCCCTGGCAGTAGATTCTATGTCTCCGAGGGTTTACTAGCTACCCCTGTTTCGTGCTTTTGTGCAGTCTCACTCTCGTTCATCTGACGAATAAGTATTTGTGTCTTTATAGATTCGGACTCAAAAATTTCAAAAAGGAGTGCTACCACCATGAAACTGCGCCACTTGCTGGTCACTGCCCTTGTGTTGTTCCTGGCATTACCGTCTTCCGCCCAATTCGGATTTCATAAGCCTGACAAAGACAAGGACAAAAACAAAGAGGCATCTGTAGCTGAGAGCGATACACCGCCCGAGTTTTCCGCGAAAGACAAGGAGAAGATGGAAGAACTCGCGCAAAAGCCAGACATCAAGGAGATGATCGACAAGGAATGGGAAGATGCCCGGCGCGAGGATATGGAAGTGGCGTACGCCGTGAACACCCGCGGGCGGGAGCGGTTGTTGATGCGCTCCAGCGACGACGAGACCCTGCAAAAAGTCGTGAAGTTCGGCGGCCTGTATGAAAACCCGATTTTGCAGGACTACGTGAATAATCTGGGGCAGTCGCTTGTGCCTCCAGATTCCCCGAATCTCTATGCGTTCCGCCTGACATTGAATCCCGTGCCCCGGGCGGAATCCCTGACAACCGGGACCGTTTACGTCTCTACCGGCTTGGTTTCCATGCTCGATAACGAAGCTCAGTTGGCCTATGTCTTGGGCCACGAGATCGCGCATGTTGAGAAGATGCATCGTTTCCAGAAGATTCGTAATTCCATTCTTGAAAAAGCGCTGATTGCGGAAAAGGAAAAAGACGCAGCGCGCAAGAAAGCGATCTTTGGCGCAATCATGGCCGGCGCCGGAGCTGCCATCGGAGGCGGTTTAGGCGGAGGCACGGGCGCGCTGTATGGGGCTGCGGCGGGCGGCATTGGGGGTTTTGGCCTTTCCCAGGTGATCTTCCGGCAAAGACTTCGCCCTACGGACTGGAGCGCGCTTGATGAAAACGAAGCGGATGAGATTGGATTGAAGCTAGCCCTGAATCATAACTTTGATGTCCGCGAAGTGCCAAAAACTTATGCCCGGCTCGATACTCTTGTCGGCAAAGATGACCGTGTCGGCCTTGGATTTATTGGCAGCAAGAAGCGTGTCAAGGAGCGCATGGCCCACATTCAGACATTACTTTCCGGAACGATGAAGGCTGACCTGGAAGCAAAAAAGAACGCGGGGCTGACCGGCTCCAGCGCCAATTTTTCATTGCTCATGGCGGCTCTAAAGCGTGACAACGGCATCGTGGCGATGGACTATGACATGTTTCCCATGGCCAAGGATAATCTCGAGGATGCCGTCTCCATTCGTTCCAATGATCCTCGGGCCTTCTACTACCTGGGCAAGGTTACAGCCCTGACTGGAAGAAGCGCAGAAGAGAAACAACAGGCAGTGTCGCATTTCCTCAAGGCCATTCAATACGACGCCGAGCGCGGCAGCTATCCTGAGCCGCATTTGCAATACGCGCTTAGCCTGATTAGGGAAAATAATCCCACGGCAAACCACGACAAAATCCTGGAAGAGCTTAAGTCCTACGTTAATCTCTACCAGCGTCAAAGCGGCGGCCAGCTACCGGCGAACATGCCGATCATTTACGACTACTTCCTGCTGGCGGGCGAGAATACCTGGTTTGTTCCACCGGTGGCCAATGTTTCTACAAAAAACGTAGAAGCGATTCGGGTTGTGACGCAGAGTCAGGGAGCTCAACCGGCGTCACAAACGTCGCACAACCAGAAGTAAATCGCGGGTGATCATGAAACGTGCAACTGTCTTCGCATTGCTCTTTCTGATATTCGCCACCGCCGGTTTCGCACAGAAGCCGGTGGTGGTGGGTATCTGCCCGTTTTTTGATAACACCGGCACTCCGGCAGGAGAAAAGAGCGCCACCATGCTGCCGGTCATGTTTCTGGAAAAAGCCAAGTCTGCGGGCTTTGTTCCCATCATATTGAACCTTGGGCCGGAGTGGTCGCCAAGCGACACCGAATGGCCTGCGGAAGTGGCGCGAATGGCTGGGGCCGACGCCGTCTTGTTCGGGCAGGTGAAAGCTTTGGCCACATCCAAAGGCAAGAAGCCCAGTGATGAAATGTTACGGGGACACGTTCTTCTTGCTTCTCATGCTGCGGATCTGGTTCTATCGGCGACCCTGCTGGACGCAACCAGCGGCCATGAACTCAGCGCCTTGGAAACGGTGGAACACGTGAAGGGGGATTGGTTTACGGAAGCTGCCGCCCACTTTACCCCGCTTGGAATGTTTCATCACGAGTCTTTTTGGTTTGCCGATACTCATTTCGGCCAAGCTATCACCCGTAGCGCGGAGAAACTCATTTCCGATGTAGGCCATAACCTCTCCCAGGTAGCGCCCAAAGGCTCCTATAACGTTGTGCCTGGCGGAGCGAGCTGCCGCGTGAAGATTCGTGTCCTCTACAAATCCAAGAATCGCGCCTCGAAGATGTACTTGATTGCAGTCAACAGCAAGGAAGAAAGCATGGGCATCAATGATGGCATGGTGGAAGTCAGCGAGCCATCGGGTCCGATCTTGCTTCATGTAACCGTGAAAGATGCTCCCTACCGCCAGCCTTTCCAGAATGACTATTACGCAAATTCCATGCTGGATTGCTCGCGGGAGGCCAACACTCTTTCCCTCGAAATCGGCAGCGCGGGCGAAGCGCTGATCCGTTGGCGGTGACCGCGCCTGGAAGACACTGATGAGTACCGAACCCGAGACTTACAAAGAGATTTACACAAGGACCCTTAACTACTTTCTGGAACCAGTTTCCGAGTTCCTTAAAGACCCATCCGTATCTGAAATCATGATCAATGGAACGGAAGAAGTCTATATCGAGCGGCGCGGCAAAATCGAACTCAGCGGCGTCCGTTTCCCGAACCAAGATCGCCTCATGGCAGCGGTGAAGAACGTCGCACAGTTTACCAGGAAAAGAATAGATGAAGATACCAATCGTTTCGACTCCCGGCTCCCGGACGGGTCGCGCGTTCACGTGGTGCTTCCGCCGAGTTCCCAAAAAGGCATTGTGGTTTCCATCAGGAAGTTCTCGAAAGAAAAACTTACGTTGGAGCGCCTGGTCGAATTCGGCTCTTTGACAGAAGAAGCAAAGGAATTTCTGGAGATCATTGTTGTTCTCGCCAAGAACATGCTGGTTTCGGGTGGAACCAGTTCGGGGAAGACTTCTCTCTTGAACGCTTTGTCGGGATCGATCCCCGCTGATCAAAGAATCATAGTTTTGGAAGACTCAACCGAACTCCAGCTTTCACAGAAGCATGTGCTCGCCTTTGAGGCGAAGCTGGCAGACAGGCACGGCAAGGGCGCAGTCACGATTCGGGACCTGTTTCACTCCTCGCTCCGGTTGCGCCCCGATCGAATTGTGATCGGTGAGATTCGCGGAGGCGAGGCGCTGGATATGATCCAGGCGATGACCTCCGGGCATTCCGGCTCCATGTCTACGCTGCACGCTAATAATCCCCGCGATGCTTTAAGCCGCCTGGAAACCATGGCTTTGATGTCGGGGATCGAGATGCCTTTGTTTGCCCTGCGATCGCAGGTAGCTTCGGCAGTGGATGTGATTGTTCAGGCTTGCCGGCTGCATAACGGTATGCGGCGCGTGACACACATTTCTGAAGTCATGCCGTTGACGGATGCCGGGAAATACGAAGTTCAGGATCTTTTCGTTTATCAGGTCCCGGCGAATGGCGGCGGATCAGGACGGCTCACCTGGACCGGGAGACAGGCTTCATTTGCCGGAGATTTGCAGACGACAGGCTTCGACAGGCCAGTGCGTCATGCAACCGGGGTACTTGGTTTGCAAAAGGAGACTGCCGAAAATGCGTCGTCGATGGCGGCCACTCATTGAGATTTGGAAAAACGAAGAAGGCCATGAAGTGCTGGAGTATGCGCTCCTGGCAACCTTCATTATCATGCCGCTGACCCATGTAGTTCCGTTTCTGGTAGATATGGTGCGAGCGTACTACGAGCTGGTTTCATTTACGTTTTCGCTGCCATTTCCATGATTGTGAAATGAAGTTTCGAAATAACTCGAAAGTAAGGAGAGATGATGAGAAGTTCAACCTGGAGT
>DASZFK010000619.1:0-2675 GCA_035939855.1 Candidatus Angelobacter sp.
GAATTTCGACGGCGTCGCCAATCTCCTGATAAAACGCGGTTCGCGTCAATGTGAGGTACTACTTTACTTTTCCGATTTCGCCACAAATCAGTTGAGGTCAATAATTGACCATATTTGACTTATTTCGGAAAATTCATGCGGTGCATGAGGTCCTGGAAGCGCGGGTCGGAGCGCAGACTATCTAATCGGAGGTCCGCTCGCAAAAAGTACGGAAGGTCAGTGGATCTTATCTGATAGGCTTTTTCCAGGAAGTCAAAGGCTCTGTCCTTCTCTCCCAATCCGGCGTAGACCGTTGCAATCATGTAAGGTGAGACAAAACTGGTTTCCGATTGACGCAACCAGTGATCGAGGATCTTCTCCGCCTCCGCTCTCTTGCCTGTGGTTGCATACGCGTGCGCCAAGGAGGCGGTAGCGTCTGAATTGCCTTGTGATAACTCGACAGCCCTTTGATACTCAGGAATGGCTTCCAGGGTTTGGCCCGAGCCCTCGAAGCCGACGCCTAGCCAGTAGTGGGTAACCCAGTTATTTGGATACGATGCCGTGTATGACCGGCATACCTCAATCAGTGTTTTGTAATTACGAAGGTGATAGTTGATAATCGCCTCGTTCTGGAGGGGTTCAGATCGAATTGGCTCGAGTTCGCGCACTTTTGCCGCCTCGGCCTGTGCCTCGGCGATTCGGCCATTGGACGCTGTATAGAAGCTGTAATCAAAATGGGGGCCAATGGAGTTCGGGCATAGTTCAAGGGCATACAGAAACTCTTTTTCAGCACTCTGCCAATCCCAGTCATACCGCCAACTTATCCGTGCAAGCAGTCCATGTACGCCGCAGTTTTTTTCATCTAATTCCAAAGCTTTGTCAGCAGCTTGTTTGGCTAAGGGATAGACTTCCTGTGGGGGCCGCCATCGGTGCTCTGCAGACATGACATACGTCGACGCCAACAGTTCGTAAGCTGGTGCAAAGTTAGGATCTTTCTCAATGGCTTTTTGGAGGTAAACTTGGGCCTTCTTATTTTCTTGATATAGGCTGAGGTCTTGGTACGTTGCCCCCAGATACGCTTCATACGCTTCCGAATTCACTTTCGGACGCTCGTGAAGTCGAGACTGCTGTTCCGGAGTCAACTTGGCTCGAATCTTTTCGGTTATAGATTCCGCAACCTCTCGCTGCAACTTCAGAACATCTCCAAGATCCGCCTCATAGGTCTCCGCCAACACGCTGTGATCCGTCGGAGTATAGATGACGTTGGCCGCGATGCGCACCCGATCGCCTGAACGCAATACCGAACCCTCCATTACAGCATCGACGTGGAGTTCCCGACCAATTTGCGAGAGTGACTTCTTCTTTTCTCCCTTGTACTGCATGACTGAAGTTCGCGAAATGATCTTCAGCGAAGTGATCCGCGATAGCTCGGTGATCAACTCCTCCGTCATGGCGTCGGCAAAGTATTCCTGTTGTGGGTCTCCAGATAGGTTTGCTAATGGGAGTACGGCAAGCGAGTGGATCTGAGGTGGTGCCGCAAAACGGGACAAGAGCTTGCTGCGTAAGCTGCTGGCATCCACGGTGAAAAGAACTACCGCAATCAGCAGGATTGCAAAAATTGGAACTGCGACCTTCCACCAGGAACGGGTAACCCAGATTTCCATTGCTCCTGTCGCAGAGGGTAGAGGCACTGTGCCGTGCGTCAAGTCCGTGCGCTCGGGAGGGGGTGTTGCTGCCCCGGAGACCGGTTCGGAGTTGGGCGTTAACATGGCCGCCGGTGCCGATTCTTGGGCGGTTTGGGCTCCGCTTTGTATGGGCGAGCGGCCCGAGTCCGAATCACGCCTGAGCCGCTGCAGATCCACTTTCAGGTCTCCACTATGCTGGTAGCGCAGGTTGCGATCCTTTTCGAGGGCCTTGTTAATGATGCGTTCCAGGTCAGCCGGAAGATCGGGATTCAACCGCACGGGAGGCACGGGGGTTTTGTGGAAAATCGAATCTAGAATCGCCGCCGAAGTGTCTCCACGAAATGGCAGCGAACCTGTTGCCATCTCATAAAGTACGACTCCGAAGGAGAAGAGGTCACTCCGGGCATCCAATGGTTTGCTGAGGGCTTGCTCGGGCGACATGTAGGCCAAGGTGCCCAAAGTCGTCCCCGGGCTGGTGAGATGGTCGGGATCTTCCTCCAATAGGGTTGCCAGCGTGTCGGCAGGTACCGCGCCGACCTTTGCGGCAGGTACCTTGGCGAGACCAAAGTCCAGAATCTTGGCGTGGCCTCGCTTTGTGACGAAAATATTGGCCGGTTTAATATCACGGTGCACGATTCCTTCCGCATGCGCGGCTTCTAGTGCGTTGGCAATCTCGATGGCAATGCTCAAGAGTTGGTCCAGCTCTACCGACCGCCCCTTGATCGTATGTTTCAGGGTCAGACCATCGAGATACTCCATGGCGATGAAGGTTTTTCCGGCTTCCTCACCAACATCATAAATCGTGCAAATGTTCGGGTGATTCAGTGCAGACGCAGCTTTGGCCTCACGCTTGAACCGTTCCAAGGAACGAGAATCATGCGCCAAATTGTCAGGCAAGAATTTCAGTGCGACGGGACGATCAAGCCTCGTGTCTTCGGCCTTATAGACCACACCCATCCCCCCACCGCCCAGCTTGTTGATTATGCGGTAGTGGGAAAACTCAAGCCCAAT
>DASZFK010000620.1:0-2145 GCA_035939855.1 Candidatus Angelobacter sp.
AGCGAAGGGGAAAAAACGCTGATTGCCGAGCGTTACGACAGTAGCCTCACGGAGCGGGCCGTCTGCCACCGCAACATCGATTCCGGGGACGCGCAATGTGTCTTCATCTCCACCCGGTTGCTGGATGACAAGTTCTCAATAGCTTTTGAGTTCTTTATCAATGTAGGACATGCATTTGTAGCCAAAGCGGGAGTGTCCGCCGATTTTGCCGAATTGGCATGGAACCAGGCTTCGGGAGGGGCACGAGGAGAGACCAGCCTCGATGCTCATGAGTCTCGCAAACAGGCATTGGCGGGTGGCGCAGGACGCATTGATGAAAAGGCCAGAGCAGAATATTCTGCCGCCTCCTTCTCGGATGCAATCGCGATTTACATGCTTTCCCTTTGCCTGGATGTGGATTATTACGAATTGCGCGAGCGCGAATATCCCTTGCTCGCGCCCTCAGCCCTGGCTGAACGGCTTAAGAAAGTTGCTGAGTTGTTTCCTCCCAGCCCGGGCTTCCAGTTCAATATCTTTTATCGCAGAAGACCTTAGCCGAAGTATTTAAAGCTGAAGACGGTATCGTCCATCGGGGCGATCAGGTGGCGCACAAATTACGCAATTACCAAATTACGCAATTACCAAATCCTCATGATTGCTCACTTGCGCGGCAAGCTTATCTCAAAACATCCCAACCAGGCCGTGGTTGAAACTTGCGGCGTGGGTTATGAGGTCAACATTACCATTCCGACTTTTTCAGGGCTTCCCAACATAGGGTCGGACGTCGGTCTGTTTGTGCACACCCATGTTCGCGAAGATGCGCTGGCGCTGTTCGGTTTTTTGCGTCCGGAAGAGAAACAGCTTTTCGAAAAACTGATCAGCGTGAGCGGCATCGGCCCCAAGCTGGCCATAACCATCCTGAGCGGCATGGCGGCCGATGCCATGGTGGCTGCCATCAAAAGCAATAACCTCGCCGCATTGACTCGCATTCCGGGGATCGGCAAAAAGACGGCGGAACGCATGGTGCTGGAGTTGCGCGACAAACTCGACGCCTTTGGCGCAGCCCAAGTAGCGGCTCCGCTCTCACCGGTCGAAGAAGATGTGATTTCCGCGCTGGTGAACCTGGGTTATCAGCGCGTGCTGGTTGAAAAGGCCATGGCGCGACTCGAAAAAACCTCGGCAGAATCTTTTGATGGCCTCTTTCGCCGTGGCCTCGCGGCATTAGCAAAGTAACTCTCTGTTTTTGGCCAACTAAGTTACACTGTGCTGCATGAGTCGCGTTGCACCTCAAACTGCGGTCCTGGTCTTGCTGCTGGTTCTGTGCTCTCATTCCGACGACAAGAAAAAGCAGGGCTTGTACACCAAACCGGCACAGACAGCAGACCTCGAGAGCCAAACGTTTGTTACCGCAAAGCAGAATTGTGAGAACTGGGGCGTAGCCGCCGGGCTGGAGAACATCCTGAAAAAGCAAGGTGTCCATCTTGACCAGACCTTCTGGGTCACGCGCATCTATGGAGGCGAACTGTGTGTCAACGAGCTGCCGTCAGTGGAGCTTCTTGCTCACGCGATCAACGGCGCATTCGTCTTGGAAGATGGACGCCACGTTCGACTTGAACTTCACTACGTATCAGGAGCACCTTCCAATATCGACGACGTGGTGGCAGGCATCAAGCACTCGCAGCTTGCTTTGCTCCTTCTGCGTGGCCACGCTTATTACCTTACGGGCGTAACCTACGACGAATTCATCGGACGAAACGGCGCGCGGATGTTTGGAATCACTGAGCTTCGTTTGGCCGACACCTTTCCAAAGTTACCGGGAGCGACCTTTCAGAAAGGGCGTGATGATCCTGCGGAAATTGCCGGAATTCTCAGTATCCAGGCGACTGGGTTCTAGAGTTGATTTACAGATACGAGGTGTTCTACCCGCGTTTGTATCGAAAAGATTCCGATTGGTCTATACCAACTCCGAAAATGCTTAAAGGCTCAAGCGATTTCAAAACACGGGATAGACTGGATCAGTCACGCATACTTGCTTAACGAGAAAGGGCCTCGTGATTCCGAACGCCTGGACACCAGCCTTAAATGCCTCCTCAAAGTCTGGGAAGAAGCCAGCGATCTGTTCACCTGCTATTACAACAAATTGATCACGATAGCTACTCAACCATT
>DASZFK010000621.1:0-2860 GCA_035939855.1 Candidatus Angelobacter sp.
CGCGCGGCCAGGGAAGTGGGTTTTGTGATTCCAACAACGTTGTTTTCCAATGATCCAGATGAGATACGCGCATTTTACCGGGAGCACCGAGGCAACGTAATCTATAAGCCCTTTACGCCGGCCTTCTGGGCAGACCGAACCGCCGGCAGATTGCGGGGAGTGTTCACTTCCAGGCTGACTGAGGACCTGCTGGCAGAGGACGATGCGTCGTTTACATCGTGTCCAGGCATCTACCAGGAATACATTGAAAAGAAAAGCGAGCTGCGCGTCACCTTCTTTGGCAGCGCTTATCAGGCAGCCCGCATTTATTCGCAACAGGTAGCCTCCGGAAGGCTCGACTTCCGGTCCGACATGAAAGGTGAAGCTCCGATGGAGGCGGCCGCCCTGGATGCCTCGCTGCTGGAGAAATGCCAGGCCTTCACCGCAAAGCTGGGGCTTCTCCACGGGAGCCTCGACTTGATCGAACGTCCCGACGGGTCGGTTGTGTTCCTGGAGATCAATGAGATGGGCCAGTTTCTTTGGCTGGAGGAACGGGTGCCCAAAATGCCTATGCTTGCCCTGTTCGCTGCCTTTTCCCTGGAGCCCTCGGCCGATTTCAACCTTGACGCACACCGCCCCGACGTATCCTTCCATGACTACCTGAAGTCAGAGGCTTATCCTGCATTTCAGAAGGACCGATCAGTTAACCATCCTGAGCAGGCCGTGCCATTCAATTATACGGAATAGCTTTATCCCATCCTTGTGGCCATTTTTGTCACTTTGTCCCATTCTTGAACCTGAATTAGAACAAGCTCTTGTTTTTGATTCCATTTTTGGTGCTTTCCAGTCCGGCTCGTGCTAATTTGGACTCAAGCAATGGCTAAAAACCAGGCTGCACCATACTATCGAGATAGTTCGTGCACCTAGAAAGGAAGGACAAAATCATCATGTTCAAAGAAGAAACCGATTCAACACGCTCGATTGCCCGCAAGCTCGCACGCGAGATTCTACCTGAAGAAATGGATGCGATTGCCGCGGGAACAGACAGTGTTTCGGGTGGAGTTGCTGATGATTGAGACCAAGGCCTTTGTGGCTAAACGCTTAGGTTAAGCGTTACCGTTTCGTTGATGTGCGCCTGAGAAGGTTCAGGCGCACATTTTGGTTTAGGGTCATCCACGGCTGTACACTCGTAGCTGCAAGTGCCAACATGCTCGAATCTCTATTTCGCGAAGAAGCGGTAGAAGCTTACAACGAACGCTGGCTGGGCGAACCTCTGCAGCATCGTCACGCATCTTCCTATATCCTGGCCGGGATCGACTGCACCCTTATCGCGATATTGCTGTCGGCGATTGTCTTCGTTAGTTATAGCCGGCATATTACGATCTCCGGGACTCTGGTCGTGCGCGATGGACGGGTGATTGCGCAGGCAGCAATCGCGCCTGGGCAGCTTACGGCTCTGCATCCAGGTCAACAAGTGGCCCTGCTCGTCGAAGGGCTTGGCCAGTTTGCAGGAACGGTCACCAGGCTGGCCCCGGCTTCACATCAAGTGACGAATTCCTCCGTGGAAATTGAGGTCGCCGATTCATCTCTAAAAAACGGATCGTTGTTGCAGCAGGCGACCGGCCGTACGTTCTCATCGAGCATTGTCGATCGCCGGAGGCTGTACCAGTGGATGTTCCCTTCGCGTTCGGCAAGCGCCGGTCGGGGATGATTCTGTGGCCAAGACTCCTGTCATTCTTCAATCCGAGGCTTCCGAATGCGGGCTGGCCTGCCTGGCCATGGTATTAGGGGCGGTGGGCCAGACTTGGAGCATAAGCGATTTGCGGGAGCGCTTCTCTACGTCTTCGCGCGGTATCACTCTCAGGCGCATGCTCGATATCTCAAGGAGTCTTTCTTTGATCGCCCGGCCCCTGCGCGTTGAATTGGAATACACGCCCCAGTTGCAACTCCCCTGCATTCTGCATTGGGGACTGATGCATTATGTTGTTTTGGTCGCCCTCCACGGGGATAAGTATGTCATCCATGATCCGGCGGTGGGCAGGCGCACAGTCGGGCACAAAGACTTTTCCAAAATGTTCACCGGCATCGCCATCGAGTTTGAGCACACGGCGGGAGTGCTCCCGCCACATAGGTCCCAGACGCTCACCTGGCGCAGCTTCTTTCGCAAGGTGTCGGGCATTCGAGGAGACGTGTTTGCCATCGTGATGGGCGCCCTGCTGCTGGAACTTCTGCAGGTGCTCGCGCCTTTTTATCTGCAATTAACGGTGGATTGGGGCCTGACCTCCGGGGACCTGGGTGTACGCAAGATATTGCTCCTGGCCTTTGCCCTGGTTCTGGGCATTACCATCGTGGTGAGCGCACTGAGGACGGAAGTAATTCTTCGCCTCCGGTCGAGAATTCACCGCGCCTGGCTCATCGATACCTTTCAACACCTGTTGCGGCTGCCGGCAAGCTTCTTCGAACGCCGGTACCTGGGCGATCTGGCCGCGCGCTTCGATGGCATCTCATACATTCAAAAACTTCTGACCGGCAGCTTTTTCGAAATCGGCTTGGACGGCCTCATGTCCGTGGTTCTATTGCTCGTGATGCTGCGCTACAGCCGGGCTCTGGTTGCCATCAGTTGTTGTTCCATCGTGTGCGCAATTCTCATCCGGCGCTTTCTGATGGGGCCGTTACGTGACTCTCTCCGCTCTTATGAAGTCCTCCATGCGACTCAGCAGGGCTACGTCCTGGAAACGGTAAAATCGATCCAGGGCATCAAGCTGTTCTGTGCGGAAGGAGTCCGGCTGGGGCAGTGGGCGAACCTGGTGGTGCGCGGCCAGAATCGCATGGCCAAGTCGGAACGGATCCAGGCTCTTTTCCGTCTCAGCAACGCCTTAGT
>DASZFK010000622.1:0-4408 GCA_035939855.1 Candidatus Angelobacter sp.
AGGTATTTCCCTCCATTTTGCTTCGAACAACTCCAGCCGTCCTCCAGTGTCGGTCACAAAGTCTACTTCCCGGGTGCGGTCGCGCCAAAAGAATAAGCTGCCCAAGCGTCCGGCGCGTCGCTCCCGTTCGCGAAGTTGCGCGAAGATAAAGGTCTCCCAAACTGCGCCTACCGCTGGACTTTCCAGAAGGGCTTCTTCGGAGCGGATATTGAGAAGCGCACAAAGAAGGCCTGTATCAGCAAGGTAGAGTTTGGGACTTTTCACGATTGATTTTGTGCGGTTGGAGAACCAGGGTTCAAGCAACACCGCTTGGCCCGAGGCCTCCAGCATCGACAACCAATGATTGACCGTAGAAGGGGCGATTCCGACATCGCGGGCCAAGTCGGCCTTGTTCAGCAAGTTTGCAGAGCGAAGGGCACATGCGCGGAGAAAACGCTCGAAATCTCGCAGACTGCCGACGTTGGCGAGAGATCGTATGTCACGTTCGAGGTAGGTAGCCAAATAAGAGTTATAGAAGGCTGCGAGATCGATCTCCAGATTGGCGTATAGTTCGGGAAAGCCGCCTCGCAACATTGCCCGTTCAACCAGAATCTCGGGCAATGCGCCCCTGATTTCGGTGAGCGAGAGCGTCTCCAGTTCCATGATTTCCGCTCGCCCGGCAAGAGACTCGGAGATATTCTGCATTAATGTGAATTTTTGTGAGCCGGTGAGAAGAAATTGTCCATAGCGGGAGCGGCTGGCATCGACTGCTACCTTAAGATGGCGGAAAAGACCTGGTGCATATTGCACCTCATCGACGATGACGGGCGGCGCATGACGGCGAAGAAAGCTCTCTGGTTCTTGCTCGGCTTGCGTAGCTTCCGTTGGCAGGTCAAGCGAGACAAACCGATGGTTCGGGAAGAGCCTTCGCAACGTGGAGGTTTTGCCCGTCTGGCGAGCGCCCGTGAGTACAACGACCGGCCTGGTGCGCGCGGCGCGTTGTAGTCGCGACTCAATGCTGCGTGAGACCCACATTATGCAAAATATACGGTTGGATCGCATATTTTGCAATAAATATAATGACATCAAAATGCGCTATTTACATCATTCTGAGCTACGCTGCTTAATGGAGCGATCAAGAGCTTACTCCATCAAAACGGCCGAGAGGGGGAGGACAGTTTGGAAAATACAGAGGCTCGTCTGGAAGCCTACCGCAAGCGGGACCCGGCGTTTCAGCGCGCCGCCCTGGCCTTCATAAAAGCAGAGGCCACTCTCGAAGATCCGGTCGAAGGCGAACCGTTTGAGGAGCCGTCGGCGAAGCCGGCGAGACCCATCCAAAAAAAATAAATTCTTTTGCTCAGGAGGTTGTTTTGAGACTATAATCCCGCCTGCCGCATCCTATACGGCAACAGGTGGTATCGGGTACCCCGAACTGCACTGGAGGCAATATGAGTCTGGTTTCATTTGGCTTAAGCCAAGCTGCTTTCAACCGCCCTAAAGTTACAACCCTTAAAATTCACGAAAAGAAGCTCAAACGAGAGCCCATTACCTGTCTAACTGCTTATGATTACGCTACTTCCCGCTTGGTGGATGAAGCCGGCGTAGACATGATCCTGGTTGGAGATTCACTGGCCCAGGTAGTTCTGGGTTACGACAACACCATTCCCGTAACCATGGAGGAGATGCTGCACCACACCCGAGCCGTGCGCAGGGCAGTGAAATCAGCATTGGTAATCGCCGACATGCCATTTGGCTCTTACCATGGCGAGATCGCGGAAGGCGCCCGCAATGCCATCCGGTTTGTGAAAGAAGCCGGCGCCGAGGCGGTCAAACTGGAGGGTGGATCCCAGCGCGTCGAGCTGATCAAGCGCGTGCTCGACTCTGAAATACCCGTCATGGGGCACATCGGCCTGACTCCTCAATCCATCCACAAGATGGGCGGCTTCAAAGTCCAGGGGAAGGACCTGGGTGGCATTGAGCGATTGGTGAAGGATGCCATAGCCTTGGATCGCGCCGGCGTGTTTGCCCTGGTGCTGGAAGGCCTGCCGCGCGAAGTGGCAGCCATGATCACAAACGAGGTTTCAGCTCCTACCATCGGCATTGGCGCAGGGCCGGAATGCGATGGACAGGTGCTGGTCTTTCACGACATCGTGAACCTTACTTTTGCTCCACCAGCAAAGTTTGTCCGCAGGTACGGAGATGCGGCCTCGCTGATCAGCAATGCCGTTCACCAGTTCATCAGCGATGTTGAATCGGGCAGCTATCCTTCCGACGCGGAGTCGTACCATCTGCCCAACGAGACCAAGGCCGAATTTGAAGCAATCATGCGAAGGAAGCAGTTGAAAGCGTATTCGCGGTAATGGCTGCGGAAACCAAAACGCTCAAGTAACCTTAGAAATCACTCATCTGATTCCCCGTTTTGCGAGGACTTTCAGTGCTGTGGGCCGGGGCTACTTTTCTAGTTACTAAGTAGTAAAACTCTTGCAAGAATGCTTGACATTCGCATCAGGAAGCCTAGAATAAAAACATCACCTCCGATCCGATTCAGGATCGAATGGGCTTGTGGCCAAGGAAACCGTCACCGCTTCTTGGTCTCAGGCCCATTTAATTTTGGGGCAGTTTTCACCACATAGGGTTTGAGGATTCTGACCAGGGATTCTGGGGCTTCCAGATCCATGCGAACAGCGCTGTCACGGTAAACGCGTTTGCGGATGTGGGCGCGGGCTTCGATCTGGGCCAGCAGCCTTCCTTCGCTTTGGGGAACCTGAATGCGAACATGTTGAAGTGAATCCACCTCGATTTCTTTGTCGATGGTGGCAAGTAATTCTCCCAGTCCCAGCCGGGTTGCCGCAGAGACGTAAATTGTATTGGGCGTATTGGCTAACGAGCTTCTTTGCGCCTCAGGCAACAGATCAACCTTGTTCATCACTCGGATTTGCGGAGTATCCCGCACGCCCAACTCCTCCAGCACCTGCTCGACTTGCCGCTGCTGTTGCTGGGATGTGGCGCTGGTTACATCGCAGACATGCAAAAGTAAAGCGGCCCGCTGGACCTCTTCGAGCGTGGCGCGAAACGCGCTGACCAGCGTGGTCGGCAGGCTGCGGATGAATCCTACTGTATCCGACAGCAACGCCTTTCGTTTACTGGGAAGAGTCACAGAACGCACCGTGGGATCGAGGGTGGCAAACATCTTGGACGATTCGAGCACCCCGGCGTGCGTGAGCGCATTAAACAAAGTGGATTTACCCGCATTCGTGTATCCGACCAACGCCACGGTTGGCAAGGGAACCGATTCGCGCCGCTGCCGTTGCTGGGCGCGAATCCTGCGCACCTCTTCCAACTGCTCCTTAACGTGGCGAATGCGGCGATAGATTTTACGACGATCGGTTTCTAGCTGGGTCTCGCCCGGACCACGCGTGCCTATGCCTCCACCGAGTTGAGACATTTCCACTCCTCGTCCGGCAAGCCGGGGCAGCAGGTATTCAAGCTGCGCCAGTTCTACCTGGAGCTGGCCTTCACGCGTGCGTGCATGGCGGGCGAATATGTCAAGAATCAACTGGGTGCGGTCAATGACCCGAACGTCGATTTCACGTTCGATGTTGCGCTGCTGTGAGGCCGAAAGCTCATGGTCAACCAAAACAAGGTCGGCATGGACAGAAGCCACAGCTCCACTGATCTCCTGCAGCTTCCCTTTGCCTATCAGTGTGGCGGGATCGGGTCGATCACGACGCTGGATCGATTCACCGGCAATCTCAGCGCCCGCTGACCGCGCCAGCTCGCGAAATTCCGCTAATGATTCTTCCAGCTCGGGAGGCGATGAGACTCTCGTGCCTTGATTCAAGGCGGCAGCATCGCGGGCAATCTGCGCATTGGGAGGTAATTCGCGTTCCTGTTGGACGCGCGACAGGTGACGAAACTCAACCCCGACTAGAAACGCTCGCTCTTTGTCCCGGTTGCTGGAGTCGTGCTGCAAGCGTCGGGCATGTGGTGGGGGAATAAACTAGCCCTCCGATTTGGCTGGACTTGGTTCGCTTTCCGACTGCGCAGGAGCATGGGGACGGTAATCGCCATGGTGGCTGCCCTTGGACATGACCACCGTAGAGATGGCATGTTTAAAGATAAGCTGTTCCTGATTGTTCGTTTCGAGCACCACAGAGTATTTGTCAAAAGAGCGAATGCGCCCTGTCAGTTTGACTCCACTCAATAAGTATATGGTGATCTGCGTTTTGTCTTTGCGCGCAGTATTAAGAAACGAGTCCTGAATATTTTGTGCCGGCTTGTTTTCCATCTGCCGATCTTTCTCCTGTAAGACTTCCATACCATCAACCTGGGATTATGGGCTCTCGCAAAATACGGCTTTCATTGTAGCTGTTCAACTGCTCTCAATCAAAAAACATCATCAGTAATCGTGCTCGTAAGTGTTAGAATT
>DASZFK010000623.1:0-9666 GCA_035939855.1 Candidatus Angelobacter sp.
CTTGCCATCGTCAGAAATCACTGGCCTTCCTGTTGGCGCAAAATGCTCAAGCTTAACGCTTTGCTGGGACTGTTGAGCGGTAAGACTCAAGAGTTTCACACTATCCCCTGAATGGTGACCTGCTTCATCGATATGCTCATCGGGAGCCATGAGGATCTCCTGGTTACTGACGAAGCCTCCAAGCACTCTTCCCAACGGCTTGGATTGATCAGCGCTTTTGCTGAAGGAAAAGCCATCATCCAGATCCGCTACTTTTCGGCCGCTTGCGTCAAACACAGCGAGCGGCACCACTCGCCGGGGCGTGGGCGTTTGCCACGACGATACGGCTATGAGATCGCCATTGGGCGAGACCGCCTGAGGGACATCTTCAGAAGCCCAGCTACCAAGCATTTTTCCAGACGAAACATCGACCACTTCAACTTGAACGGGTGTTGCGCGAAAACCGTATTTTGGTTGCTGCTCTGAACCAAAAGCGCATACGAAGATGTCACTCTTGCCGGCTCCTACGATGAATAAGGGGCTCTGGCGGTCCGCGGTTGTGGGAACGGGAAGCGTTCTGAGAGTCGCCAAACTGCCACTATCCAGAACACGAATCTGTTTCAGGTCTTGCACCACCAGATATTTCTGATCGCTCGAATACCGTACCTGGTGAAGAAAATCACTGGTGGGCCATGTCGATGGGCCCAGTTCTTTGGAGGCCGCGACGTGGGTGGTGCTGGTGTCCAGGATGATCAGCCACAGTGGTCCCAGCTTTGGACCTGCAATGGCAAGAATAGCAAGCTGCTTTCCATCGGGTGACAGGTCGAATGAAGTAACGATGGCATGGTCAACGACGGCATTCAGAGATTTATCGGTTATTTCGCTTACCGCCGCAAACTTACCCGTCTGCCCGTAGACAAGGCCCATCGGCAGCAGGGTCAGAGCTGTGGCTACACACACGCATGAAATCAACCGCATCCTCATAATTTAGCACCCATGGGGAAGCTTCAGCATAACGTCGCCGAAGACATGCTTGAACGTATCGATCGGGTTGCCGCTCAAAGGATTGCCAGAATCAAAATGCGCGGTAAAAAAGAAACCGGGTTGCCCATAGTACGTGCCTGGACCATAGGATGGAGTGACCGGGTCCGCCCCGCCCGGAGGCGGAAGATGCAATCCAGAATTCGGGTCTCTGCCCTGGGACCAGTTACTGGGCACGCCAGTCATGCCGGGCCCGAAAAAGTTGAAATTCCAAGCGCCGTTCCTCCAGCCAGGCTTGTTGGCATCAATCTGGCCGCTGCCGGGAGGCATGCTGGTGGGTCCGAGAAAAGTAGGCGAAATGCCCAGGGCTTTGGCGATGGCATCCAGAATCTTCTGTGTGCATTTTGCCGATGGTTCAAACATTGGCACTTGCGGAGGTCCCGGAAAAAGATCCGGCAGTGGAGATGGAACCAGGAAAGAGAAATCCGGCGGAGGAATGTCCTCACACGTGGCAAATGGCGGGCAATCATCTGGTCCCGGAGTTACCTCAACTGTTGTTTCAGTAACCCAGGTTCCACCCTGTTCGAGGCACTCTGTGGCTGTAGCCCCACCGTCCCCTGGAGAATCATCCACTGTTCCGTCATCCCACTTGCAGAAATCACGCCCGGTGGGATCGACGAGATTGATAGGATCGTTCAGGGAATAGGCGTACCGGTTTAGCGACTGCGGGAACTCAGGCATGCCACTTATCAGATCGGGAGAGTTAAAACGTCCAAGACGATTGATATAGATACGGGCTTGAGCATAGTCGTTTCCGGATTCCGAATCGCGCTCATAACTGGTAAAGACCCATTTTGTGGTTGTGCTGTTGGAATAGGAAGACTCCCCAAAGGGGAAATGGCCCTGCTCGCCGACCTTGTTGCCACCGGCATCGGTGGTTACGCGGACGGAAAGATGGTCGCGCAGATGGTATTTTGTCCCACTGGTGTCGATGGTGGCTATCAAGCCTTGAGGTCCATTGATATATTCCTTCGATGGTGAATTCGCAGGAGCGTTGTTGTTATATTCGGCGATGACCATGTTTCCCAGGAACACATAAACAGTCGAAGAAGTGGGGCTGGCGCAGTTTGGCAGGCATTTGCGCACGCGCATGCCGGAAGCGTCGTAAACATAAGTGGCTGTCCCGCCGGCGCCGGATGAACTGGAGGCACGATTCTCACCATCATAGGCCAGTGAATTGACGCCATCGTTGGTCATGTTTCCGGCTGCATCATAGGAATAACCGCTGGTGTTGATTTGGTTGGTTGCGGCATTTACCGAAACACTGTTGGACGGAACTGTGGCATTGGGAGATGTATCGGACTGAGGCGTCTCCGAGAGGCGGTTACCGTAGCGATCATAACCGAATGCCAAGTCCCACTTTGGGAAATTCGTGGACCCAGTTGTTACAGCCTGCTTCAGCCTGCCGAGGGCATCGTAAACGTAGCCGATGCTGCGTCCATTGTCCACGGCGTCAGTGATACCAGTGATCTGTCCGCTGTTGCCTCCGTTTTGGCCATAGCTATAAGTCAAACCAAACAGGGTGGCCGAGCCCTGGGTGTAAGTGAGCGAGTTCATCTGCAGGCGATCATTCGAGTAGCCGTAAGCGGCTGACACGCCGTTGCCGTAGTTGATCCCTGTCACCTCATTGGCTGTGTTGTATTGAAATCCGCTCAGGTAAGTGGTGTTGGTGGAACCCATCGTGCCGGAAATGCCCGACATGCGGCCTATAGCATCGAACGCGGGCTTTACCTGCCGTCCCGAAGGATATTGTATCTGGGTGACCTCGCTCGCCAGGTTGTACTGGTACTGGATGGTGTAAGGATTGCCTCCGTTCGTCCCGCTGACGGTTTTGCTCTTCTGCGTGATGCGGCCCAGATTGTCGTAGGCGTAGGCCTCAGAACCGGAGGGGTCTACAATCTTTGTCACGCGTCCTATGGCAAACGCTGTAGCTCCTCCCTGGTCATAGTAGAAGCAGGTGTTAGCGACCAGATTCGTGCCAGTTGGGCTGGTGGGATCGCAGATATTGTTGGGCATGGCCGTCACACCGGTGGGCACTGTGGGATAGCTGGTGCCTGTTAACCGGTTCAATTGATCATAGGTGTAAGCGGTCACAACGCCGCGATTGTCTGTGCGCTGGGTTACCAAGTCAAAGTCGTTAACAACGAAGTTGACGGTCCCGGCCTCCGGAGTGATTTCACTGTTTTGCCGGCCGAGTGCATCGTAACCGATCGTGCGCGTCTGGGCCCCTTGGGAGATAGTGACAATCTGATCCAGTACGTTATAGGAATAAGTCGTGATATATGGATTGTTGCCGATCGAAGGATAAATAGTGCCACCGCTGAAGGTAGCGGCTCCGCTGGTGAATGAAGGTGTGGAGAAGAGGCTCGAATTGTCGTGAGTTGTGGTGAGCGGGGGCACCGTCGTAGTGTTAATGCCCCCGGCCTTCATCGTCAGGGATAGAACCGTACCCGAAGCGCTGGCGTTCACTGGAGAACCGGATACACTGAGGGCCTGCGCGAGGGCCGTGGCTACCGTGCTGGGAGAATTATGCCCTTGCTGGCTCGTACAAGCGGAATTGGTGCTCGCGCCAAAACAAGCGGTGGCGGTGAAGCCGCTCACCGTCAACGAAACCAGTCCCGCATCGAAGACTAATTGCTGGTTGGCGGCCATCGTCATCAGATCCTGGTTGTGCCAGGTGCTGCCGTCGAAGTAGAGATGGTACACATGGCCGTTGGAATCCAAGTACTGCACATGCCCTGGATTTCCCGCTGAAGATCCGAAACTGGTGAGAGCGCTGCCCGCAACCGCAGTTACACTGGCCCCGGACAGGCTGGTTAAATCCTGATTGGTCCAACCTACCGACCCGGAATACATCATTTGGTAGACATGTCTATTGGTTCCCAGATAAGCCGTATGCTCGCTGATATCGCTGCTGATGCCAAAAGTTGTTAGCGCGCTCCCGCTTGCGGCGACAACACTGGTCCCAGCAAAATTCGTCTGGTCCTGATCGTGCCAGGTCGAGCCATCGAAGAGCAGATGGTGATTGTGTCCGTTGCTGGTCAGATAGTAGACGTGCTCGCCATCGCTGTTCACCAGGCTGCTCACGGCGGTGCCCGCGACCGCGACCGGGAAACCGGCGTTTACCAGATAGCACGCCTTTGAAATACCCGGCGCCGGGTCTCCAAAAGTGGCGACATTGCAGGCCACATTGCCGGTGACCGTGAGGAAATTGTAGGCGCCGTTGGCGCCGAAACCCACCGTCTGCGAGCCGCTTCCGTAGCAGGTTCCGTTTTCAGATGCGCACGGCCCATCGGATAGATCGAGGGCCGCCATGTCGGTCAAGTCCTGGTTCGCCAGCACGGAGCCGTTCCAGAAGAGCTGATAAAGGTGATTGTTCTGTCCTACATAGACAGAATGCTCTCCGGCCGTATCCAGAAAACTTGTCAAGTGAGTGCCCGATGCGGCCACCACACTGGTTCCCGAAGTACTGGTCAGATCGTTGTTGACCCAGGTTGATCCATTCAACCAATATTGGTAGATATGTTGATTTGCTCCTTGATAGTAGATATGCGGCGGATAGCTGCCGGCATAACCTGTCAATGAACTGCCCGAACCCGCCGCAGTCCCGCCGGACGCTGCGGTTATATCCTGGTTGGACCAGCTCGATCCGCTACTTGCCAACTGGTTCACGTGATGATTGGCGTCGAAATAGACGACGTGGTAATTGCCGTCACTTGTGGCGAAGCTGGCGAGCGGGCTTGCTGAGGCCGCCAACGAATTGTTGGCTGCAGCGCTTATGTCCTGGTCCTGCCAGCTACCAGTACTGTTCCAGAACAGGTGATAAATATGTTGATTGCTGCCTTCGTAGAAGGTATGCGAGGAGCCGTCGGATGCTACAAAACTAGTGAGGGCGCTGCTGGTCGAGGCGGCAGGGGCATTCCCGGTGACCGTCGTAGTTGTGCTGTTTAGGCTTCCGCTGATGGTCACGCTGGCACCGGCGCTGTTCCCCGCTAAGGAAGCGTTTGGTTCATCCACTTCCACCAGCCTGCTCGCTGCATCGGCTTTTCTCTTGATCTGTTTACCCGTAGGATCCGTCATCGTCACCGATTGCAGGGAATATGCATAAGTCGTCTGCTGGCCGTCGGGAAGAATGGTCTTCGTAGGGCGCCCAAGCGCATCGAACTGCGTGGTTGTGAACAACGAAGCTGTCGTGCCAGTGTAGGGATTGCTGATTGCTGATTGGCGCCCAAGCTCGTCGTATTGGTTCTGAACGTTGGAAGCGGTAATCGTGCCGGCGCTGTCCTGAGTGGAGGTCGTTAATAAACGTCCCAGCGCATCTGCGGTCTGGGTTACCTGAACAGAATGCGTGCTGTCAATGGGAGTGGTTGTTGTCGATGTATGGTTCGTGTCGTCGTAGGAATATGAAATCTGAGTATTGTCGGGACGGGTCAGGGTCTTGATCCGCCCAATGAAATCGTATTGATACTGCGTAACCTGCCCGTTCTCATCTGTTTGAGTTTTTACCAACCCAGGCGGTCCGTCTCCTGGGCCGTTGTAGGTGTAGTTCTGAACAAGCTGCGGTCCGCCGGCTGCGCCGCTGGTTAGGCTGTCGGGATAGGCATAGTTGGTTGTAGCCGAGAAGGCCCATACTTTTTGTTGACAGCAACTAACCTGGGCCGTCAGGGTGTTCCCGAAGATGTCGTAAGTAAACCCTCTGGTCACAGGATTTGCAGGAGTCACCGGATCTTTGTAGGTGACAACCGAGGTGGTATTGCCACGAACGTTGAAGCTGCATCCATAATTGGCATCGTCGTGCTGAGCGATACCGCTTGGACATGCGTTTTGCGCCAGAGCCGTTTCGTCATAGCGGAATTGCGTGCGGCCCTTGATGCCATTGGCATCCAGCATTTTTACCTCGGAGACGAGGCTTATCAAGTTGCGGGGAGCCGCATAGTTGCTGTTGGTACTGGCCAAATAAGTGTTGGAAACGGTCTTGATCAGTGGCCCATGCGCTCCGCTCCCAAAATCATAAGTGCTGGTGCTCTGCAGAATCCCGTTGGAATCGTAAGTCGTATCCGTCTCGGCCTGCGTGCTGCCGTCGTCCAAGATGGTCACACTCGTTGCCGGGGTCCCATTGCCGGCCCAGGTCGTATTGATCGTCCGCAACAAGGAACCCGACGGGGAGCTTCCCTGGTAGAACTTGCGGCTGGTCTCATGGCCGTTTGCATCGAATGTGTACACCGTATCGTTGCCCACAGAATCATAAGAGAGCTGCGGCGCGGTGGCGGTCGTTTTGCTGCCGCTTCGACTGAAGGTCCAAGTGCGGGTATTCGTGCCATCGTTGATTTTGCGCGTGAGATTCAACGCGGTCCCATCGCTGCAACTGATGCCATCGTTGGCCGTTCCGTAGTCATATTCATAAAAGCCGCCGTTGGGCAGCGTGACTTTTTGCAGACGTCCCGTGAAAAAACCAGAGTTGCCGGGAGTCGGCTCATAAGAAAACGCAATAGTCTGGTTGTTGGGAAAAACAATGGATGCAGGGACCGAAGCGGTGCCTGAGTATTCCACTATGCCGGAACATCCAAAATTGGTCTTGATATTCAGCGTCTGCAGGTTGACGGTGGCGATCACGTTTCCATTCCGGTCCTTATACTGGACTGAACCGGATCCCGGTACAACTGTCAGCGAATTTGTTCCCGTTGAATCTGTCCAGACGTGGCCAGAGTTAGTGGTCGTGGTGCTGATGTAATTTCCGTTCGTGTCCTCAACATATCCTTCCCAGGAGACACCGTAGTGCTGAACACCGGTTGCGTCGGTCACAACGCCGTTCACAGGTCCGAGCGGCGTGAACCCCGAAGGAAAATTGGTGACCGTGCTGCCGGTCAGAAATAAGCCGCTCGGATCACTGGCATAGCCGGTCGCACTAAAGCCGGGGGTCGTCTGCACCACAACAGTGTGGTTAACGCATGCGTCGGTCAGGTCTACGCCGGGAAAGCGATGCTGCGTACCATGTGCGTCGGTGTAAATCCAGTTGTTTCTGCGAAAAAGAGGATCATTGACATGGATTCCGGGCGGGATGATGACATCGCAGGTTCCACCCGTCGCCGTAAGAACGTAGGAAACGTTCCCGGTCGGACTGGCGGTTTGCCAACCCCAAGTCGGATTGCCATTGTTGTCCACCACGGGAGCCCAGGAAGTGGTGCCACCGGAGGTCACCGGCATCCAAATCTGCGAATCGTTGATTTCACTAAAGCTGAAATTGGTTCCCCGGCCTGCCAACCCCATGACCGGAACAGCGATATGCACGTTCAAGTTTTGGTTGTTGACACGATCAAAAGGAGTCCCGCCAGTAAACGAACCGAAAGCCGGTACCCCGGTCCCGGTGTTTTGCGCAACGGAAATGGCCGCAAGAAAGGAGATGAGCAGCAATGTTTTGACTGGTTTCATTTACTTCACCCCCGTCCGCGGGGCGATTGGGAAGTCGGCGTCCGTCAAGCCTGTTTGGAATGCAACACTTTGAACAGTGATGGTGGCCCAAGGAGTGCCATTCCACGACTTCTCAATTTGGAAAGGGTAGGCAACACCGCGCACAATCTGCCAGTTGGAATATCTCACCTCGATTCGAACCGGAGCTGTTCTTCCGCGTGCTTCGCGGCGCTGGTAAGCGAGTTTCACGGGAAGGCCAGTTTCTGAATCAAGCCAAACATCTCTTTTCGAAAATTCGGCCAGGAATTCGAGGCCTTTTTTTGAAGCAAACGTTTTCGAGAGCCGGATGTGGTGCGTCGAAACCGTGTCGAGTGTTTCTGGGCCGATATATTCGAGGCTTGTATCCTGGTCTGCCGAGAAGGAGACGAGCAGCGGCAAAGGAAAATCGGCGCATGGGCTGCCGGCCGCCAGTTCCAAAGAAGCAGGCTTCAGCGCTCCACCGGAACTCTCGTCGACATCGCCGCGCGAGTAAATGATGGAACGCCGCTCTTTAGGCAAGTCGATATGCTCTGCGCACTGGTCGGGACCTCGAGTGGAAATGCCGATTTTTCCTTGATCCTCTGCTGAACCGGCGACGACGACAATCACGCCCTCAGCGGTTGAGTCAGCGGGAGCAACTCCCCCCATGGCCGCAATCGACTTTTGCAATAAAGCCGCGGCTTGTGGATCACGCACTCCAGAAGCCGGTGATGCATTCTGCGATTTACCTGACTTCGGAAACGCTAGAAACAGGCAGATAACAAGAGCGGAGCGTACAGCAACCGTGGCAAGCATCCATAATCCTCATTCAGAGAGAAGTCGTGAGAGTCGCCTGCATCAGCATTGCTGCTGCGGTGCAGACACGTATTACCGTGAGCCGAGGCAATTCGGCACGCTTAGGCTGGGTGATCTCCTAATTCTGGCCTTGTGCCAAGCTCAGAACCGGAAGATAGCATGTCAGTCGAAACGGCAGCGTGGCAATTTCAGACAAGTTTAAGAAGTAGTATTGGTTAGAATTGGTCCTGATACGGCTCAAGGCTGAACTTCGGGAGATGTCTCGTTTTTGTAAGGCAAGGTCTAATTTGGCTCTCTTGGTCCGCGCGATGCGAGAAGATGAGGGTTTGACTCAGACAGAACTTGCCAAGAAGATTGGCAAGTCCAATCAAAAGGCCGCCAACCTTGGCGGCCTTGAAGTAGTGACTAATGTCAATGTTAGCGGGCGAACGTTCCCACGAACGCGCTGCGCTTGTCGTGGAAGGTCCAGATGGAATCCAAGCCTTGTCCTTGATATTGGTCGGTCATGGCTACGGCCGGCATGGCGTGCGTGGTTTCCGTTAGAGGCGGATAGAAAGTGGCCTCGTTGCCGCAGAGATGATCTTTATCGGTTAGGGACCTGGTTTCGACGACGACGAATTCACCGGCGCGCAACGAAGCGCGGGCATTGTGGTTGTGCAACACCTGCATGTCGATCGGCACATCGGCAACCTTGACCACGTGGCGCAGCAGTTCACCGCCCATTTCCTGGGCAAAGTTGATCAAGGCCGCTCGCTGTTGAGCGGTGGCTTCGCGGTCAACGAACAAGACCGATTTGGCAGGGTAGGGTTTTCCGTAAGGATCGCCCAGCGTGGCCTGGGCCTTGACTGCGCCCACTACGCTTAGGCCAGCGAGCGAGACGCCATCCCAACTGCCGTCCTGGATATGCCAGGCAACGATGGCTTGATCCCCGGCCGTATTCATCTCGCCGTTGGCAAAGCACTGCCCGGTGTAGACATCGGCGCTGCGGGTTTCAAGGTACTCGCCCTTGATTTGCTGTTTCGACGATTGGGCAAGTACAGCGGTGGCGGCAAAAAGAGCGATCACAAACAAAGCTTTTTTCATAACGGACCCTCTTGGAATCGGGTGATCTGATTATCGGGTGATCGGGTGATCTGAAGACCTGATCATTCCAATGTTCATCACTATTTTAGGACATTTTGGATGCAAAATCACAATCCGCGTTATTCCACGTAAAACCTAAAGCAGTTTTAAAATGATTGTAGGACTGCCAGCTTTGCACAACCAGGGCTAAAAAGCCCAATGTCACTTACTTTTCACGATTTATGTGAATCAGACCCAACAGCCGAAACCCGAAAAAGAGTACGGCACGTAGGGAAAAATAGCGAACAAACAATTTACGAGTCGTAGCTTACGGCGGAACGC
>DASZFK010000624.1:0-7718 GCA_035939855.1 Candidatus Angelobacter sp.
CACAATCAGCAGGTTCACGCCCAAGGACCTCGCTGCATTTGCAGAATCCGCCGGTTTCCAGTTTCGAACCTGGGACCAGGGAACCACCCACAACGAGCCGTTCGAGGTTTCCAATCGCGCGAGATTGCCGGCGAGCGATGCCGAAAGCCCATAGGCGGAAGCACGGCTGCTTGGGTCGTCTCCCATGAAGCTGAAAGGCAGCACTGCGACATGCTTGCTGGCTGGCAAAGACGATGGCCAAAGCTTGCCCCGAAGAAGAATTGCCAATGAAGCCATTGCGACAACCAGCAACAAAGCC
Organism: Candidatus Angelobacter sp.; assembly: GCA_035939855.1. GTDB lineage: Bacteria > Acidobacteriota > Terriglobia > Terriglobales > Acidobacteriaceae > Angelobacter. Next base: position 299 of record DASZFK010000624.1, read on the forward strand.
ACAACGCCCAGCGCACGATGACGGTGCACCCTGGGGGCGAGCTTTGCTCTTCCGCCAAGAGAAGCAAGCACCTCTCGCGTGGAGGCAAATCGTTTTGCGGGATCACGCTGCAAGCAGCCAAGGATCGTCTCGCTCCAGCCAGGCCCAAGTCCCGAAACCATCGTGCTGGGAGCGACCGGGTCCTCGGTAGTCCTCTTGAGCGCCTCCGCCCAGGGTGATTCATTCTGAAATGGCCTTACCCCGGTGACCATCTCATAAAGCACCAGCCCTAAAGAATAAATATCGCTGCCGACTGTGAGCTCTTTTCCCTGGATTTGTTCGGGGGACATGTAAGCAGGGGTTCCAAAGATGGCCGCTTTAGTAGTGAGTGCCGTCGAATCTCCGGAGTTTTGTATCCAGCGCGCAATGCCAAAGTCGGTGACAACCGCACGCACCTTGTCTCCTGAGCCGATCAGCATCACGTTGCCGCATTTGAAATCGCGGTGCAGTATGCCGGCCTGGTGGGATGCGTCCAGGGCCTGACACAATTGGAGGGCGATGCTAAGTGCTTCGTTAGGCTCGATTCTACCCACTCGCTTCAGCCGGGCCGCGAGCGTTTCTCCGTCGACCAGTTCCATGGTGAGGAAGATAATCTCGCGCCGCTGTTGCTGATGATGGCCGATATCAAAAACCCTGCATACGTTCGGATGAGTTATCTTCCGGGCAATCTGGACCTCGCGCCGAAAACGCTCCAGCGCCGAGTGATCGAAAGACATCTGCGGATGAATCACCTTGAGAGCAATCCGGCCACCCAGTTCTTTATCTTCAACCTCGTAAACCTCGCCCATGCCGCCGGTTCCGAGAAGCGACACAACCTCATAGCGGTTCGCCAACACATAACCAGGGCTGAGCAAGCTGGATGCAGAAGCGGGAGGAACGCCATCAAGAAATTGTCCCATCTCGTCGTGCTGGGCGAGTAGCTGGCGCAACTCTGCTTGAAGTTCGAGATCACCCTGGCAGGCTTCGCTCAGGGCAGTTTGCCTCTCTTCCGGGGAGCGGTCCATCACCGTCACAAAGATCTCTTTGATCTGGGACCATCGTTGGGGAGTCATCATAGGTTGGCCCCGCCCATTTGTTTGGCGAGTTCCCCATAAAGCCACGCCTTCGCCATCTGGAATTCCCGTTTTACAGTGGTGGGCGAGATGGACATTGCTTCAGCGGTTTCCTCGACATTCAGCCCGGCAAAGAAGCGCAGCTCGACAATCCGGCATTGCCGCTCATCAAATTGTTGCAGCTTGTTGAGGGCTTCGTGGACAGCCACCACCTGCCATGACTGCGCGTCGGTATATACAAATGCATTTTCCAGGGAAACTTTTTCTGCTTCCCCGCCGCGCTTCTGGGCGTCCCGGGTGCGGGCGTGGTCGACCAGGATGCGGCGCATGATGTTGGCTGCTGTTCCAAAGAAATGAGCACGGTTTTTCCAGTCCACATTGTGCTCCCCGGCCAGCCGCATATAGGCTTCGTTGACCAGCGCGCTGGTCTGGAGCGTATGGCCTTCTCGCTCGCCCCGCATGTAGTGGCGCGAGAGCCGGTGCAATTCCTTGTAAACCAGGGGAATAAGCTGCTCTTCTGCCTGCTTGTTGCCTTTTTTCAACTCAGCCAGCAGGGCCGTAATCTGATGTGAAGAGTGGTCCGAAGATTTAGGATCGACAGACATATCTGGGCCAGAATTTTCCAGAGGAATACCAATTTAGGGTGACAGTAAGCATACAGCAGGTTTAGCAGCAAGAAAACTGGAATCAACATGATTTGGAGAGTCCCAAAAAAGGAAGGCTGGGACAGAGAGCTGTGGATACCTGGGGACCAACAGCTCGAAAAACGGCAAGCCAAACTTCCCGAATTAATAATATTAGCTTTGACTTAACGTCTTTGTTCGGTATCCAACAAGGCTTGCTTGCGCTCAACTCCCCAGCGATAGCCTGCCAGCTTGCCACTCTTCTGCACTACGCGGTGGCAGGGAATGACCAAGGCAGCGCGGTTGGAAGCGCAGGCGCTAGCGACAGCGCGAACTGCCTCTGGCTTGCCGATTTCTTTGGCAATCTCGGCATAACTTCGGGTCTCACCATAAGGAATGTTTTGCAAAGCTTTCCACACCCGTTGCTGGAAGGCCGTGCCCTGGACATCGAGCGGCATGTCAAAAGACAGGCGGGAGCCTTCGAGAAACTTTTCTATCTGTGTGGCGAGGGGCTTTAGCGCCTGGTCGTCGCGCGTGATTTGAGCCGCGTTGAATTCAGCCTTGAGATCACGCTCCAGGGACGCGTTGCTTTCCCCGAACTGGACTTCGCACAGGCCGCGCTCGGTCGAGGCGATGAGTACTTTTCCCAGTTTGGTGGCCACGATCGTATAGCGAATCGCGACACCCTCACCGTTGCGCCTGAAAGCCGAGGGCGTCATGCCCAGTTGCGCCGATGAATTCTCATACAGGCGGCTGCTCGATCCATAGCCAGCTTCGTAGATGGCATCGGTGATCCGCATTTCGGTCTTCAGCGAACTCTTGAACTTGCTGGCCCGGTGCGCCTGCTGGTACTGTCGCGGGCTTATGCCGAGAGTTCGCTTGAAAAGACGTTGCAAGTGGAAGGGACTCAGGCTTACGTGATCGGCAATCTGCTTCAGGCTGAGCGGTGCATCAAAATTCCTGTCAATGTAACGGCAAGCCTCCTGAATCTTTCGGGACTGGATGCTCTGCTGGCCGGGTACGCACCGTTTACAGGGGCGGTATCCGGCCTTTTTAGCGGCATCTACGGAATCGAAGAACTCCACCAATTCGCGCTTTGGCCTGCGGCTGGGGCAACTCGGCCGGCAAACAACTCCAGTGGATTTGACAGCATACACAAAGGCGCCATCGGCTTTGGCATCGCGGGCGAGGACCTGAGTCCATTTATCGGCGGTGTGCATTGTGCTCAACATTTCTATTATCTCCTGCGCTCAATGTAGAAGAAATGGCGGATTGGGCACTATCCGGGAATTGCGGTCAAACTGCGCTTCTGGCTCCTAGCTTCTGGCCAGAGCAGGTTGAGCCGTTCAGGTCGGAGGTGTAAACACGGAGCTTAATAGGGGCAGCCCGCAAGCGCGATCCAGAGCGGGCAGCAAAGGATCGAGGCTGACAAGCCGCTCAGCAGGCCTCAGAAGGCTGTGTCATTCGGGTCAAACGTCCCCCCAGCCCCAGACGTCAACGCTTTTCTCTGGCTAGAAGCCAGCGGCCAGTAGCAGTTTTTCATGGATTTCTGCGCCCATTTCTGGTTAAATGCCCCGATCAAAAAATACGGTAGAGCCGTTCTGGCTCCCGTTTAAAAGGGGGTTGCATGACACCAAGAATGTTGTGGTGGTTTCCACCTTCTGCGAAAGCGACGAACAACCAGTATGATCGCCGGCAGCCTGCAAGGTCTGCGTCTATCGTTCCCTTGTTGCTGCTGCTTGTTTGCACGGCCCTGCTGCCTTTGACACCAGCGTGGGCACAATCGACCGCCAGTGGTACGGTATCCGGTCAAGTCACCGATCCGTCCGACGCGGTCATCCCTGGCGCCACCGTCACGCTCATCGACACCGCCACTCGAGCCACAAGGGACACAACCACCAACGATGCCGGGCGGTACGTCTTCGTCAACGTTGCCCCTGGAACCTACGATATCAGGGTCACCAAGGTTGGCTTTGCCCAGACCTTGATGACGCGGCAGAAAGTCGAGATTGGCTCGGTAACCAATGCCAGCATCTCCATGAAGGTGGGCGCAACCAACGAGACCGTGGAGGTCACTACCAGCCCCACCGAGCTGCAAACCATGAACGCAGCCATCGGAACGACGATCCCCTTCCGGTCCATGGAGGTATTGCCCAACCTCAGCCGCGACAGTTCAACGCTGATGACATTGCAGCCCGCGGTGAATCCCACTGGAGAAGTATCCGGCTCCATACGCGATCAGAATACCTTCCAACTCGATGGCGGCCAGAACACCAGCGACATGGATGGCACACAGAGCACCTATACGCTCAGCTTCGCTTCCAACCCCTCCACCAGCAACTCGACCGGCGGCTTGACCACTGGCGTGTTGCCAACTCCAGTCGAGAGTATCGAGGAATTCAAAGTAGCCACCACCAATCAGACCGCTGACTTCAATGGCTCCTCCGGTGGCCAGATCCAGATGGTGACCAAGCGCGGAACCAACCAGTTGCACGGCGCGCTCTACGAATACTATTTGGGCAGTTATTTCTCGGCCAACACCTGGGACAACAACTTCACCAACACGCCCAAACCGGCGAACCACCAGAACCGCTTTGGCGCGGCGCTCGGTGGCCCTGTTCTTCCTTCATTCTGGGGAGGGAAGACCTACATGTTTGGCAACTATGAAGGCCGGCGTTTCCCTAATATCACGACATATGAGCGGTCTGTGCCTTCCGATCTGTTCCGGGCCGGAGTCATCCAGATTAAGAACGGCTCAACCATCGAGACTTTTAACATCAATCCTATTCCCGTAACCGTCAACGGCGTGACCTACCAGCCTGCCAAGTGCGGCGCGGGATCGAATCTTGCCTGTGATCCGCGTGGTGTGGGCTTGAATCCCGTCATTTCGCAACTATGGTCACAGTTCCTTCCCCGGGCCAATGATCCGGGCAATACCAATTTTGGCGACACGCTCAATACCCAGGGATACAAGACGACCGTCGCCCTGCCTCGCAACGACGATTTTGGCGTGACCCGAATCGATCACGATTTCGGCCAGAAATGGCACGGCACCGCTACCTATCACTACTTTAGCGGCGGAGGACTGACCAACGACCAGGTCGACATTGGCGGCTTGCTTTCTGGCGACCAGTTTGGAGTCGGCGCGGCCAAATCCCGCCGTTTTTCACAGGCGTCTCTGGCTACCTTGGGGCTCACCACCAATGTCACATCCAACCTGACCAATGACTTTCATTACAGCTATACCAGGAATTGGTGGGAGTGGATTACCGCCGCGGCCCCGCCCCAGTTGGCCGGTTTGGGCGGCGCGCTCGAAATCGGCGGCGAATCGCGCTTGCTTTCCCTGGTTCCCATGAATGTGAACACCCAAAATGCGCGCCAGCGTGTTTGGAACGGCCACGATAACTATTTCCGCGATGACCTGACCTTGATTCGCGGCAATCACCTGTTTCAGTTCGGCGGTTCATTTCAGCACAACTGGGATTATCACGACCGCAACGATAATGGCCAGGGAATCATGAACAGCATCGTCTACCAGATCGGCACCACCGCCAATCAGGGCGGCGGTATTGCCATGAGCCAGAATTTCCAGCCTGTCATCTGCGCCGGCGCTGCGTCCACGAATTGCCTCCCCTCGAGTCTGGCCAGCACCTGGAACAAGCTTTACGTGGAAGCCTTGGGCATCACCTCCCAACCTCAAGTGCTCTTTACTCGCAGTGGCTCGAATCTGTCGCTCGATCCACTCGGCGCCAAGATGTTTGACGAGGTCAACATTCCCTCCTACAACATGTATTTCGGCGACACCTGGCACGTGAAACCCAGGTTCACGCTCACTCTCGGAGTCAGCTACACCTTGGAGATGCCGCCGGTTGAAGCCAATGGCAAGCAAGTACAGATGCTGGACGCCAACGGCAAACAGATCAACCTCCAAGACTACCTCAATACCAAGCAAAGCATGGCCCTCGCGGGCCAGGTCTTTAATCCGATCCTGGGATTTGAGACCGCGAAAAACCTGGGCAGCAAGTATCCGTACAATCCCTTCTATGGCGGCATAAGCCCAAGGATGGCGGCCGCCTGGAGTCCTAGTTTTGAAGGCGGCTTCCTGGGAGCGCTGCTTGGCCATGACAAGACGGTCATCCGTGGTGGTTATAACCGCATCTACGGCCGGTTGAATGGCGTGGACCTGGTGCTGGTTCCACTGCTGGGCACCGGCCTGGGACAAGCAGTTTCCTGCATCGGGGCGGTCAACGCAGCTAACTCCATTGGAGGCAACCAATGCCTGGGTTCGGGCGGCTCAACTCCGGGGACTGCGTTCCGCATCGGAGTAGATGGCAACTCAGCACCGTTGCCGTCGGTCACTCAGACCTTGCCTCAGCCCTTCTTCCCTGGTGTTAACGGCAACGCTACTGCTGGGGATGGCCAGGCGCTCGATCCGCGTTTCCGGCCTTCGCGTTCCGACCAGTTTGACCTTACCATCCAGCGTCAACTGTCGAAGAACGTGACGGTGGAAATCGGCTACATCGGACGCATCCTTCGCAATGAGTATCAGGCAGTCAACCTCGATGCCGTTCCCTACATGTTGATGCAGGGAGGCCAGACCTTTGCCAATGCCTATGACAACCTCTATTTGGCTCTCACGTCAGGCGTTGCGCCGGGCGCGGTTCAAGTCCAACCGTGGTTCGAGACCGCGCTAGGGGGCACGGCCTCGGCTTTCTGCAGTGGTTTCAGCAGTTGTACCGCGGCCGTAGCTACGAAGGAAAAGAACAATGCCAGCGGCGTGAACGTAAATGTCTACCAGTTCTGGAGCGATCTGGCCAACAGCAAATCCGGATTCGTCTTTGGGCGAGCGCTGCCGAGCACGCCCACGGCTGGCTTCGGAACGCCCGGCCAGGGTTCGTCTTTCTACCTGGTGGGAAGCAACGGATACGGCAACTACAACGCAGCCTTCAGCACGATCAGGATGCAGGGCTGGCACGGCCTGACCCTGGTGTCGAACTTCACTTGGGGACGCTCGCTGGGCACGCAGGGCGTGGCGCAGTCCACCAGCGGGTTTACGCCGGTCGATCCCTACAACCTGCATAACCAGTACGGGCCGCAGCCCTTTGACATCAAATTCCTCTACAACACCTACATGGTCTGGGAGCCTTCGTGGTTTAAGGGCCAACGGGGATTCCTTGGACATCTCGCCGGTGGCTGGAAGTTCTCGCCCATCTTCAGCGCCCAGAGCGGAGTGCCGCTCCAGGTGAACATTGGTGGTGACTGCCAGTCGTTCGGAGAGGTAAATTGCAGCTCCGGCACGAGCAGCGAGAATGCCATCTTCACCTCGCCCTACAACGGCGGCAATTCCGTTCACTACAACGTTCCGGGGAGCAATGGAGTGGGCGTCAACACCAAGGACAACATCAACCTTTTCGCGGACCCCAACGCCGTCTACAACCAGTTCCGTGTACCGCTGGTTGGATTTGATAACCGCACCGGCGGCGCAGGCGTTCTTCGCGGACTGCCTACCTGGAACCTGGACATGTCGATTGCCAAGGAAATGAAGCTCACGGAGCGGATCGAGGCCAAGTTCATCATGACCGTGACCAATGTTCTCAACCACGACCAACTCAACAACCCCACACTCGACCTCACGCACAAAGACACCTTCGGCGTGATCTTCGGCCAAGCCAACACCCCCCGCCAGATGGAGTTTGGCGTGCGGTT
>DASZFK010000625.1:0-2861 GCA_035939855.1 Candidatus Angelobacter sp.
TCGCCGATTTTCGTGTCGGCAACGTTCTTGAGGTTGGCGATCATGAAGCCCACCTCGCCCGCCACCAGCTCATCCACCACGACTGGCTTGGGGGTCAGGACTCCCAGCCCCTCCACTTCAGAAGTTGTCCCATTCGACCACAAGCGGATTTTTGCGCCTTTTCTGAGCGTGCCGTGGAAAACCCGGGCCAAAATAATCACACCGCGATAGGGATCAAACCAGGAATCAAAGATGAGCGCCTGTAACGGTGAGTCCGGACTTCCCTTAGGCGGAGGCAGGCGCTTGACAATTGCGTCCAGCACTTCAGGGACACCCAGCCCAGTCTTGGCGCTGACCAGCAGCGCATCTTTTGTATCCAGGCCAACTGTTTGCTCGATCATCTCTTTGACACGTGGAATGTCGGCACTGGGCAGGTCGACCTTGTTGATGACGGGAATGATCTCCAAACCATGGTTGATGGCGAGGTAGGCATTGGCGAGCGTCTGCGCTTCTACGCCTTGGGACGCGTCCACGACCAGGAGGGCGCCTTCACACGAGGCCAGGGAGCGCGAAACTTCGTAGGAGAAATCCACGTGGCCAGGGGTATCGATAAGATTTAACTGATATTCCTGGCCGTCGCCTGCCAGATATTTCATCCGGACTGCATGGGCTTTGATGGTGATGCCCCGCTCGCGTTCCAAATCCATGGAATCCAAGACCTGCGCCTGCATCTCCCGTTGCGCCAGAGCGCCGGTCAATTCCAGAAGACGATCGGAAAGCGTCGATTTGCCATGATCGATATGAGCAATAATGGCAAAGTTGCGAATGTGTGCGCGGTCCATGAGATGAGCTAATCTTTCATTCTAGCATTCCATTTTTAGCAAGCTTAATTACACCCGTTGATCACTGCCCGTTTGCCTAAAGGGTCTTCCTGCAATTATTCTTCCGGTTCTCAGCGAGGAGGCCATTCCGTGAACAAAAACACTCTGGTTCTTGCGTTCTTAATCGTGATGGGCACGGCGTTTGCTTTTGCGCAATCACCCGCAGGCGTTGACCAGTACATTCGCGTGAAATCCCCGGTCATTGCCCTGGAGCATGTTCGCGTGATAGATGGAACCGGAGCGCCCGCCAAGACAGACCAGACGATTGTGATCTCAGGAGGCAAGATCGCTGCGATCGGTAATAGCGGCACAGTGCAGGTTCCTGCCGATGCCAACCGTATCGACATGAATGGCAGTACGGCGATTCCCGGCATGGTCGGCATGCACGAACATCTCTTTTATCCCGCAGGAGGAGGTCTCTATCATGACATGCCATTCAGCTTCCCCAAGCTTTATCTGGCTGGAGGCGTTACCTATCTTCGCACCACGGGGAGCATGGAGACCTACCTCGACCTGGAGTTGAAGAAAGCAATCGATGCGGGAAAAGTTCCTGGGCCGAAGATGAACATCACCGGCCCCTATCTTGAAGGAGCAGGAGCGCCCATCCAGCAGTTGCATCAACTCAGCGGGCCGGAAGAAACTCGTAAGACGGTGGAGTACTGGATTGACGAAGGAGTACGCTCTTTCAAAGCCTATAACTACATCACACGCGCGGAATTGAAAGCTGCGATTGACGCCGCTCACCATCGTGGGATCAAGGTCACCGGACATCTTTGTTCTATCGGGTTCCGTGAGGCTGCAGCCCTCGGGATCGATGACTTGGAACACGGCCTTACGGTCGATACAGAGTTCTTTCCCGGCAAGCAGCCCGACGTTTGCCCGTCTGCAAACCAGGCCATGGTGGCGGCTTCCAAGCTGGATGTGAATGGTCCAGAAATTCAAACGACCATCAAGGAGTTGATTGCCCATCATGTCGCGGTCACCTCGACTTTGCCGGTCTTTGAGCAGTTTGTAGCGTCGCGACCCAACGTTCCGCAGAAAGTTCTTGATTCGCTTTCCGACGATGCGCGCAAAGCGTATCTGGCAAACCGCGAGCGCATCGCGCAAAACACGAACAGCGCCTGGCCGGTGATGTTCACTAAAGAGATGCAATTTGAACGGGCCTTCGTAAAGGCCGGCGGCCTATTGCTGGCAGGATTGGACCCAACGGGCATCGGCGGCATTGTGGCCGGCTTCGGCGACCAGCGCGAGGTTGAACTGTTGGTAGAAGCTGGATTCACCCCGGTCGAAGCCATCAAGATTGCTACGTTGAACGGCGCGCAGTTTATTGGCGAGGCCGATCACATTGGTTCTCTGGTCAACGGCAAGCAGGCCGATATTGTGATTGTGCACGGAGACCCGTCTACTAAGGTTGAGGACATCGAAAATGTTGACGTGGTATTTAAAGACGGTGTGGGCTACGACTCTGCGAAGCTTATCGAATCGGCTAAGGGGCAGGTGGGGATCAGGTGAGAAATCGTGTCTTACACAGGTGCGGAGCGGACTTGGACGAGGCTTTATTCTTGTATTTTGGGTGCAAAAAGTCGAGAAATAAAATTGAAGCTGCTTTTCAGTTAAGCTGACGATTATTTGATTTAACCTCGGAAAAAGCTGTAACTTTTTCCGAGGTGATGTTGATCCAAGAAGACCTAATGTCAGGCCGGTGGCTCTACGGTGATTTCTACCGTGGACCTTTGAGTAGTGAGTGTCACTTTTATAGTGATTCTCATTGCTGCTGTCCTTCCCGTCCTCAGTGTGCCCGACACTGAGGGCTTTAGATTTAACTCCAATCAATCCAATGATTTAAACTGCAAGTTTGTTCACCTTTGTGCTTCCTAAAGAGCTTTAATTTACCGCTACTCCTCTGAAAGGGTAACTCCGACACGGAACAGAAGTCAAGTTGTATTAAATTAGTCCTGTTATATAAATATATTGCAAATATATATTGACACAAATTTTGTG
>DASZFK010000626.1:0-7382 GCA_035939855.1 Candidatus Angelobacter sp.
GCTCCTGGTCCACCGAGCATCAAAACACCTGCATTCAGCGGCAGGCCCAGTGTTATCTTGAAACGTATCTTGATCGGGTGATCGGGTGATCGGGTGATCGGGTGATCGGGTGATCGGGTGATCGGGTGATCGTACACCCAAGAATCGAGATTACAAGCCTTATGCATTATTTGGAGATTTTCAAAGGCTAAGGGCTAAGGGCTAAAGGCCAAGAGCTAAAGGCTAAGGTAGCACGCGTTTCCGATCACCCGATGAACCGATCACCCGATTCTTAAAAGGTATAATCAATCAGAAGGATTTCAAACATTGGCTCACGGACATCCACATGCAGCGCCACAGCAAGGCCCGCAACCACTGCCGGGTGTAGAGAACATTATTGCTATCGGTTCAGGCAAAGGTGGAGTGGGCAAAACCACGATTGCCGTCAATCTTGCTGTAGCTCTGGCAGGGATGGGTTACAAGACGGGACTACTTGACGCCGATATCTATGGTCCCAACGTGCCGCTCATGATGAACTCCAGTGCCCAACCGCGCATGGTGGGCGAGAACCGCATTGAGCCTCTGCAGAATTTTGGGGTCAAGATCATCTCGGTTGGTTTTCTCAATCCTGGGGACAAGGCGCTGGTCTGGCGCGGCCCCATGTTGCATTCCATCATTCGGCAGTTTCTCCAGCAGGTCGAGTGGGGGGAGCTGGATTATCTCGTGGTTGATCTGCCTCCGGGAACCGGCGATGTCGTAATCTCTCTGTTTCAGACCGTCCCGCTGACCGGCGCGGTCGTGGTCTCCACACCCTCCGATGTCTCTTTACAGGACGCACGGAAGGCCATTGAGATGTTCCGAACCGGCAGGGTTGATCTGCTCGGCATCGTGGAAAACATGAGTCATTTTGTCTGTCCGCATTGCCATCAGGAGATCGACATTTTCTCCAAAGGCGGAGTCGCCCGTACGGCGCAACAATTTGGCGTGCCTTTTTTGGGATCCATTGAACTCGATCCCGATATCCGCAAAGGCGGCGATGGAGGCAAACCTGTGGTGCTCGCCGGCGAGTCTTCCTTACATGCCAAATCGCTCTTTGAGTTCACTAAGAAAGTTATTTTCCGGGTTGCCGAGATGAAGAAAAGCGATTCGGGAACGGTGATACAAGTGCAATGAGGCAGCCATTAGCCTTTAGCTCTTAGCCATTAGGTTTTGCTTTTTGACAAAATCTTAGCTTCCTCTCACCAATTTCATTTCCCCTTTTGTTCCTTTTCACCAGAAAAATCACGCATAAAGCTAAAGGCTAAAAAGCTAAGGGTTAATGGCTAAGAACCAACAGCTAAAAGCTTGTTGACAGTAACTCGCTAATATTCCACAATCTAAGGTGCTGACGAGAATTGAATCTTGCACCTAAGCTTTTGCATCTAAACAACTTAGGTGTCTCTAGGCTATGACGACGCCGAGCCAAATCGGTCCCCGCGAGCGGGAGATCCTCACTGCCATCGTTGAGACTTACATCTCTACAGGGGAGCCGGTGGGTTCTCGCACTTTGTCGCGGCATCATAAGGATGGTCTTAGCCCGGCAACTATTCGCAATGTGATGGCCGACTTGGCGGACGCAGGCTACCTGGAGCAGCCACATACCTCGGCCGGCAGGGTGCCGACGGCTGAGGCTTTCCGCTACTATGTCGATCATATTTCGGGAAAAACCACGCTTTCTCCGGCGGATCACAACTTGATTGCCGGATCGCTCGAGGGAGTGGTCGACATTCAGGAGTTTCTGGAGCGCACCTCGCATGTTCTGTCGCTGGTTTCCAGTGGCGTAGGGGTGGCTGTATCGAATGCCGGCCCTAAGAATGCTCTGGAACACATTTATTTTTCACGGCAGGGCGGCAACCGGGTGCTGGCTGTGGTGGTTACAAAATCGGGCGTCGTGAAAGACCGCATGATGCGGTTGGACAATGATTTAAGCCAAACAGACCTGGATACGGCTGCTCGCTATATCAATGAGAATTTCAGTGGTTGGACCATCGAGACGCTTCGAACCGAACTGGTACGGCGCATCGAGCAGGAGCGCAGCGAATATGACCGGCTGATGAACAGCCTGGAGCAACTCTACAAAGGCGGAGCTCTGGCAAGCCGCGAAGATGCAGTCCAGAATATTTTTGTGGAGGGCGTAGCCAACCTGGTCGTCAACGAGGCAGACCGTGAGCGGTTAAAAGAGCTGCTGAAGACTCTGGAAGAGAAAGAACGGGTAGCGAACCTGCTCTCCGCCTATCTTGATACGAAGCAAGAAGCCGTAAGGGTCGTTATCGGTCTTGGAGATGCTGTTCCCGAAATGCGCAACTTTGTTCTCATTGGCGCTCCTGCGCGGGTGGGAGAGGAGATGCGCGGATCTCTGGCGGTGATTGGTCCTACGCGCATGGACTATCAGCACACTATCACGGCGGTTTCCTATATCGCCCGACTTTTCGATAAGCTATTAAATGAAATCGAGTGAAGATTCCAATCAAAAAACCAGGTTCAAAGACAGCCATGAGTAAGTCAAACGGCCACGCCGACATTCACATTGAGGAACAGACTGAACAAGCCAAAAAGGCCTCGGAGCAGGAGCTTCCTCCGGCTGATCCAGCCGATGGTTTTACCGAAGCCACGGACCCGGCCAAGGAGACAGAAGCCGCAGCAAGTGTCCCCACCCCTCAGGTAACTGTGGAGCCGCCGGCCCGCGATGGGGAGGAACTTCAGAAACTACGCAAGGAACGTGATACCCTCTTCGACCGCCTGGCGCGGTTGCAGGCGGAGTTCGATAACTATCGCAAGCGTATCGCCAAGGAAAACACGGAGTTCCGCGATTATGCCATTGCGGAAACCGCAAAATCGCTGCTTCCGGTAATGGATAACTTTTCCCTGGCGCTGAAAAATGCCGGGGCCAGGCCCGAAGACCTGAGGAAGGGCGTTGAGTTGATCCACAAGCAGCTACAAGATGTGCTGCAAAAGATGAATGTGCAGACCATCGCTGCCCAAGGCCAGCCTTTCGATCCGCGAGTGCATGAAGCCATTGAGATGGTGGAGAGCAACGACGCCGAGGACAACCATGTTCTGGAAGAGTTGCAGCCAGGTTATCGGATCAAAGAGCGGCTCCTGCGTCCGGCCATGGTGCGGGTCGCAAAAAATACGAAAAAGCAAGGTTGAGGTACCAAATTGGCAACGCAAGCAAAACGTGATTACTACGAGGTTCTGGGCGTCGAGCGCTCTGCGGCGGAACAGGATATCAAGAGCGCCTATCGCAAACTGGCGATGCAGCATCATCCTGATCGCAATCCCGGCAACCCCGAGGCGGAGGAAAAATTCAAAGAGGCAAGCGAAGCCTACAGCGTACTCATCGACTCGGAAAAACGAGCGCGTTACGACCGCTACGGTCATGCCGGCCTCAGCAATGGCGCAGGCGGGTTCGATCCTGCAGATTTCACCGATTTTAGCGACGTCTTGGGCGATCTTTTCAGTGCGTTTGGCGTAAACGTCGGTGGACGGACGGGCCAGCGCGGAGGTATTCAGCGTGGCGGCGACGAGCAGGTTGAGTTGCACCTCACCTTTGAAGAAGCTGTCTTTGGCAAGAAAACCCAGGTTAAAGTTCGCAAGTATGAAGTCTGTGAGCAATGCAAAGGTTCAGGAGCCGCTCCCGGCAAAGGTCCCGTAACTTGCTCCACTTGCGGCGGACGCGGACAGGTTCGTTATCAGCAGGGATTCTTTAGCATTGCCCGCACGTGTCCAACATGCCATGGCGTGGGACGCGCCGTTACCGATCCCTGCACGAAGTGCAAAGGGGAAACGCGCGTGATGCGCGAACGCGTGGTCGATGTTAACGTGCCTGCGGGGGTGGAACACGGCACGAAGATTCGCTACCAGGAAATGGGCGATGCCGGAGTGGGGGGCGGTCCACCCGGTAATCTTTATGTGATTTTGCATGTAAAACCCCATGCTTTCTTCGAACGCGAAGGCAAGGACCTCTTCTGCACTGTGCCCATTTCGTATACTCAAGCCGCTTTGGGCGCTGAGATTGCTATCCCCACTCTGGAAGGCGAGCACAAATTGAAGGTTTCCGAAGGCACCCAGACTGGGACCGTGCTGCGCTTGCGGGGCAAAGGTGTGCCTTCCCTGAAAGGGGGAGCCAAGGGCGATCTGCACGTCCAGTTGCGGGTTGAGACGCCACGTAAGCTCACCAAGCGGCAACGCGAACTCCTGGAGGAACTAGGAAGCACCTTTGCCCTGGAAAACAAACCCGAACCCCGCGGGCTGTTCGAGAAGGTGAAAGATATCTTTGGGTAGATTTTACCTGTGGTTTGTGATCGTGACGGCAGCCCTTGCCGCCCTGCCGCGTTTGCTGCTGGCCAACCGCCTGGCGGAATTACAGCAAGCCAAGCTTCAGAAAAAAACTTCGATTCTCAGGTCCCGGAAGATGAGCTTGCTGATGTTTGCCAGTATCGTTCTTTCTGGAGTTGGGTACTATGTCTACTATATCTTCTGGCACAGCCACGAACTGTTGCTGGATGTGGCGATCGTCTACGCCGCGCTAGTGGCTGCTGAATTTTTTCTTCAGGCACGCTTTTCTTCTCTGGATTCGCTTATTTTCCAAAACCGCCTCTTAGGCATCCTCTATCTTGGTTTATCGATTGGTTCGTATGTGTTGTTGCGACGCCTATGACGCGCCGCCGGTGGATCGCTGATCGAGTGGAAGGCGAGCGAGCCTACCTGCTTGCTGGCAATGCGGCCCATCTCGCGCGGGTGTTGAGGGCAAAAGCCGGGCAGCAATTTGATATTGCGATTGACAACGGGGTCCGCGTAGGAACCATCGTCTCGATTACGCCGGACGAAGTGGAGTTCGCGCTTGGGCCGCAGGTGGAGAATGAGCGGTTGCCGGAAATCCACGTGGTGCTCTCCATTTTCAAATTTGATCGCCTTGAATGGGCCGTTGAAAAACTCACGGAGTTGGGAGTTGCGAGCTTGATGTTTGCGGTGGCCCGCCGCACCGAACCGCATCTGGCTAGCGCGGCGGAAAAACGCATGGAACGATGGCGCAAGCTCGCGCATGAAGCCGCGCAACAGGCGCGCAGGTCGTCGGTTCCGCAAATTTCCGACCCAGCGCCTTTGAAACAGGTAATTCTGGAACTGAAAGGCCAAGGCATTGTGCTTTCCGAAAAAGAGCGAAAGGTAACCTTGAAGTCCACGCTGTCATCGACCGCTCCTCCTTTTACCCTCGCCTTGGGTCCTGAAGGCGGATGGACCGAAGAAGAGTTGCAAATTTTCCAAGAGCGGGGTTGGGCCTCAGCATCGCTAGGAGTAACAATCCTCCGCGCCGAGACAGCAGCTATTGCAGCGGTAGCAATCGCAATGTCGGAGTTTTCTTAACTACCTGCGCAACTGATCTTCCCTGTCGATGATCTGCGCGACGAAATGCACCAAGTCCCATTTTTGGAAGATGGTGACTGTGTTTTCCACGTCTACATGTCCCAGGGCGGGACTGATCAGCACGTTCTTGAGCGCTTGAGGCGGGACATCTTTTGCCAGCCACTGCGTTTCCGTGGTTGGAATCACTGCATCCCCCGAGCCATGCAAGAGTAGCGCGGGGACAGTTAATGCTCCGAGCCGGCCACGCGGTGAGACCGCAGCCATCTCATCGCCGTGCAGTTTGATCTCATCCAAAAGTTCCTGCCGGATCTGATCGCGATGATGCAGAATCTGTTCTAATTTCGCCTTTCCTTCCGCACTCAGGTGGCTGGCTGATTCACGCGAACGGTCCGGTTGTTCATGGAGCCAAAGGCGAAGAGCATCCCTGGCGAAGGGCACGTCGGGCGCGGAGAAAAAGTCTTCGATGTGGGAGTAGGCCAGCACCAGTACCCCATATTCGTGCGCCTCCAATGATGCCACGCTGCCGTCGGGCCGCTCGATGGTGTTGGTGGCAAAAAAGCGGGAGACGCGAGCCAAGTCATCATGACCACCAATGGAGACTACGAAAGCCATGTTGTTGGCATATTCCGGCCGCGTGGCCGCCAGCAGCGCCAAGCCGCCTGCGAAACTTAGTCCCAGCGTGCCCACGCGCCGCTGATGCAACTGGTTGCTCAGAATAACCGCGGCCATTCCAATCTGGTCGATGGTGGGCGGGCTCACGTGATAATCGGCCAAGTCTTTCAACTCCGGCGTCATCACCTCCATGCCTGTTCCCGCGAGAGCCTGGGCAAAATTGATCAATCGTGGCTCTTCAATACCCAATCGTTGCACGCCATGCAACAGCACCAGTCCCGGAGGATTGGTCACATTCTGCGGTATGTACAGGCGATATCGAAGTGAACCGACAGGAGTAATCGCGGTTCCCTCCTGTTGTTGGACCGGATGCCCTGCAAAACGCACAGCCATTCCAGTGGCCTTCGGGTCGGACAGCCGCAACAAAACCGACATGGCCGGCAAATGGGTGCGGAGCGGATGGCTTAAAGCCAGCCCCCCAATCAGCAGCAGTAACAAGATTGCCAGCAGAATTTTTCTTAGCTTTTTTCGGGGACTAGGTGAAACTCCTGAAGAGTCAGGCGCAGGTTTCATAGCAAAGGATTCAGGCATGGCTTATCGGAATTGTACAATGGCATCATTGTTTTCTTCGTTTTCTTCGTCAATATTAAGAAGCGCAAAGATAAGGCCGCTCTTTGCACCCTCAGACACTCTCTTTACATCTAATCGTCATTTGCAGTCAGGTTCAATCCCCGACGATGGATCGACCACAAAACGATGTTTGCTTCAAAAGGGCCTTGCCTTCCGTGACCACGGTACCAAGTGTGATTTTCGAGCTTCCGTCGGCTCTTCATAATATGATGTCTTAGAGCAGTAAATATGGGCAATCTTCTCGATACCATTCATTCTCCCAGCGATATCAAGCAGTTATCTCTTCAGGAACTTCAACAACTGGCCGGCGAGATCCGGGAACGGCTGATCACCGTCTTGGCCAACACCGGCGGGCATCTTGGACCGAATCTAGGCGTCGTCGAGCTGACGCTGGCGATGCATTACGTCTTTGATACGCCTCAGGATCACTTTGTTTTCGACGTGAGCCACCAGGCTTATGTCCATAAGCTGCTCACGGGCCGGAGGGAAAGGTTTAACACCATCCGCCAGCCTGGAGGACTGAATGGTTTCATGCTGCGCACGGAAAGCGAGCACGATTGCTACGGCGCCGGCCATGCAGGAACCGGGCTTTCAGCGGCCTTGGGCATGGCGGTGGCTCGCGATTTGGCCGGAGGAGATGAACATGTAGTTGTCGTTGCTGGCGATGCTGCTTTTACTAACGGCATTTCTTTTGAGGCCCTGAACAATGTTGCTCACTCCGCCAAGCGGCTGATCGTTGTGCTCAACGATAACGAATG
>DASZFK010000627.1:0-3282 GCA_035939855.1 Candidatus Angelobacter sp.
CAGAATCCACACTGCCGCGGCATCACGGAGCGCATTATCAACGCGCGCAAGATTCAAATAGCCCGGCCCTCGAGTGGGGAAATACACGTCACGCATCGCCGCCAGTGGAACCCGCACCAGCAGTCTCAGCCGCTGTCCTTCAGGTTTGATAAAAGTATGTACGGTAACATCGCTGGGAATGTCGTGAGCCATGCTGATCCCCGATAGCAAGTGGAGCATTGCTGTCAGCGCCGTGATGACGACCAATCCCCGTGATCTGGCGAAGTGATTCATTCAAGTTTCTTATCTCCATTTCATCTACTTGGGTGCGCCGCAGGCACAAATCTCCGGGGGTGCATTTTACCTAAAAATCAATCGGGGGCTGGAACCAGGTCGACTTCCTGAAGTGAGTTACATCTAAGCGCTCTTCCTGCTGCGCGCGACCAGTTCCACTTTTTCCCCAAGGTGCTTCAACGTGTAGTGCTTCGAGCACGATATACAGAGCCAAAAGTGCTCAATGACGTTCTTGGAGGTTGGGAATCCAAAGAACCTGCCTCCATCGAGCCGCATCAGCAGCTTAGGACAGTTCGGATTGGCACACTTGGAGATCATGGATTCAAGGAGGTAAGGCTGGCAATATTCTTTGACGTGACTTCGGCGAAAAGAGTCGCCTGTGAATCGCGAGCTGCTGCCGTTTCCACCTCAGGGCGGCAGCTTGCCTCACCTGGGCTTCCTGTTATCTACTTGGATCAATGCCTGAGATCGTTTTAGAAGCTCGGGGTCTGCGGCGCACCTTCGCAAACCTCGTCGCTGTGGACAACCTCGACCTCACCGTAGAACGGCAGCAGTTCTATGGCTTCCTTGGCCCTAATGGAGCCGGAAAATCCACCACCATTAAAATGCTGACTGGCTTGCTGCGACCTACGAGCGGCCAGATCCGTATTTTCGGCCTTGACCTGGAGGCAAACACTGTCGAGGTCAAACGCCGGATCGGTGTCGTGCCTGAGGGGCTGGCGCTCTTTGAACGGCTGACCGGATCGCAGTTATTGAATTTTGTAGGCAGACTGTATGGCTTGGACCGCACAACTGCGGCGCAACGCACCGGTGAGCTGCTGGATTTCATGGGATTGACGGATTCTGCCGATAAACTTGTAGCTGACTACTCCCATGGCATGAAGAAGAAGACTGCATTGGCTGCAGCCGTGATCCACCGGCCTGAGATGCTGTTTCTCGACGAACCCTTCGAAGGTGTCGATGCCATCGCCGCGACTACTCTCAAAGGGCTGCTCCATCGGTTTATCGAACGCGGGGGCACGATCTTCCTGACTTCCCACGTTCTGGAGGTGGTCGAGCGCCTATGCACGCATATCGGCATTATCCAAAATGGAAGGCTGGTTGCCAGCGGTTCTCTCAATGAGCTGCGCGCCGGAGTGACCATTGCCGGAGGGGACCAATCTCCTCTTACTCTTGAAGAAATTTTTCTGCAAGTCGTCGGCGGCGCAAAACAAGACGCGGGAGCACTTTCCTGGCTGTGACAGGAACAAATCATCTGTTGTTGCTGATGCAGCTTCGCTGGCGGCTCTTCCTTAATTCTTTGCGCAAGAAGAACCGGCAGGCTGAATTGGGCATTAGCGTAGCTGGCGGCTTCTTCGTGGTCATTTTTTGGATAACCACCAGCATTGGCTTTGGCGCGATTACCTTCATCCAACTCCAGAAACAACAATCCTTTATTGTGGACATACTGCTGTGGGTTGTTTTTATAACGTGGCAATTAGAAGCCATTGTTTCCTCCGCGGCAGTGAATTTTCAGGAGATCGCCAGGTATCCTATTTCGTTCCGTCTTTATCTTTTTCTCAACTTTTCCTACGGCATTTTCGACCCCAGCGCTTTCCTGCGGATGTTGTGGCTCTTCGCGATATGGGTCGGTGTAGCGGCGGCCCTTCCCGAGCGGAGGATTGCAGCAGCCGCGCTGTTCCTGCTTTTTGCGCTGTTCAATGTGTTGAGCTACCGGGTGCTCAGCGGGCTATTTCAACGCTTCCAAACCAGCCGTAAGGGAAGAGAGATCATCGCCATCATGACCCTGGTGATGGGAGTTTTTTTTCAACTGTCGATACGGACATGGTCCCGCCTCGGCCGTTTGCACCCTCCATCGGCGGTCACTGGCTTTATCTCCTCTGTGGATTGGATCTCACCCCCCGGTCTGGTGACCGGCGCTCTCCAGGAAGATGGCATTCAAATGGCCCGGACCGCAGTTTTGCTCATTGTTTACTCCCTGCTGGCTTTTGCCCTGCTGTGGCGCCAATCGCTAAGGACCTACCAAGGGGAGATCTATTCCGAGTCGGCGGCGGTCCACCGGCGTCGCAAAGTCCAACCGGGACGAGCCTTCGTTGGTGGCGATGAGATATTTGACGCCATTGTCGAAAAGGAATTTCGCTACATCAGGCAGAACCTGCGGGTTGTATTTCAGATGCTCTATGTGCCGGTGGTGGCCATGATCCCCATCGTGAATCAAGGATTCAGAGGAGAGCCGGGTCCTCACCGCATGGATTTTCTGCATGGCATGTTTGCTGCTTTTCTGGTTTATGGATCGACGAGCCTGGCCTACAACATCTTCGGAATGGACCATACCGGGTTCAGCCGCTGGCTGGTCTCTCCGGTTCCTTTGCGCAAAGTCATGACTGGCAAGAATCTTACCCATGGAGGGATTGTCGCTGCCATCTACCTGGTCGTCAGTGTCGGCATGATTGCTTTTTCCCTGATTACCTGGCTTTCGTTCGTGACCACAACGATTGCTTTTGCGGCGTTCTTGCTGATGATCCTGGGCGCCGGAAACATGATCTCAGTTTATTGGCCCAAACGTATCGACCCCACGCAGCCCCGGTCGCAGGTAATCTCCAAGGCGGCCGGATATGCGTCGCTGCTTACATTCCTGCCCATCGCGCTCTACGCAGGGATCGGTTTAGTGGTGGTTCAGGTATGGGAGATCGAGTGGTTTCCCTTGGCGCTCAGCGTGGCTACGCTGCTGTTGGCGCTCAAACTGTATTCGTACTGGTCGCAGCGAGCGGTGAACTATCTTCGAGATCGCCTGGAAGAGATGGCCAGCGAATTGTCCTCGTAAGACAATCAGGCTGCCAGTTCACCAAAGTGAAGATATGTCCAGACATGGACGGGAACAACGCGGGTAGTTTTTGCTGTCGGCAAGAGGAGACGCGCCCAAGCATCAAAAAAGATTCCCTGGTCTATGATCCTGTCCAGCAATTCAAAGAGCCCCGCCTCACGCGGATTCAACTTCACTGCAGTCAC
>DASZFK010000628.1:0-3816 GCA_035939855.1 Candidatus Angelobacter sp.
TGCGCCGTTTGTCTTCGCTTTGTTTTTTATCGTTATGGCTTTAGCTTTTAGCGTAAATTTTTTTATCTACGATAATCGAGAAAGCTACGTATCCGCATTTATAGGACCCTTGGTCTGGTCCTTAGCGCTTTTTATTCCTGCTGGCTCGATTGGGCTGGATGCGCAGAGGCTCACGAGAGATCTGCGGTGGGTATTTTTCTTTTGCACTGTACTTTACGTCATTGAGGCGATTATCAAGCCGCTCGATGTCGTGAGCCATTTAACTCCTCTGCATGAGGTACAAGTTCACAAATCGCTTGTGTGCGTTCTTGCCTTGTGTCTCAGCATTCTCACCGGCCGAATGACGCTGGCGTTTATCACATCTGGTGCAATAGTTGCCGCAATTATCCTTCGCCCGATGTCTACTCTGGTGTTGGCGCTGATTGTTTGCGTTCCCATTGCAATCGTGCTGCGCTCTCGCGTTATAAGGCCACGTATTACGCCGGTCATAGTAGGTTTCGCAGCCAGTATGATGACCTGGATAGCAGCGGTCAGCATTCCATTGCTGCTTTATTTCTTCTTTGATGACATCGCCGACTTTATAGGCGCCGGTGAGACTTATCTCAAAAGTGATGTTATCGGCGGGCAATCGAATATGGCATTCAGATTGGCAATCTTGAAAATTGCCTATTCGACGATAACCGACGCCTGGACCTTTATCTTTGGGAATGGGCTACTTGATAAACATACTGTGCCGTTAGGCCAGATAGGCTACTGGCAATGGTGGTACAATATTAATCCCGAAGGCGAAGCCCCAATCCATTCTGATTTTTCAATTGTATTTATCGAGATGGGTATTATCGGATATTTCTTTCTCAGCATTGCTTTTCTTTCCGCTCTTTGGCGCCGCTTCCGCGACCTTACGCGCGCCAAATTTTCGGGTTACGCCGTCGTAATACAGTCGATTTCGATTATTGGGATCTTGACGCTCATGATTTACATCAGCGACGAACCTTCGCTTCGGTATTATAATCACACGCAGTCAATCTGGCTCCTCCTGTTGATCTCTGAAGTTGCGAGTAAGTCTCTTGATACGAGTAAAAGAACAAAATACGGCTAAAGCGGTCAGTTAGGGCAGTCACTTGTGAACTAATCGGGATCACGGCCTTTCCTTTGACGTAAGTTATGCAAGAAATGACAATGCCAAGCGTAGCCTGAGTATTTTGGGCAAAACCTCCGCATATCGTCAGACACTAGTGAGAAATTTGGGCAACCGGTATCTTTTGACGCTCGGTCTTGGACTAATCGTTTCGGCAACCTTAGCCTCTTCGCAATTACGATGGCAGTTCGAGTCTGTAGCGCTCAAACCACTGCCTGGGAGCATTCCACACAGTTTCTTTGGTATGACAATTCACAGATACTCCGACATTCCATGGCCACTCCTTCCGATCGCTTCACTGCGGACTTGGGATACGGCTGTGAACTGGAGCAGTATCGAGCAAGCCCCCCAGACTTTTAACTGGTATGACCTCGATGCGATGATAGCTCTTGCTCAAAAACGTGGAGTGGACCTGCTGTTCACTCTTGGCAGAACACCTAGATGGGCTTCCGCAAATCCAGATGCCAGGTCGCCTACCGGCCCTGGCCAGTGTGCTCCGCCGGCCAAAATTCAATACTGGGAAGAATTTCTGCGCGCAGTCGCAACCCATGCCGCCGGTAAGATCAAGTTCTGGGAGACGTGGAACGAGCCACAGAATCCTGAATTTTATTGCGGCGACATATCCACAATGGTGGAACTGCAACGGACAGCCTACAGTATTATCAAATCGATCGACCCACACGCGATGATCTTGACGCCTTCTCCGGTAAATCAGGCGGGGCCGCGGTGGATGTCCCGCTTTCTTGATGGTGGTGGTGGAAATTATGCGGATATCGCCTCTTTCCATGGCTATTTGGATCCAAATAGCGAAGCTGAATCGATAATTGAGATAATTGCAAAGTTTAAGGCGGTGTTCGCGGCGCATCGGCAAGACAATAAACCCATTTGGGATACGGAGGCAGGCTGGGGCCTGAATTCTCAGCTTCCGAACCAAGACCACCAGGCCGCATTCTTGGCGAAGTTTTATTTGTTACACTGGTCCGCCGGTATCGAGCGGTTCTATTGGTATGCGTATGACAACAGCGAATGGGGCACGCTTTGGGACGACAGGAACGGATTGCGGAAAGCGGGTCAGGCTTATGGTCAGGTATACGATTGGCTGCGTGGTGCAACTATGACGGCGCCATGCGCGTTAGTACAATCAGTGTGGAAGTGCGCTTTTGCTCATGAAAATGGAAGTCAATCGCTCGTCGTGTGGACGTCAGGGAAGGACCTTGACATATCCGTTCGCACCTTGAGCTCCAACACGTTTCGAGGATACCGCGATCTCGACGGCAACAGTCACAAAGTGATCGGGGGACAAGTACCAATCTCAGCCTCACCCATAGTTCTTGAACCTGAAACAGCAAGCGTTCATTGAGAACCGCCTCTTTTACACGGGCCGCCATTGCTGCTGCTTCTAGCAGGTGTTTACATTGATTTAACGTCTGGTGTTCCGTTGACCGAAAGCCATGGCGTTGGACAGTTGCGCGGGCGTGTCCGTGAGTGACTGAAGAGCAGTGATTATTCCTGGGCCGTCATCCCACCAACGACTTAACCAACCAGCCATCAAAAGGTGCTATTGCGTTGACAAAACAAAGGGCACGCGGGAAAGTCCGTGGATCTGGCCTTTGCGAAGCGGAATCTCTTGACTTTTCAAGCCCGTAGAGCGTAGCCGATTGGAGATAATCCCAGATGCGGACGGCGTTAGTACTTGGAGCAGGCGGCTTCATCGGCTCTCACCTCGTCCGGCGATTGAAGGATGAGGGCTTCTGGGTTCGCGGCGTAGACCTCAAATATCCGGAGTTTTCTGCAACTGCCGCTGACGACTTCGTTGTAGGAGACCTGCGGGACCAATACGTTTGCAGGCAGGTGATTGATCGTCGATTTGACGAGGTCTACCAGCTCGCAGCGGATATGGGTGGTGCAGGTTACATCTTTACCGGCGACCATGATGCCGATGTGATGCATAATTCCGCTATAATCAATTTGAATGTCTTAGACGCCTGCTTTCGCCGTAACGTCAAAAATATTTTCTACTCATCCTCGGCGTGTATGTACCCCGCATATAATCAGGAGGATCCCGATAACCCCAACTGTGCCGAAGATTCCGCCTACCCTGCAAATCCGGACAGCGAATATGGATGGGAAAAGCTGTTTAGTGAAAGGTTATATCTCGCTTTCAATCGCAACTATGGAATGACTTGTCGTGTGGCGCGCTTTCACAATATTTTCGGTCCGGAAGGCACATGGACCGGCGGCCGTGAGAAAGCGCCTGCCGCGATCTGCCGCAAGGTTGCGTCTGCCCAAGATGGCGGGTCAATCGAGATTTGGGGCGACGGAAAACAAACGCGATCGTTCCTTTACATTGATGAATGTCTGGAGGGGGTTACGCGCCTCATGCGTTCCTCATTCACTGGACCGGTCAACATAGGTTCTGAGGAAATGGTGACGATCAACCAGCTGGCAGAAATTGTCATCAACATTTCTGGGAAACGCCTATCGATGACTAATATTCCAGGACCAGTTGGAGTTCGCGGTCGTCGCTCCGATAATCGACTCATCAAAGCCAAGCTTGGTTGGGCGCCAAGTGAAAAGCTGGTTGTCGGCTTAGAAAAAACTTACAGCTGGATACACAGACAAGTTTTCCGGAACGACGCCGCCGGTCAGCCTCTTCCTCAAGCTGCTGAGTAGTTTTG
>DASZFK010000629.1:0-2660 GCA_035939855.1 Candidatus Angelobacter sp.
TTACGGCGAGTATAAAAGAGTCCCGAATCTGTCCTAGAGGTCTCAGGCTGTCGAGCGCCAGAACTTCGCCGGTTTGCACATCGTCGACCTGGAGAGACTGGCTGCCGCACGAATCGATTGGTTTTGCGTTTTGCATCGCGGCAGCCACCGGACCAAAACCGTTCAGCGCCGCATTGGCCTCGACCGAAATCGGATTGCCCGTAAATTGAAGTCGCTCACCTGAGACCGGGAGCAAAGGCGATTGCAGTTGAAATTCGCTCCGAACACCGGGCTGCATCAGCGGATGATCGGCAAGCATGTCCGGAATCGCGCCCGGGGTTGCTGTCAATCCGGGGCGCGCATTCGGCTGGGCGGTGATTTCGCGGGTAAATTGCGGCACTGGGCGGGCCTTCATCAGCGCCGACCGCACCGTGTCGCGGACAAAATCGTGCACCAGGGAGCCTTGGCGAAAACGCACTTCCGTCTTCGAGGGATGCACATTGGCATCGACCTCGGCATGGGGCAGGTCGATGAACAGCAGCACGACGGGAAACACCGTCGGCGGCAAAATATTTCGGTAGGATTCCATCAGCGCATGTTGAACCCGGCGGTCACGCACCAAACGGCCATTCACAAAGATGAAAATCGAATTGCGGTTGAGCTTCTGTATCTCCGGCTTGGAGACGAAGCCGTGCACGCGAATACTTCCAGGCGTGGGCTCCTGGTACTCTTCATCGCGGTATGAATACTGCGACTGGGCCACGCTAACGCGATCCAGTTTCATGGACGAGCTGACAGAAATAAGCTGGTCCAGAGTCTCACGGCCAAGAATCTGGTAGATGCGATCGGAGTGAGAGTCGACGGGCGCAGCAATCAGCATGGCATGAGTGGCGGAATGCAGTTCAAAATGTTTTTCCGGATGGGCGAGCGCGTAGTGGGTAACCAAAGAAGCTAGATGCGAGAGTTCGGTGGACTCAGCCTTAAGGAACTTCTTGCGGGCCGGCGTATTGAAGAACAGGTCACGCACGGCAATGGAGGTCCCCTCCGGCAAGCCTGCTTCTTCAACTTTCAAGATTTTGCCGCCGGCAATTTCCAGGGCCGTTCCACTGGCTTCTTCGGGCGATCTTGTCTGAAGCGAAACCCGGCTGACTGAGGCAATGGAAGGCAGGGCTTCGCCTCGGAAACCAAGGGTGTCGATGCTAAGCAGGTCCTCTGCATCCTTGATTTTGGAAGTAGCGTGACGCTCAAACGCGAGCAAAGCATCGTCGCGGACCATGCCGCAACCATTGTCAGAGACAAGAATCAGTTTCTTGCCGCCACCCTCAACCTGGATTTTGATGCGAGTTGCGCCGGCATCGAGAGAATTTTCGAGCAGTTCCTTGAGCACCGAGGCCGGGCGCTCCACCACCTCGCCAGCGGCAATCTTGTTGGCGACATGCTCTGAGAGTACGTGGATCCGCCCCATGGGTTAGGAACCATTGTAATGGAACTACGACTGCCCGCTGGAGCCGAAACCACCGGCTTTGCGACTGGAAGTGGTCAAGTCGTCTACGACCTCGACGCGTGAGGTCAGTACTGGGTAGGGTATCAAGTTTGCGATCTTGTCACCGGCGCGGATTCCCGCGGGCTGATCGCCAAGGTTTTCCATAAGGACCCGAATCTCACCACGATAACCTGCGTCGATTACACCTCCGGTTAGCACCAGCCTCCGGGCTGCCATCGAGGATCGATCGCGCAGCAGGGCGCCCATCTTTTCTCCTGAAGGCGAGAGGCATTCGATGGCAATGCCTGTAGAGACCACGACGTGGCCGCGAGCAGGAACGACAATTGTTTCTGCCGCGTAAACGTCATATCCAAGGTCCTCACCCGGATGGGCAATGGTTGGAGCCTTGGCTGCAGGATTGAGCAGTTTCACCTTGAGCATTTCAATCAGCCTTTTATCTTTACGACTCTTCGACCCTGCACTGCAACCTCACCGGAAAGCACCAAGCTGATCGCTTCGCTGTAAGCCAGGTGTTCCTGCTCCAAGATGCGCGCTGACAAAGAGTGCTGATCATCACCTTCGAGGACCGGCACAACTTTTTGCAAAATAATAGGGCCGTGGTCAAGATGTTCATCGACGAAATGGACGGTGCAGCCGGAAAACTTGACGCCGTATTCAAGCGCTTGTTTCTGCGCCTCCAGTCCAGGAAAAGCCGGAAGCAGCGAAGGATGAATATTGAGGATGCGATTGGGAAAGGCGCGCACAAAGGTGGAAGAAAGCAATCGCATGTATCCGGCCAGGCAAACCAACTCGACCTCAGCGGCATTAAGTGCATCAATCACTTGCGCGTCGTGCTCTTCACGCGTGTGGTTTTTGGAGGGAATCAGGACGGCATTCAAGCCACGCTGTTTTGCAGCGTTCAGGCCGGGAGCATCGGCGCGGTTAGAGATAACAATCTCGATTTGGGCCTGAAGGCGTCCGGTCTCAATGGCGTCGGCGATGGCCAAGAAATTCGAGCCTCGTCCGGAAAGAAGAACGCCAATTTTTTTGTTGGATGCCACGTTTATTTGTATCACGAACAAGGAGCACACAGGACACGGCGTCGCGAAACCACAGCCAAAACCCACCACAGAGGCGCGGAGACACGGAGAAGATCAAAACCTTTTTAGCCACGAATACACGCGAATGAACACGAATC
>DASZFK010000630.1:0-7054 GCA_035939855.1 Candidatus Angelobacter sp.
CAGCAGCATGGAAATGCGTAGCGGATCGATCGGGTCGTGTTCAAAAGTGTGCTTCAGGTCGGTGTTGATCACGAATTCCGCGGTAGCCCTGAGGACTTCAGGAACGGGCTGCTGCATCTCCTGCACGAAGCGCAGCAGGGAACCGTGCTTCTGGTAAATCTTGTGGAAGCTTGCTTCGGCTGCTTTAAGCGTGTGGCTAAGAATGAGGTCCAGAATGCGCTTCTGCTCGTCTTTAAACAATGATTTTAGTGAATACTGCATGCCTCCAAGACATTGATCGAGCGCGTTGAGCAACTCCGCGAAGGCGCCCCGTGCCGACTCTTGGCGGACTAACTCGACCAGTTGCTGGTATTCATCTTCGTCGATGAAGTCGCGGACTCCTGCATGAAGCATCTGGTCTTCCATGTGGACCACACCGAAGACCACTTCGCGGGAGTCGCGGGTAATCTCAGAAGTCACGCGAATTCGGCCGACCGCCAACTTTACGGCGTTCGCATCCAGGCGCTGATAATCTACAGTTTTGATCTGGTAGCTGAACTTAGGCCGGTCCTCCGATCCTTCAAAAATAGAGCTGATGGCAAAATGAGCTGCTACCTTGTTTAGGTTTACCAGCGCCGGCCGCACGAACATCTCGTAGGCTTTTGCGCCATTACCGACTTCAGGAATATTGCTTGGGGCATCGGCAAGAAGGTCCACGAAATGGGACTCTAGGTCCGCACCCGTCGTGACCGCGGCCAGTTGAATCACGCGTCCGGCATATTGCAGCACCTGCACCGTCTCAATTCCGCTGATCTCATCGAAGAACCAGCCACAACTGGTGTACATAAGCAGAGCGTGCCGCTGCATTTCCAGCAGCTTCAATACCTTGACGGTCTCTTCGTGGCTGAGTTGGCGCCGGGAATGCTTCTCGAAAAAGATCCAAAGGCTTTCTGGTGACCGGTCGAGAATCACGTTGATGTAATCATTGCGGGCGGCCCAGGCATCGCGCAACAACTCACCGGCATGGTGTTCGAAGAGAAGCGCCGCCTCGTCGCGCAAAAAATCAAGGGCAACGCGCAAGGGTCCGCGCCACTGCTGGTTCCAGCCCGCACGCCCACTATTACAACCGCAGTTGCTGCGCCAGCGCTCCAAACCGTGGCTGCAGCTCCAGGAGGTGTTTTCAATGATTTGCACCTCGTGGGTGGGAGGGAACTTTTCCAGAAA
Source organism: Candidatus Angelobacter sp. (assembly GCA_035939855.1). Taxonomy (GTDB): domain Bacteria; phylum Acidobacteriota; class Terriglobia; order Terriglobales; family Acidobacteriaceae; genus Angelobacter. The sequence goes on from DASZFK010000630.1 coordinate 1,204, forward strand.
TTCTCCATAGTTGGTAAGTTTTGCGCAGCCGACGGACTCGATACGATGCAGCGCATACGATAGCGCCATCTCGCCGTGGCGATGATGGTGGCCGTAGGTTTCGCCATCGGTGGCAATATGCACGAGCTGCGGCCAGTCACGGGCGTCGGAAAAACCGCTTTCCAGGCGGGCGGCAAATTGCTCACCGCTATTCAACAGCTTTTCAAATGCGACTGCCTGCGAGATCGGACCATCGTAAAAGAAAAGATTGATCTTGTTGCCGGAAGGTAGCCTGGCAAGGTAGGCGCGTGAAGGATCAATGCGTCCTCCACTTACGTCTTTCCAGCTTCGTCCGCCGATCTTGCGTGTCTTGCCCGCCTGTCGAGGAGCCAGGATCGTAAACTTGATGCCCAGCTCCGCCAGCATCTCAAGGGTCTCCAGATTCACGGCTGTTTCCGGTAACCACATTCCCTCGGGAAAGCGCCCGAAGCGGCGTTCAAAATCCCGAATTCCCCATAGCACCTGGGTGTATTTGTCGCGGGAGTTCGCCAGGGGCATGATCACGTGGTTGTAGGCCTGGGCGAGGGCCGAACCATGTCCTGAAAAGCGCTGCTGGCTTTGGCGGTCGGATTCGATAATGCAGCCGTGGATTCGCGGCTCATTCGCTTGCATCCACGAGAGCAAGGTTGGGCCGAAATTGAAGCTGATTTTGGAGTAGTTATTTACGATCTCGCGGATGTGTTCCTTAGCATCCAAAATTCTCGAAGCACAGTTTGGCGCGTAACACTCCGCGGAGATGCGCTCGTTCCAGTCGTGATAAGGATAGGCTGATTCTTGGCGCTCCACGGTTTCCAGCCAGGGATTCTCGCGCGGCGGCTGGTAGAAGTGTGAATGGATGCAGATGTAGCGGTCCATGACAGGGTACGCAGAATAGGATGAAAATAGCGGCCAAGATGGTGCCTGCCATTTGAAACCCACGCCAAACAGTGGAAGAATTTAAGTCATGCCAAGTCTGTCAGAAGCTGTTTCGACCTACGGGTTTCTCCTGAATGGCCGCTGGATTGAAGAAAGGCCACTTTCGCCGGTGCGCTCGCCCTACAACGGCGAAGTGGTGGCCAATATCGTCACCGCCAGCCGTTCCGACGCTCTGGAAGCCATCTCCGGCGCCGTCCAAGCCTTTGAAGTTACTCGTAAGCTGCCGTCTTATGAACGCCAGCGGGTTTTGAAGACTGTTGCCGCCCAAATTTCCTCGCGTGCTGAGGAGTTCGCGCAAACCATGGCGCTTGAGTCGGGCAAGCCCATCAAGACAGCCCGACTTGAGGTAGCAAGGTCGGTTTTCACCTTTGAAGTGGCTGCTGAGGAAAGTACCAGAATCTATGGCGAATATCTGCCTCTGGACGCCACCGAAGCTGCCAAAGGCCGGTGGGGCGTAGTTCGCCGCTTTCCCTTAGGGCCGATCTCCGCGATAACGCCCTTTAACTTTCCTCTCAACCTGGTGGCGCACAAGATCGCTCCGGCCATCGCTGCCGGCTGCACCATCGTCCTGAAACCAGCTCCTCAAACGCCGCTTTGCGCGTTGTTGCTGGCTCGTCTGGTGCATGATGCGGGTTGGCCTGCCGGTGCCCTGAGCGTGCTGCCTCTCGCCAACGAGGACGCCGCGCCGCTCGTTGAAGATGATCGCATCAAGATGTTTACCTTCACCGGCAGCGGCGCCGCCGGGTGGGAGCTGAAGAAAAGAGCAGGGAAAAAACGCGTGACCCTGGAATTGGGAGGCAACGCCGCCGTAGTAATTCACCACGACGCCGATCTCGAATATGCAGCAGAACGTTGTGTGACCGCCGGATTCAGCTATTCCGGACAGAGTTGCATTGCAGCCCAGAGAATCCTCGTGCATCAGTCGGTGTTCGATCGCTTTCTTCCTATGGTGCTGGACCGCGTGCAGCGCCTCAAGACCGGCGATCCCCTGGATGAAAAGACCGATATCGGTCCGCTGATCCGCGAAGCTGACGCCATTCGCGCAAAGAACTGGGTGGATGAAGCAGTATCGGCGGGAGCCAAGCTGCGCTGTGGCGGAAAACGGCAAGGCTCGATCCTGGAACCGGCCATCCTGACCAATACACGGCCCGAAATGAAGGTGAACTGCCTTGAGGTGTTCGCCCCGGTCAAGACAATTGAGCCATATCGCGACTTTGACGAAGTTCTGCGGCAGGTCAACGACTCGCCTTATGGCTTGCAGGCAGGAGTGTTCTCCCGCGATGTGGGCTTGCTCTTTCGCGCGTTTGAAGAAGTTCAGGTTGGCGGACTGATGGCCAATGATGTGCCGACCTTCCGCGCCGACCAGATGCCCTACGGAGGAACCAAAGACTCGGGAACCGGACGAGAAGGTCTTCGCTACTCTATCGAGGAGATGACGGAGAAGAAGTTGATGGTGCTGAATTTGAGATAGACGGCTCACAGCAAATAGTCGCCGCGATAGATCAATTGGCCGTCGATGATTCTTGCGTCAGCGGTCAACCGGTGAAGCGCCGGAGGTTTTTCGTCGAGAATGTGATAAACGCTGTGGCCCTGGTTCAAAAGATAGTCGGAGACCAGCATACGGTGGCAGCGAAAGTAAACGTACTCGGCGCACATGATTGCCGTGTTGGCCTTCTCCGCGCGCTGCACAAGACGCTGGATGGCGTCACGAAACTTCGTTGACAGCATATAGTCGGCATAATTGCGAAAAGCAGGATTTCGAAGGGCCACATTCGGCGATTGATCTACAGGCATCTGCCGGTTGCGCCTGCCGCCCAGGTCTTTTTCCCAGACGTATTCGCTGCCAATCTCAGGCAACCACATCTCCAGGTTTTCCCGATTGAAATGAGGATAGCGGCGCGACATGGGGAATGCCCGTATATCTTCGAGCAAGCCAATATTGTGCGCCTGCAAGACGCGAGAAAAATCGGCAAGCTCGCGGGTCGAATGACCTAGCGTGTAGATGATCGCCATTGTAGTTTAAAAATTTCAAATTACAAATTTGAAATTGTAAATTCTTACAGTGATTTTCCCGCACAAAACCCTGACGCCCACGCCCATTGAAAATTGAAGCCACCCAGATGCCCGGTCACATCTACAACTTCGCCAATAAAGTAGAGTCCGGGGACCTTGCGGCTCTCCATGGTTTTCGCGGAAAGCTCATTTGTATCGACGCCGCCTACAGTTACTTCGGCTTTCTCATATCCCTCAGTGCCCGCCGGGATGAGCCTCCAATGATGAATCTCCCGCTCGAATTCGGCGAGGCCATGATTGGTCCATGCTGCCGGCGAATGAAGTTCAAGCCATCGGTCCGCCAGCCTTTGGGGCAAAGCACTGCGAAGAGCGGCTTTGGCTGAGGCCATGTCTCGTTGCGCGTTGGAAAGCCGCAAAGATGCTGTGAGTTCGCGTTCGGGAGCTAGATCAATGGTGAGCGGCATCGACTCTTTCCAGTACGAAGAGATTTGCAGCATTGCCGGACCGCTGAGTCCCCGGTGCGTGATTAGCATCTTTTCACGAAAATGTTCCGGGGTACCATCCACCGAGACAATTACCTCGGTGGACAAACCGGCGAGATCGCAATAGCGTTGCCGGTCGTCGCCATTCAAGATCAAAGGAACCAGTCCCGGACGGCATTCCTGTATCCGAAGTCCAAGCTGCCGCGCCAGTTGATAACCCAGGTTCGTCGCGCCCATCTTGGGAATCGATAACCCACCCGTCGCGACCACCAGCGCAGCAGCATGAAACTCCGCGCCGTTTGCACGGACAATAAATCCCTGGCCGTGCTGTACTTCCTGAATGGCGGTTTTCACCAGGATGGTTACACCGGCAGCACGGCATTCAGCTTCCAGCATGGCCACAATCTCACGCGCGGAGCCGTCACAGAAGAGCTGTCCCAGGGCCTTCTCGTGATATGCAATGCCGTGCCTCTCGACCAGGGCGATGAAATCGGCAGGCGTGTAGCGAGCCAGGGCCGATTTGCAGAAATGCGGGTTGGCCGAGAGAAAGTTTTCCGGATGACAATGAAGGTTCGTGAAATTACAGCGGCCTCCACCGGAGATCAGGATCTTCTTCCCGATGCGCTCGGCATGTTCGAGGACCGCAACGCGCCGTCCGCGCTTTCCCGCCTCGATGGCGCACATCAGGCCAGCAGCCCCTCCACCAAGAATGATTGCGTCAAAAGTTTGTTGCATCCGGAAAAATATGAAGTTAGCTGAAGATCGGCAAAACTGGAAATTGGATCGCCGAATCGGTCAATGGCAAAATGCTAACGGCTAATAGCTGGAAGCTTTTGCTTTCAATTACCCAACTACCAATTTACCCAATTGCCAAATCCCACCGTGCTGCTAACATCACCCCAATGAGGTTACGACTGAAAGATGGCGCACCCGATGCGCCCGATACCAGCGACTGGGATGCTATATGCTCCACGCCCAGCCCTGATACCTTCTTCTCTTATCTTTTTTATGAAGCTGCAGGGTTCAGTTTGCCGGAAGCAAAAATAATTTCGGATGAAACCGCGGATATTCACCACATTCAGATCGGCTGGCTTGGCAGCCAGGAGTTGGGTGCAGAGATCAAAGTGGTGTCTTGCACGGAAACCAGCGATCTCCCTACCTACTGCACTTGGGAAACGCATGGCCTGCCGGGAATGAAGATCAAATGGCACTACGCCCTTGAATACGCCGGACAGCTTGGGCACGTGGCATTTCGCCATATCAACATGGAATGTGCATTTGATGGCCCTGATCCTCAAGAACGTTTCGCAGCCATCTGGCGTCGAGTCATCGGCAAAGAACCGCATTTCGAAGAGTCTTGATTTCTAAATTACCCAATTACCAATTTACCCAATTACCAAATTTCCCGATCATCTGCCCCTCGCCGGTGGACTGGGCAAGAGGCTCATCAAGAGCAACCCAAACACTGAAAGCATCAACAGATAAACCAGCCACATGACTTGCCTCCTCGCTCTTTATTTATCGGCTACTCTGGTTAAGACGCAAGCCGGCAACCAAACCCTGCAAGAGTTGCAAGATGTTGATTTGAAAGCTCTTTAGGAATATCAGGTCTTGGGCCCGGTTCGTGTCAATGCATAGGCGTTGTTGGGATTCAGACACGCCGCGAATCAATCGCAATGCGCTGTAGCCAGCGGCGTATTCGATGCCGCGCAAAATATGCATGACGTAGAGTGGTTCGGTGGATGAGATGCCCTTGATGTTGTTACAATGAAATCCCAAGCCGGGATGGCGGAACTGGCAGACGCAGCGGACTCAAAATCCGCCGGTACTCGGTACCTTGGGGGTTCAACTCCCCCTCCCGGCACCAACTAAGTGAGTGGTTGCTCTTTTTTCTCCACCTTCCAGTTATTCTCATGACACCAGTGCAATCACCAGCCTCAACGAATCCGCGTCATTCTTGACGTTTTACAATACGCGCATGAAGTTGCAATTGCGGACTTACGCGAAACGCTATTTAACTCCGTACCTCATTTTGTTATTCTGTGCGGCCTTTAACGCCCTGGCTCAATCATCTCTTCCTCAGGAGGCTGCGGTCGTTTGGCAGACTGAGACCTTCGGATGACTTTCACAACCGCCTGCGGTCACAGGCATTGCAGTTTTCATCGGGTCTTGCGCCGGAACGTTTTACTCGTTTGATAAGCGGACCGGTCAGACGCTCTGGACTTACAACATCAAACAGGACGGGAATCAATCAAGCTTTCATGGAAAGATCCTGATCAGCGGGAGCCTCGTCCTCGTAGGAACGGACCGTGGCACCGACCAGAGAGCGGACGGATACGTCTATGCTTTTGATTCCGCAACAGGCCAAGTTACATGGAAAATGCCTATGGGGACAGGAGTGA
>DASZFK010000631.1:0-16862 GCA_035939855.1 Candidatus Angelobacter sp.
CTACTCGCGCTACTTCAACATCGTGAGTGAAGGAACCGAACCACTGCGATCCAACGGCTAAATGTTCTTTCAGAAATATGGCAAGACTCTTATATAAAGCTATAACCTGGGCGCTGCAGACGTTGATCGAATGAAGAACGACAGCCTTTCTGCCAGCGTTCATACTTTGCTCGATCAAGCGGGGGCTTCTGTGGTGAAAAATTGGAGCGACGCAGTATGGAACCAGGTCGGACTTTATGCCGGAGACCACCCCCAGCACGGCGACATGTTCCATATCCCGCTCTAGCCAAGCCGTCCCGCATGGGTTTAAGAAATTTGTCAACGCAAAGTAGAAACTTCCTGTTTAAGAAATCCTGTTTAAGAAATTTTGACGATCCGCAGGTTTTCGTGTATTATTCGTCTTTGTAATCTAAATTGGCGCTGTCATTCGCGGTAACAATTCGAGTCATCCGCGGGGACTATAACTTCCGTGGCTCATTTTCACCGCTTGGCGTAGCTTTGCCTTGGGTACACCTACTGAGAACACCCCCCCCGGGCCACTCACTAACTTTTAACTAACATGAAACTAACCTCTTGGGACCTCTTGCGCCATATTTGCCCGCGGCCCCAATCTGTAAGACGCTTGTAGCGGCAGATTGGGCAATTCCAACTAGCTGGCACCCGGCAAGGTTGGAGCGGCAGATTTGCCGATATTCGATGTAGCGGCAAAAACGCATTTTTTGGGCTGACAAGTTGGGCAGCCCCCGGCATGTTGTCTTCCTTAAACCAACTTTGAACTTTGAACCAACTTCTGTCCAGTTTCTGGAATCGCTGGCGAACTTTCAATATAGAAGACATCACTCTTCGCGGATGTGCATTTCAGTCAATAGATATGCCCTTTGTCTCAATGTCTCAACTTCGGGGGTCGAGAACGAAAATGCCGGAGTGCATAAGTTGTGTAGCGGCAGATTTGCAAAAAAGCATAAAACCACAAGCTTAGCCTTGAACTTGTGGCTTTTTCACATCCCGAGAGTTCGAGAAGAAAACTAACCAGCATCTTCTTGACAACAACCTCGGCTTTAATTTATTTTGAACATGTTCAATATGTTGGAACCATACAGAGGGACCCGTGATTGTCGCTACTTATTGTCTTTATCTACTGATCAGCCTTGCGCTTACCGTATGGGTTGCCCGCACGCTTCACAAGCAAGGAGCGATCTTCTTGATGGATGCCTTCCGCGGCAACGCTGAGTTGGCAGAATCGGTCAATCATCTTCTGATTGTTGGTTTCTATCTCGTTAATGCCGGCTTCGTCTTTCTGGCGTTGGGGAGCGACCTTCTTATTGACGATTGGCGCAAGGCCATCGAGATGCTGAGCGTGAAACTCGGCTGGGTCTTACTGACTTTAGGCGCGCTGCACTTCTTCAACCTGTTCATTTTTTCTAAACTGAGAGCCGCCAACGAACTCCGCCGGGACACGCTGCAGCCATTCCAACTTGAAGGAACGATATCGGACTATCTGAGATGACCAAGGTTACAAAACTGCACAGCACGCCTCGCGCCGAGGACACGCGCCGGAAAATCTATGATTCGGCTCTCCAGCTTTTCCGCGAAAAAGGCTTCGAGCAGACGACCATGCGGGACATTGCCCAAAAGGCCGGCGTAGCCCTGGGCGCTGCTTATTACTATTTCTCGTCCAAGGAAGCCATTGTGCTCGCCTTCTATGACGAAATGCAGCATGGTAGTCACGAAGCGGTGCTTCAGGAGATGCAGAAGCACAAGAAGATGAAAGACCGCGTCCGCTGTGTTCTGGAAAAACGCCTTGAGCTGTTGGAGCCGAACCGCAAGTTCTGCGACGCTCTCTTCCGCCATGCTCCCGACAGCCAGGACCCTCTTTCTCCGTTCAGTGAAGAAACCCGCCCGATCCGCGAACAGGCGATTGAGCACCTGCGCCTGGCCGTAGAAGGCGGCGACATGAAAATTCCTTCCGACCTGCAAGAACGTCTACCGTACCTGCTATGGCTTTATCAGATGGCCTTGATTCTCTTCTGGCTCTACGATCGCTCTCCCCACCAGGAACGTACCCGGCAACTCACCGAGAAGAGCCTGGGATTGATTGTGACTCTTATCCGTCTTTCAACCCTTCCATTGATGAAGCCGGTGAGAAGGACGGTGCTCGAATTAGTGGAGACCATCGCGATCCCTTAAGCCTCAAGTCTGGCTCGATAATACCGCCAGCAAAACCATGCGATGGTGGCGATCATGCCGCACCAGGCAAGCACCCGCACGGTATTCCCGATCTGAATCGCGCGTGGCAACACTCCCAGGGAGTTGAAGATGTTGACCCAATCATGCTCGGCTTCTTCAGAGGACGCGCCCACTGTGACCAGGGGCAGCTCGCGATGCAAGGCGTCGATCATATACGTGGCGACACCCATAAGGCTGTGAAAGAAAGCTACCCCGCAAAATACAACGCCGGGCAGCTCCGCCCGAACCATGAAGGTGATAACGAGCAAGGCCGGTACGAGCAACTGAAGGATTGTCCCACCCCATAGCTCAGCCGTCTCGCCCACCCAGCGAAAAAGCAGGTGCCCAGCTTCGTGAATTGGCAGGTGCACATTATCCAGAAGTGTCGGGGAAGAGAAATTGGCCGCCAGAAAACACAAAAACAGGAGATAAAAAGCCAGCCAGGCAAAGAACTGAATGCGCGGCAAGGGCTTCCATTCAATTTCGGGAAAAGTCATTGCCCATTGGATATCACAAAAGCGGGCCGGAAAGAATGCTTCCGGGTGATGATGGACGTTACTTCAGAGTCATCTCCAGCGAGGAGCGCAAATACGCTCACGATTGTTTGCGATGCGGTTGGTCGATTGGGTAACCATGGTCACTAATAATTTCTAATCGAATGAACGGGCGGAACAGGACAATCGCAAGCTTCACAGCCCGATATTGAGTACAAAGGTCAGGTGAGAGCTCCTGGATTCCCTGAAAATTTCTTAAGCGCAGATCGTGCCGGCGGACATCCGCCCGCAGTAAACCATCGTCGAACTCGTCGAACGACTGTTTACACGTTAAGCCCCTGGAACGGTTACCGATAAACATCACGCCGGAGAGAAACGATCCCTCCGGGCCTGAATGGAGCCAATCATGTGGGGCAAAAAGCAAATCATCAGACCGGTTCTCATCCTTCTGCTGCTGGCAAGCAGCACTCTGGCTTTTGGCCAGCGCAAAAACGCGGCTCCTGCGGCCATGATCGCATCTCCCGGGAACTCCGCCAGTGGGACACTCACGGTCACTTGCATCGTGGCTACTTCCGTAGGAGTGGTTACCGATGAGAACGGTCAATCAAGAATTGTGATTGCCAACGCATCCGACCGGGCCGACAACGTCTCTCAATTCGTAATGCTCACAGACCCGAGCAATCCGGCTCCCGGCAATGATTCGAAGAAGACTAAGAAGTAGTCTCCGTTAGAACGCTATTGGAGCCACGATTGTTCTCATCATGAGCCCAAATTAATTCTTCCTCTGCGTTTCCTCTGCGCTCTCTGCGGCCTCTGCGGTGAGCTTGTTTTCCTTCGTGTTCCGTAGCCTGCCCTCGAGCGAAGCGAAGGGTGCCCTCTGTGGTTAAAGAGTTTTGGTTGTGGCTCCGTTCTGTACTTTGCGGTGATTGTGCTGGCTCTCATGGTTCATAATGGAAACCTCTACAAATGCACGAGCGTTTTCATTTCTCCGATTTGCGTGAGCTGCTGGCCAAGGCCAACGAGGAAAAGTCAGGCGACCAACTTGCCGGCATTGCAGCGCGTTCTGAACAGGAACGTGTAGCCGCCAAATGCGCCCTTGCAGACTGGACTCTCGCGGACATCCTGGCGAATCCGGTGATCGATCCCGATCTTGACGATGTGAGCCGCCTGATCCTGGAAAGTCACGATAGCAAAACCTTCCCGGCAATCAAGAGCATGACCGTCGGGGAGTTCCGCGAGTTCATTCTGTGCGACGAGACGGATGAAGCCAGGCTCGCACAGTTGCACTGGGCCATCACTCCGGAGATGGCCGCGGCCGTAGCCAAGATCATGAGCAACAAAGACCTGGTGTTGGCGGCGTCCAAGATCCGGGTTGTTACCCGCTGTCGCAACACCATGGGCGAGCGCGGGGTCCTGGGAATCCGCTTGCAGCCCAATCACCCCACCGACGATCTTGGAGGAATTCTGCTCTCCACGCTGGATGGACTGCTTTTCGGCTGCGGCGACGCGGTGATCGGAGTCAATCCGGCCACCGATGCCGTTGAGACTGTGAGTGCAATTCTTTTCGCGCTGCACCGCCTCATTGAGGCCTGGAGCATCCCTACCCAAGCGTGTTGCCTGGCCCATATATCCACACAATTGGCAGCGCTGGAAAGCGGAGCGCCAGTCGATCTGCTATTTCAATCCATCGCCGGGACAGAGGCGGCAAATCGCAGCTTCGGGATCACGCTCAGCATGTTATCCGAAGGCCAGCAGAAAGTACTCGAGCATCACAAAGACCGGGGCATTGGCGGACCGGATTCTCACAATGTAATGTATTTCGAGACCGGCCAGGGGAGCGCGCTTTCCGCGGAGGCGCATCACGGCGTGGATCAGCTCACCTTGGAGGCCCGCGCTTATGGCGTGGCCCGCGTGTTTTCACCATTTCTGGTAAACAGCGTGGTCGGCTTCATTGGCCCCGAATATCTATACGACGAGCGGCAGATCATTCGCGCCGGCCTGGAAGACCATTTCATGGGCAAGCTGCTGGGCCTGCCTATGGGATGCGATGTCTGCTACACCAATCACGCCGCCGCCGACCAGAATTCGGCTGACAATCTGCTTCTGCTGCTGACGGCGGCCGGTTGCAATTACTTCATGGGCGTTCCGTGCGCCGACGATGTGATGCTGAACTATCAGTCCACCAGCTTCCATGATGCCTTGGCAGCGCGGAAGCTTTTCAATCTGCAGCCAGCACCGGAGTTTCTTAAATGGCTCAACCTGATGAAGATTTACGACGGCAACCAGCCGCGAAAATTAGAACCTGAAGCTCGAAAAGCCCTGGCTGTCGGCATTGAGACCGTCTTGAAGGCATGAGGGAGTGTAAGAAACACATCGTTGCGAATCCAGGATTCCTTGGTTTCTTCTTATAGAAAACGACCGTTCATTTCGATTAAACTTTCGTTCGTTTATTTCGTGGTACGCTCTTGTGGTGCTGATCAGCCCATAATCGCAACCGTTTCCGTTTCTGCAGCGAACGTTGGAGATATGGATCCACATTCGTCAACCACCTGTTCTGTAAAAGGAGAGCTAATTCATGAGTCTAACGAAACCGGAATTGCTTAAGACCCGAAAGCCGATGGTATGCAGCCGGCGTGGCTTTCTCAAACAATCTTCTTTCCTGATCGCGGCCACAGCCTTGGGCGCCCAAGCCCCAGCGCAGGAAGCCTCGACTCCGTCGCGGCAGGCGGCTGTGCCGGACACCAACTCGGACAACCAACTTTTCCGCGTGGTGGAGACTACTTCCGGCAAGGTGCAAGGGATTGTCAATACCGGCATTAAGGAGTTTAAGGGCATTCCTTATGGCGCTCCAACGGGCGGCAAGAACCGCTTCATGCCGCCCCAAAAACCTGTCTCGTGGTCCGGCGTGCGCGAGTGCTTAGGGCATGGTCAGGTCTGCCCACAAACCCCGGCAGATTTGCGCAGCGACTACGGCATGATGATCCAGTGGGACCAGCAGTCAGGAGGCATGGGTGAGGATTGCCTGACCCTCAACGTGTGGACTCCAGGCATCAAGGATGGCCAGAAACGCGCCGTGCTGGTGTCGTTTCACGGAGGCGGTTTCGCTACCGGTTCCGGCAATGCGCCTGGTTATGATGGCGCACAACTGGCGCGGTTCGGCGACGTGGTGGTGGTGACCGTCAATCATCGTCTCGCCAGCTTCGGCTACTTGCATCTTGAAGACTTGGGTGCTCCGCCTGAATTTGCCCAGGCGGGCGTCGCGGGAGTGATGGATTTGGTCGCCGCCTTGCAATGGGTCCGCGACAATATTGAGAATTTTGGTGGCGATCCCGGCAAAGTGATGATCTTTGGGCAATCTGGCGGTGGCGCTAAGACCTCTACGGTTCTTGCGATGCCGTCGGCAAAAGGATTGTTCCGTTGCGCGGCGGTACAGAGTGGTTCAGCGAACCGTCTCAGCACACGCGAACTGGCCACCAAGCGGGCTGAGTCGCTGCTGGCGAAATTGGGTATTTCCAAAAGCAATTTTGGGCGACTGCAGACGATTTCATGGCAGCAGATCCTCGAGGCGCAGCACTCTCTTGGCGCCGGCCTGGGCGGATTTGCGCCCGTGATCGAAGGGAAAGTGCTTCCTCATCATCCTTTCGATCCAGTGGCGCCGCCGGAGTCTGCCGATGTGCCAGTAATCATCTCCACAACGCTGGAAGACGCAGCCCTGGGCTTGACCAACTTCGATCTTGATGACGCTGGGCTCAAGGCGATTCTGAACCAGCGATTCAAAGATAAAGCTGACGAAATCCATGCCTTGTACCGCCAGTCCAGTTGGAATGCAAAAAAATCACCTTTCTTGATACAGGCTCAAGTGCTTACGGATAATGGATTCCGCCGCAACGCCATCACCCAGGCGGAGCGTAAATCGGCGCTGGGCAAGGCCCCAGCCTACATGTATCTGTGGACCTACGAGAGTCCCGGGTTTGGAGGGAAGTTCGGCGCAGTGCATGGCACCGATGTTTCGGCGTCGTTCAACGGCTACCCAAACTCAATCGGAGGGGGTGGTTCACCCCAACAGAGAGACCTATGGACCAACTTCGCATCAGCCTGGGTGTCTTTCGCCAAGACCGGCAATCCAAACAATTCGAAGATCCCGAACTGGCCAGCATACGATGCAAAGGCACGGGCCACAATGATCTTTGACAACAATACTCGCGTTGAAAATGATCCCCGTGGCGAAATCAGGAAGTTCTGGGAGCAAATGCCGGTGCCGGGCGGGCCGCTCGGTTGAAGGATCCTTAATCTACCAAGTTTGCCACAGCGCATATATGAAATTTGCGATAGCCATATAAAAAACGGAATGTTTGTTTTGGTGAGATAAAAAACAAACGTTTCGTCAAAATAAACTATCGTTCGTTTATTTGTGATAGGCTCTTTCCGGTTGCAAATAGCCCCTTTTTGGGACGCGAACCAATTTATGTATTGCTCCCCCAAATGGACATTTGAGACTTTGCCTTGTTTGATTTTCAGGAGGAACGCTATGAAAGGATCAAATAAGTTCTGCTTCTTGTCTGCATTGTTTGTGGCTTTGACAGGGGTTCTCACGGCGTACGCGCAAGTTGACTACTCCACGGCCACGCTGAAAGGAACTGTGACCGACCCGCAAGGCGCGGTTATTGCCGGCGCCAGCGTCACAGTGAAGAACCAGAGTACGGGTCTCACGAAAGCCGTGAAGGCCAACACCGAGGGCAGCTATCTAGTACCTGTGTTGCCACCAGGGACTTATCAGATTACGGTGGAGGCCGCAGGGTTTCGGAGAGAAGTCATCAATACCTTTACCCTCGCGGTAGGCACGGTTTCGGTCTACGATGTCCATCTGCAGGTAGGTGCAGCTTCGGAAACCATCGAGGTCGGTGGAGACAGCGCGCCGGTCATTCAGGTGACGCAGACGCAGCAAGCCGACTACATCAACCAGATTGCGGAAGAGAATATTCCCAGCATCGGCCGCGATTACTCCGCGACCATTCAGTTGCTGCCGGGAATGACCAACGCTGAGGCCATTCACAGTTCCGGCGCACAGCGTAATATCGGAGCGTTTGCAGTCAACAATTTCACCACTGCCGGTGGAAACGGGCGCGGTGGACTGGTCACGATTGATGGCGGCGAAAATGACTATGGATCCGGTTCTTCCCGGACGGCCCATATCTCACCTGACGCCATCCAGGAACTGCAGGTCAACCGCAATTCGTTTACCGCGGAATTTGGATTCACACTGGCCGAGCATGTCAATGTGGTCACGAAATCCGGCGGGAACCAACTCCATGGCAACCTCTTTGGATTGTTCCGGGATCAACGTACAGACGCTAAGCCGTTCTTCCAGATTTCCAATAACGACACGATGAACCAGGATTACCACATCGGCGGCGATTTGGGAGGAGCTTTGATCAAAGACAAGCTCTTCTTCTTTCTGAATACTGAAGCCTACAGGACGACCTTCGAGAGTCTGAAAACTTTTAATACCTCCTTTTTTACGGGGCCTTCTGCCGCTCAGCAGGTCTATATACAAAAAGTAGCGATGAGTAACCCCGGCGCTGCGGCGGGCTTGACTGCCTTTTTGACCCCGGCCAACAATCCCTTTGTGCAGAAGTTGGTTGCCGGCCAAAGCGGCTTCTTTCCTGGCGACCAGAAGTGGGTTGACAGTATGGCTCGCCTCGACTGGCTACCTACATCGAGCGACACGTTCACCTTCAGATTCCTGCAGGAACGACTAGATAGTCCTCTCGATCTGGGCGGGCCTGCCGGCGGATACGGCGCGGGCGTCGGACCCACGATCGCGCCCAGCTATGCCACCAGCGACACGATACGTGATTACGAGGCGCTGGTTACCTGGAGCCACATTTTCAGCCCCTCGCTCCTCAATACTCTGCGGGTACAAATTGTTCCCGACAACGTGGCTGATTTTACCTGGAACAATAATCATGGCGGTCCTACCACGCCGTTTTCCGCCTTCACCGATGGCTTTGGAACCTTCGGCCCCCTGTTGGGCGCGGAGGTGCTAGGTCACCAGCGCCGCTATCAGTTTGAAGATAGTGTTACCTGGAGCCATGGCAAGCACACCTTCAAATTCGGCGAGTCTTTCCGTCCAGTGAAATACACCTACTTCGATAACCTCTATGCTCACTCGCAGGTTGCTTATGTTCCCGGGATTCTCCCAATTCTCACACCGGGCATATTGCCGCCGAGCCTGGCAGCTCAGGCAGTGGCTGCTGCCGGACTACCACCAGCGAATACAAATCTGACATCCTTGCAATCGTTTGGGTTCGGACTGCCCACTCAATTTCGGACTTCCACTGGCAACAACGCCTTGATCGCCAACTGGGCATATTATGGTGGCGTTTATTTTCAGGACTCCTGGAAGATGACGTCCAGGCTGACGGTTGATGCCGGAATTCGATTTGACGCAGATCAGGAATCATTCCCCGGTCAAAGTACTAACTACTATGCTTCGCCGCGCGTAGGCTTCGCCTTTGATGTATTCGGCGACCATAAGACGCTTCTCCGTGCCGGCGGTGGGATTTTTGTTGCGCCGGCCCAATTCCAGAATGCCTATTATTCGAACCTCTATAACCCGGTCGGGACCATAGGATTTGCTCAAGCAGTAGAGACCATCGGCACGCCTGGATATGCCGCCCTGCTTGGAGCTCTGTTCGCAGCGGGAAACCTCCCGGTGCTTAAACCTGTCACGATTGCAGACTACACCGCTGCGGGCATCACCATTGCGCAAGGCCGGCCCAATGGAATCGGAATCGTGAATCCGGGATCGCCTTTTGCGGGTGGAACCGGCTATAAAAACAACTATGGCATCCAGGCCAGCTTCAGCATTCAACACGAGTTGACCAAGAACATGTCGATTGAAATCGGATACAACATGCAACATACGGTCCACTTGCAGGATCCGCTTGAAGTTGGTTTTGTCAATAGTGGAGCGTTTGATCCGTTGCTTGGCCCCATTCTAAAACCCAATCCAGCCAACAATCCGCTGATCGGTGGACAACCTAAGTTTGAGACCCTCACCAACTACTGCGCTTGCGGTGGGGCAATCTATCACGCGGGGACTATCTCGCTCACCCGCCGCTTTGCCGACCATTTGCAGTTCCAGTCGAACTACACCTGGTCCAAAGCCATTGACGATGTGCTGGATTTCTCCTCGTTTACCAGCACCTTCTTTCCAACCTCGCAAGGCAAAGACCGGGCGGTCTCTCCGTACAACATTTCCCATATCTTCACCACGAGCGCGGTCTACACCACTCCATTCCATTACGACTCAGGAGGATTTTTCTTGAGAGCGCTGGCGGATATCACCTTGTCCCCGGTCCTGAGCATCCGTTCGGGCACTCCGTTCGAGCTATTCGACAGTCCCGCGGTTGGTGCAGCCGGAAACGGTCTGGTGCAGGAAGCGCTCAATCAGGCGCGTCCGTTCAATGCCCCGCGCGACAGCGGTATTCTCCCCTGGAACTATCGCTGGGACATGAGGTTCAACAAGGATTTTCGTCTTTCCAAGGACCATGAAGCCCTGCGTCTGGGCTTCAGCGTGACCGCGGCCAACCTGCTCAACCACACCAACTTTACTGGAGCGAACGGCATCTTCCCGGCCGGTACAGCAGCTTTAGCAGCAGCAACCGCGTTCCCCAACGGAGGCAACCTGCTGAATGGTCCTTACAACATCCGCGGAGTAAAGACCCTTGACTTCCAGCCTGGCTTCGTTCCGGGATCCGTCCCGCTATCCTTTAATTCTGCAGATGTTGCGCGTCAGATCCAGTTTGGATTGCGCCTTAGCTTTTAACTCTGTCTCAATGGCTGAGATGGCTGTAGCACGATAACGATGTTTGAGGCCACCGGATATGGAGTACCCGGTGGCCTTAAACATGTTTGCTCTTCCCCAGTTGATGTGTTTGGGACTCAGGTGTTTTCCGGATACAATCAATAAAACTCTTTGAAAGAACCAAGCAACCTGTCGTGCCTAAAATCGCCCAGGATCGAATTGAGGAAAACCAGCGCCAGATCATGGCGGCGGCGCTCAAACTGTTTACAACCCAGGGATTTCATGGGACCAACATCCGGGATATTGCGAAGAAGGCGCGCGTCTCCACGGGAGCAATTTACACGTACTATGCCAGCAAAGAGGCCATTTTCGAGCGCCTGATAGAAAGCTATCGCGCACATCGGGAAAACTGGCTCAGGCAAACCTGCGCGACGCTCAAGAGTCCTCTCTCCAAGGATGATCTTATGAGGCTGGCCGCAGAGGTAAGATCGTTGTTGTATGACGACCCCGAATATCTGCTGCTGATCTACATTGACGTAGTGGAATTCCAGAACCGGCATTTCACGGAGACATTTCGCAACGTGCCGGAACAGTTCCGCCGTCTTATGGGATCGTCCCTGCACAAGGCAAAGCAGGACCACAGTTGGCGCGGTGAGGACCCTGCATTTGTGCTGGCTTCGGTCTATCTTTATTTTTTCACCTATGCCAGCATCGAGAAGCTCTATCATGGGAACCGGCATCTCGGGGTTTCCGATGAGCAGGCTGCAGAGCGTTTTATTAATCTTCTTTGCCGGGGCCTGTGGGATTCAAGACCAGAGATAAGCTCCGGCAACGGGCGGGAAAGCGCCGCACAGAACCAAAAAGCACGGCAAATTGAATCATTGCAGCAGCCGGTCCGTGACCGAATCGACGTCATGCGCCTTCTCTCCGGCAGGCTTTGGAGTTCGCCGCCGGACTTACCACCCAATGGTTCCCAGGCGAAAGCCGATCCCATGTTGTTTGTGCCTAAGATCAGCCGGGATCCAATCGATCAAAACCAGCTCAAGATTGAGGCGGCAGCCCTGGAGTTGTTTACCAGGCAGGGATTCCATTCCACCAAGGTGCGAGAGATCGCGGATAAGGCCGGGATGTCGTCGGCGGCGATCTACACATACTATCCAAGCAAGGAAGCGTTGTTCGCGAAACTGGTCAAGAGCTACCGGTCGTGCATGCGCGGCTTTCGTGAACGCGTCTTGCGTGCTCTCGAAGATCCTTTCTCCAAGAACGATCTCCGCCTGCTCGCCTTCGCGGTCCGCTCCATGGTCTACAACGATGCCGAATATCAACTCCTTACTCTGATCGACATCATTGAGTTCCGGAACCAGCATTTCGCGGATACTCTCTACAAAATGCCGGACCAATTCCGCCGTATCATGGGGCCAGTTCTCAACAAGGTAAAAAAGCAGCAGGGCTGGTGCGGGGAAGATCCTGCGTTTGTTATGGCAGCGATCTATCTGTATTTTTATACCTACTTCACAGTCGAACGTCTCATGCAGCAGGGCCAGCAGCATCTGGGGATTCCTGACAGCCAGGCGATCGAACGTTATATCGATCTCCTTTCCCACGGGCTATGGCACTCGAAGACGCGGTCCAAAGACAGGATTTCCGGCTCGGATGTGAAGAATCGAAAGAATCTCGCGCCTTTGGTCGTTGCCGCCGCTAACTATGCCATAGCGAAATAGCGGGATTCATCCATGCCGGCATGCACATCCATTTTGGAGTGACCTGGTTCAGGCCTATTAATCTTTCTTCTCTTCAACGCTCGCTTTGTTTTCCGATGCGTTGGTAGCTTTGCGCACGCTGGCGATGAATGACTCTCCGGCTGAGGGTGTAGCGACGGCTCCGGTTAGGATCGTCTTAAATGGCACCAGGCGGCCGTAAAGCTCACGTGTAGCATCTTTGTCTTGGCTGATGACTGAACCGTCGAGAGCAATTCCGGCAAACAGTCCGCGGGCGCGGGAATAGGTAAGGACCTGGGCACGCATCTTCCAGTCAGTTGCTCCCTCTACGTGCCGCCCTACAGGTCCGGCAGCGGCGCTGGCATCTGCCCCCAGTTTAAATTTGCTGGAAAGCAGGTGTTGCATGCCTTCGTCGTTCATGATGACCATGATCAAGTCCACGGCTTGTCCGCCAATTTGAAATCCAACGCTGCCGCCTTTAATACCGAAGGGTGCAGGAGCGCTCCAGCCATTGCTGGTCCGGCAAGTCGCAACGCCCCGGCCATAATCCACTCCAAGCACAAAACCGCCTTTCACCAGTGACGGCACCACTGCCAGGCACTTTGCAGAGCCAAGGATCTCTTCGGGAATGCCCTTATCGGGAGTGGACATGATTTCATTCAATACTGTGGATGCGGATTGGATCCGTTCGGCCTCGGTTTCGGCAAATGCTGGAGCAATGCAAAGAAGTGCGAATAGCGACGAAAGCAGCAGACGTTTCATGGAGTTCCTTTTACGAAAGATTTAAGACAGTATAGGTTAGATGCTGGAAGTCACAATTGGTAAGGAGAGATTAGAAAATAATAAAGGGTTGGATTCGGCGACCCTCGTTACCGTTTCCAACCCCGTCTCCCAGGTTCTGTGGTAGGTGGAAAGAGTATGGACCTCGGTTGTCTTTGAGGCAAGTAACTAGTGTTCCTACCTGGTCCAATCAAACCGGACATGTACCATCAGGGAGTCATCTGGATACCTGACGTGACCAAAGAGACAATGCCCGGCACTCCACAGAGTCGCTCTAAAAAGAACCGAATTGCTTGTTGTTGACGAACAATCCCAAAGCCATATATGTAACATGAAATTATTGAAAACATTGAGGTTATTGGTTTCGAAGATGCGAATGCCCAGGATGTTTTGAGCACCTATTTGGGGGCCTCATTTTTGTGGTTTTTGGGCGTCGATGTACACTGCTGAGTTTCATCTACAAAGACTGGAGCCGTCTTGTGAAGCGTTTTTTATTGGCTATTTTATTGACTGGTGTATGTATTGCGCAGCAATCCTCGACTGAGCCGCAGGAGCTGACGATTCGATCCATCTATGCGCCCAATGGCATTCCTGACCTGATGCCGGAGGCCGTCAAGTGGAGTCCTGATGGGAACAAGGTCTCTTATTTTCTTCAGGACGAAAAGAGCGGGAGGCTCCAACTTTATTACATCGACGTCGCGACCGGGAAATCTGCCGTGCTCGTGGCTTCTGAAAAATTGAGTTCGATGACGCCTCCTCCCGCCAAAACCAAAGATGACCGGGAGAAGGACAACCGCGCCCGCTACCATGTCGCTCCCTACCATTGGGCGCCTGATTCCCAGCACATACTCTTCGACGTGAATGGCCAACTCTGGCTGCATACGTTGTCTACCGGCACGTCGGTTTCCTTGAGCTCTTCGGGCGATCCGATCGGTGATCCCAAGTTTTCGCCGGATGGAAAACGGCTGGCGTTTGTCGGGCGGCACAACCTGCGAGTGCAACTCATTAGCGGAGGCGAGGATATTGCTCTGACCCACGATAAGGATGAGAACCTTTTGAACGGAGAGGTTGACTGGGTTTACGCCGAAGAACTTTCTGTCCGCAGCAACTATTTCTGGTCGCCCAACGGAAAAAAAATCGTTTTCCTGCAGATGGATGAGACCAAGGTGCCGACGTATCCCATTACGGATTTCATTCCCCAGCATCCCACCGTGTCGGAAGAAAAATATCCCAAAGTGGGAGACCCCAATCCCGAGGTACGGCTGGCGGTGGTGAACTCCGATGGCGGCAAACTCCACTGGATCCGCCTGACCGACAACAAAGAGATTTATATCCCGCGATTTGGATGGGTGCGCGACGATCTAATTTGGGCAACCGTTCTCAATCGCGCCCAGAACCAGCTCGATCTTTATTTCTTCGATGCCTCCAGCGGGAAATCCCGCAAGGTCCTCAGCGAGAAGAGCGATACGTGGATCGAGACCGACGATAATTTCCGCATCCTGAGTTCGGGCGATAGATTCATCTGGCCGAGCTGGCGCGACGGCTACACTCATCTTTATCTTTATTCTTTCGACAAGAACAGCCCGCTTTCTTCCGATGCAAAGCTGGAGCGCCAGATCACCAAAGGCGACTTTGAAGTCTTCAGCATCGAAGGAATCGACGAGAACTCAGGCACGCTTTATGCGACGACCAATGCCATCGATGACCGCCAGCGGCATCTGTGTTCGGTCAAACTGGATGGCAGCGACTTTCGCGTCCTGACCAAAGACGATCCGGGCACCCACGCCGCCAATTTTTCTCCGAATGCAAAAGGTTATATCGACGATTTTTCTGCGCTGATGACTCCGCCACGAATGTCTTTTTGTCGAGTGAGCGGAAATTGCGATGTGCTGTGGAAGTCCAGAGGCCTGGAGCGCTACAAGCTGACTGCTCCGCAATTCGTCGATTTTCAGGCGGAAGACGGAACCAAGCTGCATGGAGTGCTCTTCCTGCCTCAGCAGTCTGGCGGGAAAAAGATTCCGTTGCTCATGAATCCCTACGGGGGGCCCGCCGTCCAGACCATACGAGACCAATGGAACAGCAACGATCTTCTTTTCAACAATATCCTTTTGAGGGATGGCATTGCGGTGTTGAGTGTCGATAATCGCGGCATGGCCGGACGCGGCAAAAAGTTTGCTTCAGTGGTCATGCACGATTTTGGTGAGACGGAACTCAAAGACCAACTGGCAGCAATGGACCAGGTTCTGGGCAAGTTTCCGCAATTGGATGGGACACGCCTGGGCTGGTGGGGTTGGAGTTATGGCGGTTACATGACCTTGAATGCCCTGACTCACACCGATCGCTTTAAAGCTGGAGTGGCAGTGGCGCCGGTGACCGATTGGCGTGACTACGACAGCATTTACACCGAGCGCTATATGGGGTTGGTTCCGGAGTTTGAAGCGGCCTACAAGAAGAGCTCGCCGGTCACCTACGCCAAACAGCTTCATGGACACCTGCTGGAGGTGCACGGCACCAGCGACGATAACGTCCATATACAGAACACCATGCAGATGATCAACGCGTTGATCGATGCGGGAAAGCAATTTGACCTTCTGCTTTATCCTCGCAGGACACATGCTATTTCTGGTTACACCTCGCGCATCCATCTGTTCACGCGAATTCGCGACCATTTCCGCCGCGAACTGCTGGGCCAACAGCCGGCAGAGACGGAGAAGCCTGAGTGAACCAGCGGAACTTTCTTCTCGGCGACTTCGAACTGATCGTGGTTTCTGATGGCGTGTATCGTGCCGACGGCGGGGCCTTCTTCGGAGTTGTGCCAAAGGTGCTGTGGGAACGAAAGGTCAAGGCAGATGAGATCAACCGCCTGTCGGTGGGCCTCAACTCAGTGCTGGTGCGTACGGGAAAACTCAAGGTGCTGATCGAGACGGGCATCGGCAACAAGCTTACGGAAAAACAGAAACGAATTTGGCAGACACAAGAAAAGCTGCTGGAGAATCTTCGCCTGGCTGGCGTGGAACCGGAAGAGATCGATATCGTGATTAACTCGCATCTCCATTTCGATCACTGCGGCTGGAATACGGTATATCGGGAGGGGCGCGCCGTGGCCACTTTTCCAAAGGCGAAATACTTTGCCCCGGAAGGCGAGTGGCGGCACGGGCAATTGCAGTTAGAGCGCGATCGCGTAAGCTATATCAACGACAATTACAATCCCCTGATTGATTCAGGCCAGATGCAGTTGTTCGATGGTCAGGCTGAAATTACGCCCGGCATTTCCGTTGTCCCTTATCCCGGCCACACTCGCAATATGTATGCCATCTTGATTCAGAGCGGCGGCAAAACCGCCTGTTACATTTCCGATCTCGTGCCCACCTCATGGCACCTCGAGCCTACCTGGCTTATGGCTTACGACCTCTTCCCGCTGGAGACCATTGAGAACAAGAAGAAATATTATGAGAGGGCGATCCCGGAGCAGTGGCTCACGATCTTTACTCACGACCCGGAGATACCCTGGGGATATCTGGAGAAGGCAGGCGACAAGATTGTTTTAAACAAGGTTTAGGAATTATCAAGCGCTCTTGGCTTTGGCAAGGGGTTCTGCTTCGCTCTTCGAAACAGTCTTGGCGCCGTCCATGGAAACCGAAACGGCGATATACCCTGCGAAGAAAAGCGCCGTTGCGGATGAGACCACGACATCCATCAATCCCAAGAGCCATTTTCCCATTATGAAATCAATGCAGATTCGGCCAAGCAAAAAAACGAGCAGGAGTAAACCAAGCAAGATTATGAAACACCATTTCACAGCCGCTTGAAAACGGTGGTGGGCATGCCAGTAAT
>DASZFK010000632.1:0-11517 GCA_035939855.1 Candidatus Angelobacter sp.
CTGCATTTTACTTTGGTCCCGCGGAATAGCAGAAGATACGGATTCATGCGGATCATGCTCTCACCCCCGTCCGACAAACGGCATCTTTGTGGCCATTACCGTCATAAATAGCACGTTGGCGTCCAACGGCAGGCTCGCCATGTATAAGACCGCTTTGGCAACATCGGTTACATCCATCCGAGGTTCAGCCGCCAGCGTGCCATCAGCTTGGGGTACACCTGCCGCCATGCGCTCTGTAAGTTCGGTGGCTGCATTGCCGATGTCGATTTGCCCGCAGGCGATATCGTACTTGCGACCGTCGAGGGCAATGCATTTGGTCAGCCCTGTGATCGCGTGCTTCGTTGCCGTGTAAGGAGCGGAATCAGGCCGGGGCGCATGGGCCGAGATGGAGCCATTGTTGATAATCCGTCCGCCCCGTGGTTGTTGTGCCTTCATCAGTCTGATTGCTGCCTGGGAGCAGAGAAATGCTCCAGTGAGATTCACGCCCAGAACTGCTGTCCAGTGTTCGTATGCGAGGTCTTCCAGGGGAATACTGGGCGCGTTTATCCCAGCATTATTAAAGAGAAGGTCCAAGCGGCCGAAAGCCTCCCTGGTTTTCACGAATGCTGCTTCGACTGAATCAGGCCGGCTGACATCAGTCGGTACAACGAGCATCTGGCCTTCACCGGATGCCGCCAATGTTGCCGTCTTCTTGAGCTCTGCCAGTCTGCGCCCGGCCAGCACGACTGAATATCCAGTAGATTGAAGCGCCAGGCTAACGGCACGCCCGATACCGCTGCCCGCCCCCGTGACGAAAGCAACCTTCCCATTACCTCGCATAGATTGAATCTTTCCGAATAAGGCACAGGCCTTCAGCAGTCAATGGACTGGATATTATAAGCTGCTGAGAGTGGCAGCGACTCAACCTTCAACAGGAATGGCCCTCTAGGGAAATTTAGCAGCACACGCCAGGAAGTGTGATTTTCACTTCGCAGCCTGTGGCATCCGTGCGGTTTTGAAGATGGAGTGTGCCGCCGTGGGATTCGACAATCTGGCGGCTGACCAGCAAGCCGATTCCCGAGCCGCTTTCTTTCGTGGTGTAAAAAGGCACAAACAGGTTTTCTGTCCTGGCCAGGCCGATGCCTCGGTCGCGAATCCAAAGTTTGAGATCGGATTTGTCTGCCTCCCAGGAAACGGTCACCGCGTCCGGAGCGGTTACCGATTGCTCGCGCATCAACACTGCTTCCACAGCATTTTTCAAAAGGTTTATCAGGGCCTGCTCAAACAGGTCGGGATCCACTTGGATTTCCATTTCCGGACCGGGAAGCAACACGATGCGCAGCCTTTCTTCCAGATTGATCACACGGCGAAGAAGCTGTGAAAGGTTGGTGATGCGGCGCGCCGGGGGCGGCAGTTGGGCCAGCCTGGCATAGCCTTGAAGAAACCTGTTTAAGGATTCGGCCCTGCTTCCAATGATGTCGAGTCCGTGCTTGAAGTTATTGCGCACGCTCTCCGCCAACTCACGGTCAAGAGGAATGCGCGACAGAGTGCGGGCTATGGATTTAATGGGCGTCAGAGAATTGTTGATCTCATGCCCCAGCACGCGGATGATCCGCTGCCACGCCAGGCGCTCTTCCGTCCGCAGAGCTTCCGATGCTTCGGAAAGCAGGACCAGGCGGTGTCGTACGCCATGCTGTCGAAAAAAAGCCTTTCGGATAATCCAGCGCTTTTCAATTCCGGCAGAGACTCGTGAGATGGTCGTCACCGGACGGTCATCAAGCAAGTCATTGATTCCCAATTCGTAGGCCGAGCAACCTACGATGTGTTCCTGGGTTTTTCCCAGAAACGCCTCGCCGGCGCGATTCACCAGCCGAATGATGCCATCCGGCGAGAATGCCAGAACCACAGCCTCAACCTCGGCCATGACCTGCTTCAGCAGGTTTGTGCTTTCTATCGTTCCCAGGCGTTCGGTCTCCAGGGCGCGGGCAAGATCGTTAATCTCGATGGCCAAATCACCGAGCGGATCGCCGGGAGTGGCTTTGAGGGCGCGAAAAGAAAAGTCCTCATCTCGCATCGCGGCGACCACATTGGAAAGAACCCTGAGCGAGTGCACAACGCCCTCGCTCGCCCAATAGCTCAGCCCTATCCACAGCCCAAGCAGCAGAATCGAAAATTCGATCTTGTGATCAAGCGCATAATCCTGGGCCCACACAAAGAGCAGGGACAAGATGACGCCGGGAAGCCCGGCAGCCAGAATGGAAAGAAAAAGTCTACGACCGAAGGGAGCGGCCGGATTGAAGCGAGATTTACCGCTTTTCTTTCCGAGCCGAGTCAGGGACATACAGGCCGTATTTCTCCATCCGACGGTAGAACGATCCTCGACTGAGCCCCAAAACTTCAGCCGCCTGGCTCACATTTCCGCTGTAGCGGGCCAGGGCTTTGCTGATCAACAGAGATTCAACTTCTTCCAAACTCATATCGGAAAGGTCCACCGAACGTGGACGGCCAGAGGAATGGAGACCCAGATCACTCGACTCGATCGTTTCCTTTTGGCTCATGATGACCGTTCGTTCGATCATGTGATCAAGCTCCCTCACATTGCCGGGCCAATCATAGTCTGCCAATTTCTGAACGGCCTCCAGGGAAAAGCTTCGAGCCTGCTTTCCGTACTTGGCGACGTATTTCGCCAGAAAATGCTCCGCAAGCGCAGGAATATCTTCGCGGCGTTCCCGCAAGGGAGGGATGTGGATCTCGACCGTGTTGAGCCGGAACAGCAGGTCTTCGCGGAACCGTCCCGCGGCACACTCTGCCGGCAGATCGGCATTGGAGGCGGAGATCACGCGGACATCCACCTTGCGCGTGCGCGACGAGCCAACTCGTTCCATCTCACCTACTTCCAAAACGCGCAGCAGTTTAGCTTGCTGACGAATGGGAACGTTAGCAATCTCGTCCAGGAAAAGCGTGCCTCCATCGGCCATTTCAAAGCGCCCGATCCGGTCGGCCCGGGCGTCGGTGTAGGCTCCTTTTACGTGGCCGAACAATTCACTCTCAAAAGTGCCCTCGGGCAGCCCTCCGGTGTTCACTGCAATCAAGGGACGATGGGCGCGCAACGAGACGGTGTGGAGCATCTGCGCGACAACTTCTTTGCCCGTGCCATGCTCTCCATTGATGAGCACATTGGCATCGGAGGGGCCAACCATGGCAATGGCCTCAACCACCGGACGCATGGCGGGAGCTTTAGCGATGAAGGCGGGGCGTCCCTCTCCGCGAAATAACCTGTTCTCGGCCTCTAGGCGCTGCCCCAGCCGGTGGGCCCTGTAGAGTTCGGCGTGGGTGCGCAAAATTCCGACCAGGCGATCGTCGTCCCAGGGCTTTTGAATGAAATCACGGGCGCCCCCGCGCACGGCTTCTACCGCAAGAGCGATATTGCCCCATGCCGTCATAACTATGACCGGGACCTGATTATCGATTTCTTTGATCTTATGAAGAAGGTCCATGCCCTCGGTGCCCGAAGTCGTATCGCGAGCATAGTTCAGGTCGAGAAGCAGGATGTCATACTCGCGCAAGCCGATCGATTCAAGCACCACCCGCGGGGAACGCACGGCGTCGACTTCGAACCCTTCGGCCCCAAGCAGCATTTTGAGAGCGTCGAGCACCGCCGACTGGTCATCGGCAACCAGTATGCGATAGGGTTTATCTGAAGTGCCCATGGGCCAGTTATTGTCCGTTCCTAAACCGTAATTCCAGATGCCCGAATAGAAATCTCGCAGAGATATGAGCGCCGGGCCGCTGGAGATACTTACGCCTGCATGTTGTCTACTCATTTCTCAGCACCGCCATAGGCTCGATTGATGCAGCACGATACGCTGTTATTCCGCTGGCCGCTATAGCGGCAACACCCATAAGTGCGACAGCGACGCCAAGCACGCTGAGAATACTTGATTGGTCGGCACCATTATAGAACATGCTCTTGAACAGCCGGGAGACGATTACACACCCAATCAACCCTGAGGCCATGCCGATCGCAATAAGTCTCAGGCCTTGCGCGACGATCAGCAAAACAACGCTGGAACGGCTGCTCCCAACCGCCATGCGTAAAGCAATCTCTCGCACCCGCTGGCTGACTTGATAGCTCAATAAGCCATAGACCCCGGTGACCGTCAACAGCAACGCAAATGCCGAGAACGCCATGGTAAAGGAGGCATAAAAGCGAGGAAGAAGAAGAGAGTTGTTGATGATCTGGGATAGCGGGCGGGCTGATGCAAGCGGCAGATCAGGATCGAGTGATGCGATCGAGCGCCGCACCTCTTCGAGCCGATTTGCCTGACTTCGGGTCCGCACTACGATTGAGGTCAGGAATAACCGGTTTGCAAATTTCATGATGTTCTCCGGAGTCTGCCGCAAGGGGATGAACAGTGTTGGTGGGGCCGGATGATCCAGCCCCGCTTCTCGCACGTCGGCAAGCACACCGATCACCAGGCGAGGCACATCGGTGAGCTGCCCGCCAAGTTCTTCTCCCGCCCGCACGAACTGTCCTACTGCCGGCTGTTGCGGCCACCAAAGATGGGCGAGGGTTTCATTAATCATGGCGACCGGCGCGGCGCTGCCATCGTCGGTCTCTGTGAACTGTTTTCCGGCAACGGTCGAGATGCGCAACACTCTGAAGTACTCTGGACTGACCATGCGATACTCTGCCGTATTGATCACTTTGGCCTTCGCATCCATGGGATGCATCGGAAGATTCAATCCGCGTTCAAATGGGAGCCCCACCACGCTGGCAACAGATTCGATATCGGGCGAGTCATGAATTTGGCCGCAGATCTTCTCGACCAGTTGGGCGGTAGCAGGGGGCGTAAGGTAACGATTTGAATCGAGCGAGACCTGCAGCACCATAACATGCTCGGGATCAAAGCCAGGCGAAACAGCAATCAAGGCCACGAAATTGCGCAACAACATGCCGGCGCTTGCCAGAAGGACGAGCGTGAGCGCAGCCTGGGCGGCAATCAGGCCGCGGGCCAAAAACATGTGGCTCGGCCCGGCGCTCACGCTGTAGGACGATTGACGCAAGACTGCTGCCGGGTCCGTTTTGAATGCTTTCAAAGTTGGAGACAATCCCAAAACAAAAAACATGAAAATAACAATTGCCAAAGAAAAAAAGAGGACATTCGTGTCGATGCTTATGGGAACGGCCAAGGGAAGATCGCCAGGAAAAATCCAGCGCACCAATGGAATACTTTCCTTGGCCAAAATGATGCCCAGCACTCCACCGGGAACGACCAGCAGGAAGCTATCGCTAAAGAAAGCCCCGAACCAGCCATTGCGGCTCCCTCCCAAGGCAGCGCGCGTGGCAAATTCACGGCTTCTCGCCAAGGCCCGCACGATAACCAACAAGGTTGTGTTGGTTGCTGCGATGAGGAGAACGAATCCTACCGCCGCTAACAAAAGCAAAAGATTTTTCCTGACTCCGGCAGTCATGAATCCCTGGAAACTGCTCATTATTAAAATTACTTCTCCAGAAGGCATTTGCGGCGCATAAAGCTGCCGGTAGGTCTCCGACAATTGTTCCAATTCCTGACGCGCCTGTTCCAAGCTCACGCTGTCTTTCAGGCGAACAATGACCCGGTAATCATTTCCAGGATTGGTCGCGCCGCTGCCTAGTTGGAGTGGAATCCACAAATCCGCCTCAGGATAGGAGCGGAAATCAGGCGGCATGATTCCCACAATGGCGTAGCTTTCACCATTGACTCGCAACTGTCGGCCTATGGCGTCGGGCTCTTTGTTGAACTCCTTGACCCACAATCCATAGCCTAGAACCAATGCGCGCGCTCCACCTGGCTGGTCCTCTTGGGGAGTGAATGATCGGCCCATCGGCATTGTGCCCAAGGTTCGAAAGAAACCCTCCGAGACACGAAGAGCTTTTACATACTGAGGGGAAGCGAAGCCCGAAAGATTGATGCCCGTATTGATGGGATCGAGAGCAGTGACTTCACGAAAGGACCGGGCATGGTTCTTTACCAAAGCAAATGCGGGCGCCGAGATATCATCCGACGACTGACCATGGCGGCCGGACCAGTGCAACATCATCAGATGGTTTGAATCAGGGTACGGGAGGGAACGCAAGAGCACGGCATTAAAAACGCTGAACACCAAAGCATTAGCCGCTATTCCCAGAGTAATCGTCAATACAGTGATAAAAGCGAATGCTTTATGTTTCCACAACGAACGCAACGAACATCTTAGATTGAGCAGTAGCGTTCGCATCGTTTCTTCTGTTGTCCTCTCTCGATGTAAACCTTGCACTGCACCCTAGAATCAACCAACAACGATCATTGCATGAAACGACGCAATTTAACTGCCACAGAAACCGCGGAGTTAACCGATTGTGTTTGAAATGCTTAGGTGCTATGGCAGCTTAGATTTGAAACTACCACCTGTCCACTCGTAGAAAAGAACCGTCCACTCGTGGACAGTTCGGTTGGCTCGAGAATTTCGGCTGTCAATCAAGTCGATCTCCGGTACCAGTGCTTGCGCCACAAACATCGTCCAGTGATGGACGGTCGTTTTCTAACCGTGGACAGGTACTGGGCGCAAATGCTTCAGAATTTTTAATTTAAGAGTGCTTCAGGCAATCAATCCTGCGTCGAATGCCATCGAACTTCTAATGTTCGGCGCGGTGTAAGTGATTGATTTTTTCATCACGTGTCCATTGCCGAACACCCGGTTTCCATAACCGGACATGTCGCGCCAGGGCCCCAGGCTTTTCAATTTGAAACATTCGAGAATGGCACGCCCGTTGCTAATTTTACGCAATGGGACCCGAATCAATTTCAAAATATCAAACAAACGTCTGAGGAGACAAAAAAAATGACTCACATATTGAAGCTTCAAATGCTCAAATCCGAGGCAGTCGAGTGGGATGCCGAATTTGGTTTCGCCAGCAGCGCGAGCGGCATCTGCTCTGGCACCAGCGTGGTATGCGGTCCCCAACCTTTCCATTTGGAATAGCCGTGGCGTTCGATGTTGAATCCCTTGACCACGACATGATCAATAACTGAAGAGTTGGCTGTATGCGAGGAGCATGAAAATGTGGAGCAGGCCAAATCCGATTTATCGGCTGTTGAACAAGGATTATCCCGAGACTTTCGACAGCTACACACCCGACAAGAAGGATTTTCATGATGTCGTATCCGTGAAGCTCCCGGCTGGGTGGGAAATCAGCCGCCAAGGTATCTGGTTCTATTGCTCATCTCCCCAAAATGCCATGCCGCTGCAAGGATGGAAGATTCATGTGTCGGCGGGGCTGGCAAACGCACGCGAGATTATTGACCGGGTAAGCACGATTCTTCTTGCGCATCCGGACACAAATTTCAAATTTGCCCTGGACATGCCAACGCTGTTTCTGCTGAATGGAAAGAATTGGTCGCGAGGCGGCTCCGGCAAATTCATTACGATCTATCCACCCGATAATGCGCGCTTCCTTGAGTTGATCGAAGAGATCCACGTCGCAACCAAGGGACTAACCGGTCCATACATTCTCTCGGACCATCGCTACAAAGACAGCAGGATCGTTTATTACCGCTATGGGGGAATGCGCCTTTACGAAGTTCTCAATATCAAGGGAGAAAGAACGCCGATGTTGGTTGGGCCGGGAGGATTACCTGTGCCCGACCAGCGATGCGCCTATCCTGTAACCCCCTCGTGGGTGGATGCGCCTTTGCCTTTCCATGGGGCGTCGAACGAGGGAGAAGAAGGCCACAAGCTTCGCAATGGCAGATACACAATCGAAACTGTCATAGGTCATTCGAATGCCGGAGGCGTGTACAAAGCATTCGATCAATTTACGAAAACGAGAGTGATCATCAAAGAGGCCCGGCCGCACGTAAGCGCGAGCCCGGATGGCTACGATGCCATCGACATGCTTAAGAAAGAGCATCGCCTGCTCTGCCTATTGAGCGACACCGGAATCTCTCCGCAGCCGGTTGATATTTTCCCGGAATGGGAACACTGGTTTCTGGTGGAAGAATATATAGAAGGCATGTCGATGAACAGCCATTCGGCTGCACACAACATCCTGCTGCAGACACGGCCGCAACCGGAAGATTACCAGAGATGGTATGACATCTTCCGCGAATTGTGCATCAGCCTGGCGAAGATCAGCGACATTCTTCAAAAGCGGAACGTCGTCTTCGCTGATCTTTCCACCTATAACCTTATTGTTGCAGGCGGCAGGAATGAACTCAAAATCATCGATTTTGAAGCAGCGTATCAACCCGGCATAGACCCGCCCAGCACCGTCTACACTCCCGGATTCACCTCGCAGGAAAGACTTTCGGGCGGCACGGCCGGTTTCGAAGACGACCGCTACTCGGTCGGCGCGGTGCTGATGGCCTACCTGTTTCCGTTCAACGGTTTGTTTCATCTCAAGCCCCATGCCAAGGCCGGCATCATGGCGACGATCCAGCAAGATGCGCGTTTGCCAAAAAGCATCGCCGCAATGATTCTCGAGCTCCTTGGCGATGAACCCGCTCGGCGTCCAACGGCGGCGGCCATGCTGCAGGCTTTGCAGGCGGCGCCGGTCTGCAGCGAACCTGCAACTTGCGATGAGGGACAACCACAAGATAGCAACGAGATCATTGCAGGCATTCTGGCTCACATCCATAACACGGCCAGCTACACGCGCAGAGACCGGTTGTTTCCATCGGACCCAAAGCTTTTTGCAACAAATCCGCTCAGCGTGGCTCATGGCGCGGCAGGAGTGGCGTATGCCGAGCATAGGATCACAGGCGAGGTTCCCCACTCCATGATTGATTGGATCATGGACCACTCCCCAAGCAAGGACACGTGTCCTCCAGGCCTTTATATGGGGACGGCAGGAATTGCGTGGGCGCTTCTGGAAATGGGCGATCGGGACGAGGCGGAAAGGATCTTTCGGCTAAGCTCGAGTCATCCATTGCGGTATGACTCTGCCGATCTTTTCTATGGGATGGCAGGATGGGGGATGGCTGCCCTCAGATTCTTCCTGGAGACAGAAGATGAGTCGTATCTGGACCAAGCCATCGAGGCAGGCAGGAAATTACTCGAAACCTCAAGTTGGAGTGAGCGTGGACGTTGCTGGGGACCCTCCAGCAAAGCAGCGTTCGGTTTGGCGCACGGCGCCAGTGGAATCGCTCTGTTTCTCCTCTATCTTTACCTGGCAATCGCTGATGAAGAGTTTTACCTCGCGGGCCGCGAAGCGCTTGAGTTTGACCTGAGCTTCGCTCAACGGACGCGTGACAATGGCCTGAGCTGGAGCCAGTCAGCAGAGGCACGATCGCCCTTGTATCCCTACTGGCGGGTGGGCAGCGCCGGAATTGGCATGGCAACGTTGCGGTTCTACAGGCTGTTCGAAGAGCCGCATTATCTTTCCATCCTGGAAAAAATCTTTATCGACACCGATCGCAAATATGCGGTCCTGCCGGGAGCGTTCATGGGACTTGCCGGGCTGGGAGAGTTTCTTCTCGACATGCACGACGTGTTCGGTGGAACCAGGTATTTGCAAAGCGCGCACAAAGTGGCGCAAGGCATCATGAACTTTCGCGTGGATCGCGCAGGCATTGCCTTTCCCGGAGAAATGCTTTCACGCCTGAGCTGCGACTATGGAACGGGCAGCACCGGCATCGCTCTTTTTCTCAATCGTCTTCAAGGCCGCCGGGGCAGCAACTTCATGCTCGATGCTTTGTTTCAAGAACGTGGCTTTAGAGAACAACTCCGCAAAACGGAATCTTCCGTGCTGTGGCTGGCGGAATAACTATCTTGAACTTCAATCGAGGAGAGATCACAAGGAATCTTCCCCGTAAGCGCATAACGCAAAAGAAACCATTCAAGAATCAGGAGCTAGATATGCAATCGCCCATTCAAAGTGACAATGCAAGTTCTATATGGATCGTGAGTAAGCATCCGCTGGTCGCCAGGTATCTGTTAGAGGTGCTGGCCAGAGACCCACAGGTGCGCCCGAACTGGGTGCAAGCGACAATCCCGGCACAAAATGAGTTGGGGGCCCATCCTGTGTTCGTCTTCGACAACAGCGCATTGGATATTCCAGTCGCGCGCTATATCCAAAACCTGAATCACATCACCGACGTCAAGTTCATTGTCCTGGGCAACCGGCTCGAGGTGCATAGCGTTTGCCAGCTCCTTTGCCTGGGCATTCATGGATTCCTTACCTACGAGCAAGTCAACGAATCTCTCTTACTGGCTGTAAGAGCCGTGCAGAGCGGCGGGATGTGGGTCGATTCGCGGGTATTGCAAAAGTATATGCGGCTGACCAAGCGCGATAAAGAATCGTTGACTGCTCCTGCGGATGATGGCCTGACTGCGCGCGAAGAGGAGATACTGCACTTTACCCAGCAGCGGCTCTCGAATAAGGAAATTGCTTCGCTGCTGAATATCGAGGTAAGCACCGTCAAGTTTCATCTATCGAATATCTTCTCCAAGTTGCAGATCGCGAGCCGATCGGACTTGTGGCAGAACTCCATGCCGCGCGTGGCCATGCTGCCCTTCGCCAAACATGGCAGATCGGTAACAATGATGGACAAACGAAGCGAATTCCGCGCAGACACCAATTGAATTTCTTTTCAGCAAGAGGGGACAAAGTCATGAGTTTGGATCTTCGCAATATCGATGGGAGATGGTTGGCGTTGCAGGTGAGAGCCACGTGGGAAATTCGCAGCGCCTACGCTTTGAAAGAACATGGATATGAAGGCTTTCTGCCTCTCTATCCGCAAAAGCGCAGGTGGTCTGACAGGACCAAGCTGGTGGATGTGCCGCTCTTCCCCGGATATTTATTCCTGCGCTTCGATGCGGGCAATCACACGCCCGTCCTTTCGATTCCAGGCATCCTCCGCTTCGTAGGCACGGGAAACGCTCCCATTCCAGTCGAGGACTCGGAAATTGAGTCTCTACAGCGCGCAACCCAGGCAGCCGTTAACTATGGTCCATGCGCGTTCTTAGAGGTGGGACAAGAAGTAGAAGTTCGCAATGGACCTCTTGTGGGACTTCGCGGAAGGATCGTGCGATTCAAGAACAAACTCCGCCTGATCATCTCAGTAACTCTCTTGAGAAAATCAGTCTTCGTAGAGATCGATAGCTACGAAGTGACCGCCGTAAGCCGCCCTGCCACCTCACCGTTAGTGACACACGGCCTGGAATTGGAAGGATGTCCTGTGACGGCTTAGGGGTGCTGGCAATTCCCTCAAAAGATTCTCCGGCACGATATGTGCCGGAGCCTGGAGTTTCTACTTTTTTTGGGCGGACTCGCAATCAAGAAGAACACAATCGCAAGTTCAACTATCAAGAGGAAATTCTGGCGCTGCTCCGCAAACATGGAGTCGAGTATGATGAGCGTTATGCTCGGGATCAAAAACCTTTATGTCGCCCGCTGCGCGGGCTTTGGGTTTGCTTAAACAGTGCACCCACAGCTTGCGCTGTGGGCTACGTGTATGATCGCCCGCTGCGCGGGCTCAGCGCGAAGGCGCTCCCGCGACTTGCTACGCCCCTATT
>DASZFK010000633.1:0-3953 GCA_035939855.1 Candidatus Angelobacter sp.
ATAGTTGGGAGCAGGGGAAGGGGATAGTGCCCCCTTCCCCTGCACCCCATCCCCAAAACCCAAAACAAAACCAGGTCGTTTACACAAAAAACTGGACACACCCCCGCCCCGAGAACGGCGGGTTAACTTTCCGAATGAATCCCAAGAACTGAAAAAAGATTTTCAGCTCATTTGCCTCCGTTATGCCCATATCCTCATTAACCAGGGATATAATTTTCAGCGCTATGATCGTGGTGGCGTCATCGACTGACGGCGCGAGGCCCGGCGATTCGTGTCCGCGCCGCTTTCTAGGTGCGCCATTGTGTACTCTTCTCTATTTGCGGTGGCTCGGACCCTTGGAGCATCTGCGGTACTGAAATCCCAACGCCCGGCAGGCTCTTCCAACTTGGATCCTCTGGCTTTACTTGAGCCATATAGGCCCAATGGATCGTTGTCTGAGTGCTGCCGGTGGCCATCTGCATTTCCATGGTCCATTGATTTTTTTGGGAAACCGCATGACCGATGCCCGTAGTGGACGACCGCGAGGAAGAACTGCCGCAACGTACAAAGGTTATGTAGATTCGCCCCTCCGGGGTAATACTGCCGATCATGCTGAAGCAGACCGGCTTGATATTCGACGGTTCCGAATTCCCTCCTTCTGGGAGGATTACAGTAGCGGAGATGCCCCAGAAATAACCGGTACGAAAGGCAGAGATATGCCAGACAGTTTGATCTGTCATCCATGTAAGCGTGTTTTCATCGGGAGAAAATTGGAGAGCCGCCAGACTTTCCGGTGGAACATACCAGTACGTATCCTGCAACCAGCTCCATTGAGACCAGTCAGTATTAACATCGTCAGGCATTAGCACCCTCTTTCCTTGTGAATACAGCAAAGCTTTTCTACCTAAAGGCTGTTGCAAAACCCGATTTTACGGAGTTTAGTTCACAAAGCCAAGAAGTTAGCGCGGAAGGGTGGTGCGGTTGCGGTGCGGTGCTTGAGTTGGGAGTTAATTTTTACACCACGGTTTGGGGAACAGCGCTAAACGTCGCTCGTTAGAATGTCGTACCAATGGGTCTTTGAATATTCGGGGATTGGGGCAGGAATGCTTGCAGGCAAGCCGGTTCCTTCGAATTCGGCTTCGCTATACCAGTCGTCATGACGGCACCTTTCTGCGCCACAGCGGATGCGCACCAGGTTCCTTTCTCGTGCAATGTAGGACTCTGGATCACTAACGTCGATCATCTGTTTGCATCGCGTGCAATGTACGTACAGCATAGTTATGCCATCTTCCTGCCTGAAGATTTGTTCCTGGGCGGCCCAGTCGTGTTGTTGCTATCAATATCGGCAAAAACGCGCGAGAGTTTAGACCCATCTCAAAAATGGTTTGTGTCAGGGCATGGCCTGTCCTGAGGAACGAAGGAAATTTATTCGTGCCGCTAAAGTTCAGAAGGTCAAGGGCAATACTACGATTAAAAATTACTCAATTACCAACTTACCCAATTACCAATTGCTCTCGATCTGATAAGATTTGTTCGTTCCTCCTCCCCTTTAAAAATTTCATCCGGCCATGGGCACCACTCTATCCCCAAAGCGGCACGACTTGCAGGCTCCTCGCGCCTTGCCCATCATCGCTTACTTTGAAGAGGATGCAGGCGCGCGCCAACTCTTGGTGGGCGCTCACCGCTTCCGCCGCATGCCGTTTGACAGTACGCTCCAGGAAAACCCGGTCATCGAACGTATTGTGATGGTTACTTCGGAAGAGGTGGTTCAGAAGCACTACGGCGAGCTAAGGGTCCCGAATGTCCGGGTGCTGGCCCTCAGCAAAAGCAGGTTCAAAGATGCGCGAATCGACGGCGCGGTTTACGCTTACCTTCCGCCAGACGTCCCCAAAGAGCTTCTGGAGCGCACCCTGGACAACGCTCTGGACCACATTCATCTGGTGCAGACGCGACATGAGGTCAATGAGCGGCTGGCGGGTGTCACCCAGGAAATCCATGAACTGAATAAGATTGGCGTGGCTCTTTCTGCGGAGCACAACACGCGCAAGCTGATGGAAACCATACTGACCAAGTCGCGGGAGTTTACCCGCAGTGACGCAGGATCCATCTACCTGGTCGAGCGAAAGCTCCTGACTCGTGACCAGCAGCGAATGGCTTTCAATAACCAGCCTCCCAAGGCCCAGGCAGAGCTGTTCGAGGAGCAGCTACGCTTCAGCCTGGCTCAGAACGACACGGTGAACGTTCCTTTCCGTGAAACAACCATCGATATCAATAAGCGCTCGATTGCCGGATACGTTGCGCTTACCGGAGAAGTCGTCAACATCGAGGACGCGTACCATCTTCAACCCGGCCTGCCTTATGTCATCAATCGTAAGTTCGATACCGATTCGGGATATCGCACCAAGTCGATCCTTGCAGTGCCCATGCGCAACCAGAAAGACAAGATCGTGGGCGTGCTTCAACTCATCAACGCCAAACGCGATTTTAACGCCAGGCTGGCCTCGCTCTCGGCGGTGGTGCAGCAGGTTGTCCCCTATACAGCCCGGCAGCAGGAGATTGTGCTTTCCCTCGCCAGCCAAGCGGCAGTGGCGCTGGAAAACAGCCAGCTTTACGAATCCATCCAGAAGCTCTTTAGGGGTTTTGTTGACGCTTCCGTAAAGGCGATTGAAGCGCGTGATCCTACTACAAAAGGGCACTCGTTTCGTGTTGCCGGCCTCACGGTAGCCCTGGCGGAAGCGGTAGATCGGAGCGATGCCGGGGCCTACGCTCATACGCGGTTTTCACGGGACCAGATGCGGGAAATCGAGTATGCCAGCCTGCTCCACGATTTTGGCAAAGTCGGAGTCCGGGAAGAGGTGCTGGTCAAAGCCAAAAAACTTTATCCGCTGCAACTGGAATTGATCAAGCAGCGTTTTGGTTTCGTGAGGCGCGCACTCGAGAACGAAGTGCTTCAATCCAAGATCGACTATGTGCTGGAAAAGGGCCGCGAAGAGTTTTTGCAGTCGTTGCCGCAATTCAATGCCAAGCTGGCCGATGCGGTCGGAGAACTGGATGGGTACCTGCAAGACATCATCCGGTCCAATGAGCCAACCGTGTTGCCGGAGGGGAATTTCGAACGTCTACTGGGCATTGCTGCCGTCAATTATCTGGATTGTGACGGGGAGAGAAAGCCCTTATTGCATGAAGACGAAGTGCGCCTGCTGTCGATTCGCAAAGGCTCGCTGGATGACGATGAGCGCCACCAGATTGAATTGCATGTGAAACATACCTTTGAATTTCTCCAGCAGATTCCCTGGACGAACGAACTAAGCAATATTCCAGCCATCGCCCGCGGACACCACGAAAAACTCAATGGCGCCGGCTATCCCTACAAGCTCTCGGCCCCTGAGATTCCGCTGCAAACGCGCATGATGACGATTTCCGATATCTATGATGCGCTGACTGCCTCCGACCGTCCTTATAAAAAAGCCGTTTCCATTGATCGGGCGCTCCAGATTCTGGAGCTGTCGGTGAAGGACGGTGAGCTCGATCCCGATCTCTTCGAACTCTTTAAGTGTGCCAGGATTTATGAGCGCTTGAAGAGCCTGCCCTCCGGAAGTTGATCGTCTGCCTAAAGGCCCGCGAGTCCTACGCCAACGTGCCAAAACCGGGCGCGTCGGGGGACCCCGTTCGCAAGCGAATCGGTAGACCCTGATACGCGCTCTGGAGTTTCTACCTTTTTGGGCGGATTCGCAATCAAGAAGAACACCATCGCAAGTTCAACTATCAAGAGGAATTTCTGGCGCTGCTCCGCAAACATGGAGTCGAGTATGATGAGCGCTATGTTGGGGATTAAAACCTTTATGTCGCCCGCTGCGCGGGCTTTGGGTTTGCTTAAACAGTGCACCCACAGCTTGCGCTGTGGGCTACGTGTATGATCGCCCGCTGCGCGGGCTCAGCGCGAAGGCGCTCCCGCGACTTGCTACGCCCCTATT
>DASZFK010000634.1:0-2703 GCA_035939855.1 Candidatus Angelobacter sp.
GCTTCCTTATTTTATGTTAACCCAATCACGAACTGTTCGAGCAATCCTTTCAATCAGCATCTTCAACCGTATTTCTAAGTATCCCAATCCCTTGAGCTGATACGGTAACAGAGTCTCCCGCCACGAGAGGCCCCACGCCAGCAGGCGTACCCGTACAGATCAGGTCGCCGGGCAAAAGGGTCATTACGCGAGAGATGTAGCGGATCACGATATCAAGGGAGAAGATGAAGTCCCGAGTGTTGCCAGACTGCTTCACAACTCCGTTGACGCGTGTCTCGAGGCTGATCCCCTGCCACGGATCAATCTCGTCGGTAACCAGCGGACCCACAGGACAAAACGTGTCGAAGCCTTTGGCCCGGGTCCACTGTCCGTCTGTTTTCTGCAGATCACGTGCGGTCACATCGTTGGCGCAGGTATAGCCGAGAATAAGCGGACGTACGTCCTGATCGGCGGCGACATTTCTGCATCTTCTCCCGATCACAACCGCCAGTTCGCCTTCAAAATCGACCCGCTCAGAAATGCGGGGCCGGACAATTTTTTCATCTGGTGCAATTATTGACGATGGAGGCTTGAAGAATATCAGTGGTTCCTTGGGCGCATCGTTGCCCAACTCTTTGGCATGATCAAGGTAGTTCCGTCCGACACATAAGATTTTTGAAGGACGAACAGGCGCTAACAGTTGAGTTGAGGCCAAAGGTTGGGCGGTGATTCTCTTTTGATGGTGCAGGTCCGGAAGGCCATGTTCAGTTTCGGGTAGAAGATGGGTAATTTGTGGCGTTCCGTCTAAGTTTTCTATGAGTCCGAACTTCGCGCCTTCAGGCGAAGAGTAGCGACAATATCTCATGGCTCGAATCTCCCAACCGCTTTATTGTTGTGGAACACTCTCCGAGGTTTCCTGAGAGCGAGCGCTTTCATTTCCGCGCAAGTCTACAGCCGAGACTGAATACAAATACCTTGTTCCAGCCTGCACGGCAGTATCGCGGAAAGCAGGAGTCTTTACCGGCTCGGAATTGATTTTTACCGGTTGCTGGCCCTCAGTCCGGCGATAGATGTTGTAGCTCGCCAAATCAGGTTCCGTGTTGGGAGTCCAAGTCAAATCGATAAAGCTTTGCTGCGAAACTCCGGAGTAGACCGCTTGCAAGCCGGTGGGCACGGCCGGAGGAAAGATATCTTTTGTGAACACCGGCATTACCACCGAGTCCTCTCCTTCCACGACGCCTTTGTATTTGTCATCCTGATGCCAGGAGGTAATCGGGGTGACCCAGTATTCGTATTTCTTTTCCCACTCAATGCCCTTGTCGATGACAGCCATCGCCGCGTTGCCAATGTTTGGCTCGGCAACCACCACCGGCTGCTTAGAACCTTCCAGGTGACGCATGATCCGGTAGGCGAATCGAACCATCAACCCCGAAGCTTTTTGAGTAGGTGGAACAGGATCGAAGCTGATTTTTACCCCGTCAGGAATCACCTCTGCGTGAACATTTTTGGGGGCACTCGGCGTGGGAACCAATGGAACAAACACCTGATTGGAATTGCCCGCAGTTCTGCCGGAGCTATTGGCGGGTTGAATCGTATAAACCGCGAAATTAGCACCTGATGGAGGTTGAATATTGGCCAGAGGATCACGGAATTGTGGCGTTAATGATTGACCCTCTTTCAGTGCAGGAGGCAGCGGAACCTCTCCCAAGGAAGATGTGGGTACAAGTGAAGAGCCTTCGGACGCGGCGAAGCCTCGACGCACAAAAATCTTGCCTGGTTTCTTGATCAAAGCCCCATCTGTGGTTTCATTGGGATTCGTCCAGGTGAGCGTGACTGAATCCCCTTTTCGAGTCGCCTGAAGATCACGAATCGGCTTGGGGATATTCAACGACGGTGGCTGCGGAGCACCGGGTGTGCCGCAACCTGCAAGGCACAACACACCTATGCAGAAAATCAAGGCAAGAATTCGCATGAATGAAAAAGGTTAGCACATACGAATTTTTGCGCCCCTTTTATTTCCAGTCGATTCCGCAGCCGTCGCCGAGCCACAACCAGCACAGTTTTGCAGATTGCCATCATTGCCAAAATTTGTAGTTGCCATAATTCTCGGGGGAACTATGGGAATGCGGGAGCAAAGTGCGGCTCGCCGGTGTCCAAGTTGCTATTGCCCGGTAATTCGCGAGGAGGAAACTTAGACTATGCTATTCGCAAATCCGACAAGCTTGAATCTTGTGCTGCTTAAAGCACAATTGACTTTTTTGTTCTTCCAGGGTGAAGTGCCGCATTTCGATCTTGTGTCGATGTGGAAACACATGGGATGGCCCGCCCGCGGGGTAGCGTTCATTCTCTTGTTCATGTCGGCATGGTCGATTGGGGTCATGATTGACCGCTGGATCGCCTTCAGAGCTGCGCGCAAGCAGTCCCGCCAGTTTGCTCCGGCAGTGGCCGGCGCACTGCGAGAGGGCAAGCTTCACGAGGCCATCCGGGTTGCAGAACGAAACAAGAAGAGCCATTTGGCAAGAGTTGTAACCTCGGGTTTGCGCGAATTCAGCGATCTCGACGCCATGGAAATTCCAGGACCAAAGCTCGAGGCGGGGAAACGGGCGTTGGAGAGGGCGGAGGCGATCGTCCATACCGAGCTGGAACGTGGTCTTAGCGGTCTGGCCACGATTGGGTCGACAGCACCATTCGTCGGACTGCTGGGTACGGTGATCGGCATCATCG
>DASZFK010000635.1:0-8930 GCA_035939855.1 Candidatus Angelobacter sp.
TCGTGGGTGGCGATGCCGTGATAAATGCCGCTTTTCAAGAGGACCTTCATCAGCCTCACATAATTGGCATCAACATCGGATTTCTTTTCAAACGCAATCTCCGGAGGCTCCTTGTAAGCTCCTTTGCACAACCTTATGCGGATGCCCTCGGATAGAAGCTGTTCCACATCTTTTTCGCTACGGTGGAGATACGACTGAATGACCGCCCCCACGCGCCCTTCAAATCCCGCGTTTTGATGGAGACAGCGAACG
Source organism: Candidatus Angelobacter sp. (assembly GCA_035939855.1). Taxonomy (GTDB): domain Bacteria; phylum Acidobacteriota; class Terriglobia; order Terriglobales; family Acidobacteriaceae; genus Angelobacter. The sequence continues at coordinate 253 of DASZFK010000635.1, forward strand.
AAGGCCAGGGTTCTATCCGTATAGGCTGAGCCTTCCATGTCGACACGCACAAAGTTGTTGATCCTAACCGCATGTTCCACTAGGGAAGACGCTAGCTCGTGAGCCAGGCTCTCATCCACATCGAGTCCTAGATGAGTCAACTTCAGGCTTACATTGGCATTCAACTTCTGCTGGTCAATCTGTTCGAGCAGTTGATGGTAGAGCGCTGCGCTGTGGCGGGCTTCTTCGATATTGGTGACGTTTTCTCCCAGGTTGTCGATGCTCACCGCGAGGCCGAGTTGATTCATGGCCTGGGCCGCGGCGAGGGCTTCTTCAGTCGAGACGCCGGCGACAAAACGGCGCGAAAGCCGCTGTCCAATAGCGGTTTTTTCAGCCAGAGAGCGCAAGGATTTACTCTGCGAAAGGGCAATGAACGATGCTTTTAGCACAGTTCTCCTGGAACACCCGAATTGAACCGACAAGTCATGATGCAGCTTTCCCACCATTCTACTTGAGGCAACTCGCTGCCGTTGACTTTGGTTTTGAACTTCTCCGTGTCTCCGCGCCTCCGTGGTGGGTTTTGGTTTTGGTTGTGTCTCCGATTCTCACGCCGCCACAGCCACGTCCTTTTTCTTCGCGAATTTTCTTTTGTAATAAGTTACCCAAATAGAAATCAACGGTGTCCCGATCACCGTCGGCCATAGCCAGCGAACAACCGGCGGGAGAAAGCGGAAATTGACCGCCGAGAACGCCGATACTGCAGCGATGTACGAGCCGAGCATCCCGCCCATGTGGCCAAACCACCAGAAATTCTTGTCCTGAGGAGGGCGCAAAAACCGCCAGCCATCTTTGACCCCAAAGATCACACCAATGGCGCCAAACACCAACGCCATAGGCGACATTCGGGTCCAAGTGGGTGTCGGCTTCAGCAGGCCAAGGATGATCAGCGCCACTCCCGATCCAAACACCAGGATTGCGCCCATCCAATCCATCAGCTTCGGACCCTGTCCTTGAAGCGGACGCTTCGCGAACAAGACCCGGTATCCCGAAAAAGCAAGATAGAAGCTGAACACGGCCAGCAATGCCAGGAAAAGAATAGGACGATAGATCCCCAGGGCCACGGCCGTCGCCGCCACTCCCGCCATCATCCAGAAATAAATCTTGCCCCAGCGGCGATGCTGTTTCCCGCCCTTCACCGTGGCCAGCGCCACCGGCGCGATCAGGAAAGCGGCAAACCCGAAGGCAATGTGTGCAATTCTGAAAACTGTAATCCACATTGGGTCTTTCATTTGCTACCTCTCTTCTGTTTGGAAGTTTTCTGAAGTTTGGCGAGGCTGGAGAGCGTTTCGTTGCACCACTCCACCACCGCCTCGGAACGATGCCGCCCATAGTTGAGCGTCATGAGCCAATAGGGCAACTCCGGATGGCTACCATGTTGCTTGGTGAGTTCGTTCTCGACCTGCGCGTAGGTTGTCAGCCTGCGTTGTTCCGCAAGTTTTCTCTCCTGGACATGCGTGACTGAAATCTCCGCAGCAACGCGCCCCGCGAAAAACAGCTTCAACAGAATTTCGCTGCGAAACGGCTCGGTGCGCGGAGCTTGTAACAGCCACTCCCGTAAAGCCTGTTCGCCCCGCGGAGTAATCGCATACACTACGCGATCGCGCCCGTTCTGCGGCCCCTTTTGTGGCTGGACGAGCTTCTCGCGCGCCAGCTTCTTGAGAATCGGATAAATGCTCCCGTAACTCTCATTCCAGAAATGCCCAATACTGGAAGCAGCAAACCGCTTGATGTCATAACCGGAAGCAGGCCGCAAACTCAAAGCCCCCAAAATCGCAAACCTGCTCGATGAATCATTGGAGCGCATATATCACTATGATATATCACAATGATATGTCGTAGTGCAAGCTTTTTCGGAAGACTTAAGAATCGGGTGATCGGGTGATCGGAAAACCGAAGGAGGATACGGAAGCAGTGGATGGAAATGATTGAGGGATTTGAGTTGATGAGTAAGTTCCCAGATTGCCAAGCCGGAAGCCAGGAGCTAGAGGCTAGAAGCTAGCAACGGGTTTTTCCGATCACCCGATCACCCGATGAACCGATCTCCCGATTCTTCCAAAAACTTCTCCACTTCCATCGCTGCCGCGCAGCCGGAGCCGGCAGCGGTAACAGCTTGGCGATACCGGCGGTCCTGCACGTCGCCGCAAGCGTAGACTCCGGGGACTCTGGTGAATACGAAATCGTGTGTTTTGAGGTATCCATCCTGGTCCATATCGAGTTGGCCTGCGAACATCTTGGCATTCGGTTCGTGGCCAATGCCCAGGAACATGGCGCTGGTAGCAAAATCCCAAACGCGATTGGTCTTGAGGTTACGCAGCTTCAGGCCGGTGACCTCTTTTTTCTCGACATCAAAAACCTCTTCGACCACGGTATTGAACAGAAACTCAATTTTTTCATGCTGGCGCGCGCGGTCCAGCATGATCTTCGAAGCTCGAAACTGTTCGCGCCGATGGATGATCGTGACCTGCGAAGCAAAGCGTGTTAGAAAGAGCGCCTCCTCCATGGCCGAATCTCCGCCGCCAATCACGACAATAGGTTGGTCTTTGAAAAAGAATCCGTCACAGGTGGCGCAAGACGAAACTCCATGTCCAATCAGCGCTTTTTCACTCGGCAGTCCCAGCCAGCGCGCTGAAGCGCCGCTGGCGATGATGAGGGTTTTCGAAAGGACAGTCTGGCGTTCGAAATTCAGCTTGAACGGGCGCTGGCTCAGGTCGGCGCTTACCAGGTGCCCAGCGAGGTATTCTGCCCCAAAGCGTGCGGCCTGCTTGCGCATGTTATCGATCAACTCGGGACCTTGAATGCCTTCCGGGAAACCAGGAAAATTTTCGACCAGCGTGGTGATCGACAACTGTCCGCCTGGCTCATGTCCATCCACGACCAAGGGCTTTAGATTGGCCCGACCGGCATAAATAGCGGCGGTGAGCCCCGAGCATCCGGTTCCCAGAATGACAGTTTCGCGGACAGAGTCTTCCATGGCTCCCCTATATTACTAACCTCAAAGTTCTTCGTTTTTACGCAAATTTCGTGGGCCCAAGATGGTGCTCTTTCTCGCAAATTCTAGATCGGCCCCAACTGTCCAAAGTACTCTCTGCGGTTTCTGCGTGCTCTGCTGGTGTAATTCGTGTTTATTCGCGTGCATTCGCGGCTAAATGGTTTCGATCAGCGTTCATTAGCGTAAAACCTGTCCTGAGGCACCTGCCGAAGGATCAGTGGTAAGAAACGGTTTTTGGTTGTGGCTCGCTACGCTGCGTCTCCGTGCGTGGGTTTTAAGATGCGATCGGATCAATTTGGTTTCAACGGCGTTTCCCGCGGCTTTGGTTTCGTTTGTTGGCCAAGCCACTCGATGTCGGCGCGGAAGTTGGTGCGCAAGCCCAGAACTCCGCGATATCGCGCCATGACCTCGGCTGCCTGTCTGAACAGAGGCTCATAAGCGCTTTGATCTACATCGGGACAGCGCGTCAGCGCCACCGCGCCCTTGCCCAGGCGCTCAATCCGCACACGGACGGGCGGAGTATCGGCAGCCAGCACCGTTGCCGGCGCAGCGGCGCCCGTCGAGACGCGGTCTTCCATGGAAATCTCATGAAAATCCCTGGTGTCGCGCAGCCGCAGCACCAAAGTTTCAATCGTATTTTGAGGGTCGGTGCTCATGGAGTATTGCGCGGTCATCCAGGGCGACTCGGGCGCAAAGTCGCGGCGCAACCGGACAAACTTTGAGCCGGTCGCGTCCTGGAGTGTGGTTCTCCCTCGCGATATCTCAAAATCCTGGGAAAATGCCGGTTTGCTCGAAATCTTGGAGAGCGCCGCTTTGAGCGCTGCCTGCTCGTCGGCCGACGGAGTACAAACGTTCATGTAGTTCAGCCTGATCTCCGGCTTGCCTTGCGGTTTAGACTCCGGCTGCTGGCCAAAGGTCGTCACAACCCCAAAAAATATGAAAACAATGGCGGGCTTCAACACGGTTGCGATTGTAGCACCCTCGAAGAATTGGGTAATTGAGTAATTTGGTAATTGGGTAATTTGTGGTGAATGCATCAACCAATTACCAAATTACCCATTTACCCAATTCTTCCTGGTCCAATTCGATAAAATAGCGGCTATGGCAAAACTGACTTTAGTGTATGGAATGCGCCTTCTGCCGGAGGGCGAAGTCAAACAAATCGGAGAAGCTCCCATCGAACTGGCCAATGGCCGCACCGCCCACGTAACCATGCACATATTGGAAGGCAGCAAAGAAGAAATCGAAGCCCAACTCCGCCAGAGCGTGGAGGCGTTCTTTGATCTGTATCCTGAAATCTAGTTATTGGATAATTGGTGGCAACATTGAAATCAATTCCCCAATTACCAAACGGAAATATGTACTTTACTCAAAGCGCATGCAGGGCTGCACCGGGAAATGAGGCATATTTTTCGAGAAAGATACGCTGAGATTAATCGCATCGCCAGCAGTAGCATTGTCGCAGACGGGATACGCAACGGACGGATGGCTCGGTTGCTGTTTCGTGATATACTCAGTTCAGTTTTCAGCGGGAGCTGAAACGAAAATCTATGTGGCCGGAAGGCCTGGAGGAATCCACAAAAAATGGACACCAAAGTCCTACTTGCAGAACTATCCAACCTCGCGGAAGATCTCAATAAAGAAACCGATTCTTACACTGAAACGCTGACCAATCTCGAAAAAAATCTCCGCAAACTTAACCTCGGTGTCGAGGCTTGGGTGCGTTTGGAGGAACGCAACAGATCAGGGAATCCCATGCGCCATAGTTCAACGATTACGGAACTTGGGTATGCAAAAACATCGGATGGATGGGGATTTGCGGTAAGGGATGTCCGAGTTGAGCGCGGGTACTATCAAGGGGATGAAGACTGCCCTTGGGAGGAACACTTTCCCGAAGGCTTACCGAAACCCCTGCTCAAGTCGTCTCGCGAATTACGAATTGAAGCTTCGCGTGAGATCGAAAATTTGTTGCTGGAATTGCAAAATGCGGCCAAGGCAGCTCTGGGATCGGTACGTAAAGCTAAAACGGTAGCCTCTTTGACCTCAACGGAACGAGGAGGTAGCACATGCTAGTGTTCGTGGATGAGAGCTATCACGAGGAGAAGAATCTGCAGGGCAAGAGTACGTTTGCTGCGGTATTAGTCAGGGAAAGTAAGTATCGAGATTTCGATATGAGGCTTTTTGATTTAAAAAAGCACTTCTGGAAGGTGGCCAATCCCTATGACCTTGAACTGAAAGGACGAAAATTGATGAATGACCGAGCCTTAGTTATGCCCAAGACTCGTGACTTCGTCTCTCAGATCATTGCGCTCTGCAAAGAGGTTGATGCTGTAGTATTTGCGGTTGTGCAAGATGGTATCTTCCCTCTGGCAAGCGAAAGTGACCATCTGCCTAATCTCTATCGAGCACTAATACGGCGCATCAATACGTTCATGGAGGTGAAGTTTCCAACGGAGCAGGCCATGATTTTCTTTGACGGAATTGACCATGAGACGAATCGCAAAGTAGCGATCAGCTTCAACAATTTCATGTTTCGTCACCGGTGGGGACAAAGCCACAAGAATATCCTCCCTACACCGTTCTTTTGCGACTCTCTTGTTTCGCCAGGGATTCAAATGGCTGATGTTCTGGCATATTGCGTCAATCAAAGATATGGCGGAAGAAGGGGGTATCTGGAAGAGCTTTTTCAGCAGTTTAGGGGAATCACCTACAATCACGAAGTTCCAGACGAAAACTTTACACTGTGGGGAGTCCAAAGGATAACGGTCAAAGATATTCCCTCTCCACAATCTGAAGTCGCTGCGGTCACCGTGGAAATTAACACTGATGGGGAAAAGAATTCAGAAACTGGCGATTCCGAAGAACCCGCGACGCCACAGGTTAAGTAGCGCACCAGTTTCTTAGCTTCCAATATAAAGGTCTACCTAACTGCGTGTCAATGACGGAGGCGAGATTCCGCGCGATTCCCAGAAGACATCTGTCCTTGCGAGGAAGTAACCGTCCGGAGGCGATAGCCGTAAGCCGTACCACAGTTCACAAGGGTTATTGCATTGAATGTAATTACAAATTCTTGCCCCCTCGCTTCAAATACGAATCCACCCACTCGCCCACTGTCTTATACCAAAGCTGGCTGTTTTGCGGCTTCAATACCCAGTGGCCTTCGTCAGGAAAATAGAGCATCTTCGAGGGGACTTTGAGTCGCTGCAGCGTAGTAAAGAGTTGAAATCCCTCAGAGACATCAAGCCGGTAGTCAAGTTGCCCGTGAACGACCAAGGTGGGAGTCTTAAACTGGGTTGCGTACTGGTGGGGCGACCATTTCTGGTAGAGGGCGCGATTGGTCCAAGGCATGCCTTTGAATTCCCATTCATTGAACCACAGTTCATCGGTGCTTCCGTAAGCTGATTCGGCATTGAACATGCCATCGTGAGAAACCAGGCACTTGAAGCGGTTGGTGTGACCCAGAATCCAGTTGATCATGTAACCGCCATAGCTTGCTCCCAGAGCGCACTCACGGTCTTTATCGACAAACGAATAGGTTTTCTCGACGTAATCCAGCCCTTGCATAAGATCGATGAAAGGCTTCCCGCCCCAATCACCATTGATTCCGTCGATGAACGCCTGGCCATAACCGATAGAACCACGCGGATTGATCTGGACCACAACATAACCATCGGCAGCCATCAACTGAGGGTTCCAACGGTAAGACCAATCGTCTCCCCAAGCGCCTTGAGGTCCGCCGTGGATCAGAAACTTCACCGGGTACTTCTTCTGTGGGTCAAACGCCGGAGGCTTGACCAGAAATCCTTCGACCTTGGTTCCCGCGGCCCCGGTGAACCAAAAAGGCTCAACTGGTTGAGTCGCCACCTGGGCAAAGATCGCATCGTTGAGATGGCTGAGCTGTTCGGCCTGCTTTGCTCCCAGGGTCAACTTGTAAATCTCGGCCGGCGCTTGGGCCGACATGCGAGTAAAGACCAAGGTTTTGCCGTCCGGAGAAAATACCAGGTCATCATCCGCGCCGCGCACTACCTCCTGCACGGCAGAGCTTTGTTCCAGCGCCACACGGTAGATGGGCGCCTCCCCTTTATCTTCAGAGCTGAAATAGATGGACTTGGAATCCGGCGTCCAGGCCATCGTTCCTACCCAGCGATCAAAGGTCTGCGTCAGGTTTCGAAGCTGCCCGCTCTTGCGATCGTAAATGACCAACTGAAAACGGTCGCTCTCGTATCCAGGCCGGTTTTGCATGCGCCACGCCAGATAGCGGCCATCAGGAGAGTAGAGCGGAGTTGAATCGCTTCCAGGGCTGGTGCTCAGCTTTTTCGGGGCGCCGCCACTGATTGGGACAATGAAAATGTCATTGTTGGTGCTGATGGCCTCTACCTCATCGATGTTGCTGGTAAAAGCCACTTCCTGGCTATCTGGAGAGATGGCGTAGAGATCCTGGCCTCCCAGGCTGAACGGCGGAACATCGTGATCGCCGGGAGTTATATCTTTGGCCGCGCCACCGTCGGCGGAAACGACAAAGAGATGCGTGCGTTTCACAGGGTTATAAGTGGACCAATGACGGTAGAGCAGGCGGGTAAAGATCATGGCGCGGATCTTGGAGTTCGCGCGTTGTTCATCGCGGCTCTTGTTGCAGGCATCGTCAAGGCAGTCCGGGTAGACCTCGGAAATAAACAGGATGTTCTTGCCATCGGGCGACCAGATTGCGCCGTCGGCCTCCGTAGAGATGCTGGTGATTTTTCGTGGTTCGCCGGTTACTGTGCCACTGGAAGAATCGAAATTCGCTGCCCATATCTGCGAACTACCGTCGCGGCTGCTGGTAAAGATGAACTGCCTGCCATCGGGCGACCAGCGGCCACGGTCTTCCCCTGCGGCATCCGAGGTCAGTTGCCGGCTCTCGCCCCCAGCCAGAGGAACCAGCCACAAATGGGGAGTCTTCTTGTTGTCCTTCAGGCTCACATCCACAGCCGAGAAGAGGACCCATTTGCCATCGGGGGAGACTTCAGGGCCGCTGATGCGCTTCAGCGCCATCATGTCTTCAAAGGTAAAAGGCCTTTTAGTTTGAGCCCAGAGCTGAACAAAACTTGCGGCAATGAGTACAATAAAAGTAAGGATGAAACGGCGCATCCGGCCTCCTAAAGAGCAAAGCAAGCCAGTCTAAATTTTTTCCAGAGTTCAGGCTAGTGCGGAGGGAGCATGAAATCTGAAAAACTGAATTCCTTTATGGGTAAGATATTCGTCGGAGCATTTTTTGGAGGGTTCTGGTTCGGCAGGGCGATTGATAGAAGCGATTGGATTGTCCGTTGCCTGGTCGCACTGCGTTTTGCCTTGTAGCTATCGTTAATACTGTCAAACTAAGGCGTGGCGCAATGAAACCAGGGGAAGTTTAGGCCGCGACCGTCCCAGAATTCTATTTGGTGCTTGCAACTTTTGAGAGAAATTTGGGTCTAAATTAAGAGGGGATCCTCGGGGAATCGATTATGAAACTCAGAAAGCTTCGCTTATGGGCAATCGTCTGCTTTGCCCTGCTGCTGCCCGCTGCTTTATTTGCCGATACGAACTGTGATGATGGCTCAGGACAGCTCAACTCAGCCCCACCTCGCGGCATTACTCCGGAAGAAATCATTCAGAAATTTGCAGCTAAGGAAGC
>DASZFK010000636.1:0-2613 GCA_035939855.1 Candidatus Angelobacter sp.
CGCCAGACCGCCCTTCGCAGCGTGGAACTTGTTCAAATTGTGTTTTGCCCAATGGGTCGTCTTGGCGCAACGAACCAGTCCCACCACCTCAAGGACTCGGGCCCGATGCGCAGGCCAGTTGGGGAACAAGGCTTGGCGCGCCCGCGAACGAACACCATCGGCGCCTACGAACAGGTCAGCGGCAATCCGCTCGCCGGAACTCAGCACGGCAGCCGTCGCATGACCCTGTTCATCAAACTCCAAGGACGCAAGTCCGGCATCAAACCGAATCGCATTGTTTATTTCCGCAGCATGGACCAGGGCGCTAATCAACTCGCGTCGACGGATGCTGCGTGACCCCGGTGGCATGGCCTCCTCATAGAGCACCTTGCCTGCGATGTCGCGGCAGATATACCGCTCAAGGGGAACGCCGCTGGAATCACCTGTGAGGAGTATTCCCAGCCTGTCCATGGAGGCAATCGCTTCCGGCATCAGGATGAATCCCATTCCAGCGTCGTGCGCGAGGCGGTCGCGCTCGTACACAGCGCAATGATGTCCCTGCTTCCGCAGAGTGGTCGCACACGTGAGACCGGCAATGCCAGCACCGAAAATCGCTATATTCATTGTTGGAAATCCCAAGTAATTTACTCGCTATCTATCTGCTTAGGACGTGAAAATCGAGTGGATACCTGCAAAAGAAACATCCTTAGGATCTGGGCTGGTTCGCGCTTAGATTGTTAAGTGCGAGGGCGAATAACTTGTGCAAAAAATGCACATCTTCGGGAGAAAATCATCGAAGAATTGCAAAGTCAGGGAGTGAAAAAAAACAGAATAAAAAATCAGGAGATTACGAGACGTTGGTTGTCGCTCGATCTGGGTGGCGTTCGCTAACATATCCCGCATGGTCCACGACCATTCCCTTGGCTCCATTTTCGAGGGCCGTACGAAGATCGTCGGGGAGGGATCTCTTCTTCAGGGTCTTGTGCTCCACCAGCACGTAGACGGTCTCCACGGTCACGATGATCCGCTCGTCGCCGGCAATGCAGAATTCGGCAGCCAGCGTGAAAGAAGTATTGCCCAGATGTTTCGCGTACATCGAGACTTCCAGCACCTGGTCAAAACGGGCCGGCGCTTTCCATTCCAACGTCTGCTTCACCAATTGGTAGTCGAGGGTGCCATCCACCAGGTCCTGTTCGTATCCCATGGAGCGCAGGAACTCCATCACCGCGATATCCACATAATCGGCATAGCGGGCATTGAATACGACTTTTTGGGCGTCACACTCTCCGTAGCGGACGCGCAGGTAATAGCGGAACTGGTCGGTCATAGAGATATGAATTTTACCGCAAGACTATAATTCAATGTTTCCACGGTTTTTCGGGCTTCCAGGAAAGACCAGGAATTTGCCATGACTGAAGAAGTTCAAGTTGCGCCACAAGGCAAACCATTCTCGAGGTTTGCTATTGGCCGCAGATGCACGCCGGCGGCGCGAATTGTTCTTATTGTTCTTGCCGTCATCTTTGCTTCGGCCACTGCTTTCTACAGCTTTTGCTGGATGTATTACATCCGCCAGCAGCCACGGGTGGAGTTTGGAATCAACCCAAATGTTTTGCCGGATAGTACTTTCAACATCATCTCGCTTTATGCGAATGGCCCGGCACAACAGGCCGGGCTGAAGGTTGGCGACCGGGTCCTGGCTATCAATGGATTAAGTCTGACATCGAATCCACATCTGCTCTCTGTCATACGTGAGAAAGGGTACCCTGGGGACACAGTGTCTCTCAGCTTTGAACGGCCTGGCCACCCAGGGACCATGGAGGTGCAGGTTGTCCTTCGCGCCAACTCTGAACTGGCCTCTTCGCGGGCAAAATGGACAGCGCAGCAGATCCTGGGTTCCTACCCTCTCGCTTTCCTGGTTGTAGGGCTGGCGGTGCTCTTCATGCGCCTGGACGACCGCAACGCATGGTTGCTCGCGCTGATGTTTGCAGGGTTCATCGCGGTTTCCAATTTTCCTGAGTCTTTTGTGGTCGCAAAGGGAGGAATGCGGCACTTCCTCCTGGGATACCGGGCAATCTTTGAAGGACTGCTTGCTTCGCTCTTCTATTTCTTCTTCGCCGTCTTTCCCTCTCGATCACCAATTGATTCCCGGCTGCCGTGGCTCAAATGGCTGTTCCTGGGGCTTGCCGCCTTGTTCAGTTTGTTTGGACTCAACTACGGGAACCCCCATCCAGGCCCAGTATTGGTGAAGCTTTTTGGCCCGCAACTTGCCCTCAAAATGATGCTGACTTTCATTTACGGAACAGTCGTGCTTGGCTTCACCTCTCTGGCATTCAACTCGTTGCGTGCCCCCAATGCCGAGGCCAAGCGCAAAATCCGCGTAATTCTCTGGGGAGCATTCATCGGCATTACTCCGGCCTCGCTCGCGAAGCTATTGGAGGATTTTGGGTCGTACCGTCCTCCGTTTTGGCTGGATTTTATCGACATATTTCTGCTGAGCCTGTTTCCGGTGTGCTTTGCTTACGCCGTGGTAAAGCATCGAGTACTGGAAATCCCGGTCTTGCTGCGACGGAGCGCCAGGTACCTGCTGGTGAGACGAGGTTTTGCCTTGTTGGTCCTGCTGGTTGCGTCGGGGGT
>DASZFK010000637.1:0-3219 GCA_035939855.1 Candidatus Angelobacter sp.
CGTACCCGCAGGAACGCCGCTGGTGGCCAGCAATCGCGCCTATACCATCCGCGTCCGCTTCCCAGAGCAGAACCGTTCCTCGCTGGAAGCCATGAGCAACACTCTTCTGGTCAGCTCCACTGGCAAGACTGCAACTCTGGGCTCGCTCGCGCAAGTCAACGAATTGCCGGGCCAAACAGAGATCATCCGTGAAAACCTGCAGCGTTTGGTGGAGGTAACAGCCAGGTTGAAGACCAGCGAAAGCCTGGGGACCGGAGTGGGCAAAGTGCAAAAGGTCGTGGCCGGCATGCACCTGCCTTCTTCCATCCGTGTGACCTATGGCGGACTGTATGCCCAGCAGCAGAAAGATTTTCATGACATGGAGGTGGTCCTGGTGCTGGCCGTGGTGCTGGTCTTTACCGTTTTGCTGTTTGAGTTCCGCAACTTCTCGGCGCCCATTGCTATCTTGAGTTCTGCATTGCTTTCGATTTCCGGAGTCTTTTTTGCCTTGCTGATCACCGGTAAGACGATCAACCTGGCCTCCATTATGGGAGCCATCATGGTGATCGGCATCGTGGCCAAGAACGGAATCCTGCTGCTCGACGCCCATCACAAATTTGAGAACGCAGGTTTTGAGCCGGAGGACGCCATGATCCAGGCCGGTCGCCGCCGTCTGCGTCCCATCTTCATGACCGCCCTGGCGACGATCGCGGGCATGTTCCCCCTGGCGCTCGCCTTGGGTGCAGGCTCCCAGATGCTCCAACCCCTGGCCATCGCAGTGATCGGCGGAATCATGATCTCTATGGTGTTGTCGTTGATTGTGACGCCGGCGGTGTTTTTCTGGATGAGAAAGTAAAGCGATCTCTTCGGTTTATCAGCGGCAATCCGCTCCAAATCGGCGCCATCAGCGTTAAGGTTTTAGGGTTTTCTTGCGGCGCATTACTGCGTGCGGCCGGCTCCATCCGAATTATTTCGTCCCAACACGGCCGAGATGTTTTCACATAAGCTGATTGGGCCTTCCACCTTGCTGATGAACAGGTCGGCACAACTGGCCTCTGGGGGAATCTCGTTGACACCGGACACCAGAACCACTGGGAGCTTCGGGTGGAGATCTTTGATCCGGCGTGCAAGCTCTGTGCCGGTCATGCCGGGCATGAGAAGATCTGACAGCACCAGATCGATCGGTTGTGATTGAAGAACTTCCAATGCTTTGCGTCCGGAATTTGCGGTTACCACATCGTATCCGGCCTTTTGCAGCACAAGTTTTCTGAGAATCAGGGGATTCTCTTCATCGTCAACACACAGGATGACAACTTTCGGTTGGCGCAATCTCTTTATTCCTTGCGTTTGATTTTCAAATTACTAATTTACCATTTCTCCTCGGTTACCTTGCCACCTCGCTGTAAGTGGCCGCAGACCGCGATTTCTTTGCAAATGCCGTATTGGGAATGAAGACCCGAAAGCAGGTGACGTTTCCCCCGAAGAGCTTGACCGTCCGAAAGCGGATTGTACCCTCGTATTTCTGGATGATACCTTTGCTGATCCAGAGGCCCAGTCCTGTGCCTTTCGTGGACTTGGTGCTGAAGAACGGCTCGAAGAGCCGTTTGGCATGTTCGGAGGGAATGCCGGAGCCGGTATCGCAGACCGAGATGCACACTCCGGAAGAGATCGTCTTCCAATCCGTACTCTCATGCACATGGATCCTTAGCCGGCCTCCTTCCGGCATGGCCTGGACTGCGTTTCCGATCAGGTTCAGGAAGACCTGCTTCAGTTCGACCGGAAAGCCATGGATGTTGGCAGTGCTCCCATATTTCTTGTCGAGAACGATTCCGTTCAACTGCAAGCGCCGGGCTTGAAGCTCAAGCACGTTATCGAGCAGTTCCGGAATTGAAACAGCGACAGCCTGTTGTGACTCACGGTAGAAGCTCAGGGTCTGGCGCGTGATGTGGGAGACACGCAGCAGCTCCTGCTCGCCCAATTGGGCGTAATAGCGCGCCTCGTCGTCGAGCGAGGGATGATCGCGAATCAGGTAGAAAGCATTGGTGATGGCTTCCAGCGGGTTGTTGATCTCGTGGGCGATGATGCCTGCGACACGGCCCATGGCCGCCAGTCGCTCAGTCTTGCGTAGCGCTTCTTCGGCCTGCAGTTGCGACGTGATGTCACGGTTGATCTCCAGGATTGCACCGAGGCTGCCATTGCTCTTGAGGGCCTGCCGGCTGGCTACGGTTAATTCCCTGCCGTCCTTGGTCCGGTGAATCAGGTTGCCTTCCCATCGGCCGTCCACCGCAAGCGTGGATTCCATCTCTTGCAGAGAAACGGGCCATTGGGTGCGCAGTACCTGGTGAATATTTTTTCCCAGTACCTCTTCGCATTTCCAGCCATACAAGGCTTCGGCCCCGGAATTCCAAAACTTGAGGATGCGGTTGGAATCGAGAACGATGATGGCTTCGGAGGCGAGATCAAGAAGATCGGCGCGTTCCTTGAGTTCCTCAGTGCGTTCCGCAACCCGTTTTTCCAACTCGCGGTTCAAGCTCTCCAATTGCCGGGTCTTGCGATGCAGCTCCGCAAACACGCTGACCTTGGCCCGCAAAAGCTCAGGCACCACGGGGACCGAGATGTAGTCGACCGCGCCGCGCTGATATCCCTTGATGCGGTCCAGGTCGGTCAAATGGACGGCGGAGATAAAGATGATGGCGGTTTTCTGGAAGCGTGGATGCTGGCGGATCATGTCGGCCATTTCGAAGCCGTCAATCTCGGGCATGGAAACGTCCATCAACACTACCGCCACGTCATTTTTCAGCAGTTGTTCCAAGGCTTCTCTGCCGGAGGTGGCCTTGATCAGGTTCTCGCCCAGTTCGCTCAGTATGACTTCATAGCTGAGCAGCTTGGCCGGCTGATCATCAACCATCAGAATGTTCACCTTGTCGTTGGTAGTCATTGGTTCGCTTTTTTGTATTGCGTGTATTTCGTTGCTCCTCGTATCGTTTTCAAAATCCGATCTCGCGCTCATCAGCGAAATCAGCGGCAACATTTTCTCCCTAACCTAACCGTAAGATTTCGACTGTCGTCTTCTCCGCGTCTCCGCGCCTCCGCGGTGCCACAGCTTCTCGGTTTTCTCCGTGTTTTCTCAGTGTCTCCGTGCCTCCGTGGTAGGTTTTGGTCACCTATGCAGCCACATCCGTAACGCCGAGAGCAACTGTTCGGTGTTGACGGGTTTGGCCAGGTATTCTGACGCTCCTG
>DASZFK010000638.1:0-25030 GCA_035939855.1 Candidatus Angelobacter sp.
CACCTTCCGGACCGGCTATCCGCTATCGGTGAATGCCAATCTGGGGACCTCTCAGACTGAACCCGGCCCATCAGGAGCAGGAGATGGCGGATTGGCCAATGCCAACCTGATTGGCCCTGTCCGGTACTTCGACCCGCACAATACACAGAGTTTCAAGGGAAATGCTGGGGCATTCTTCTTCGATCCAACGGCATTCAGCAACGCCGCTCCTACGCCGCCCTATGGCACCCTCCCCCGCAATTTCTTGCGTGGCCCCGGACGCACAAACATGGATCTGGCGTTGGCAAAATCTACGCCAATCTATGGCGAACGCCTCCGAATCGAACTTCGGGCCGAGGCATTCAACGTCTTTAACCACACTCAATTCCTCAATCCCGATACCAACCCTGATAACGCCACCTTCGGGCAAATCAGCAGCACTTATGACCCGCGCATCTTGCAGTTGGGAGTGCGGATCAAGTTCTAATCAGAATCGAAAACAAAAACATCACAATCAAGGCCGCACCAATTGGTGCGGCCTGATCAAATATTCACTTTGAGAAAACCTTATCGACTTGTTCAATTTCATGAATTGGTGAGCGTTTTGTGATTTCTTCTCGAAAGTGCAAAGAATCTACATGGAACCCTGTGTGAACTATCTTTACTCCATTCGAACCTGTCACTTGAGTTGACAAGCTGGCGGTGTAGTACCGTACGGATTTCAGTTGCTTCCATGGAATTGACTTTGTCCGCCACCACAGATGACTCGTAATTCCATTCTGGTCAAGTACGATTACAGGTTGCCACGCTATTAGTCCAAGAGCGGCAAATGCCACAAGGATTAGGACCAACCACCAGGGCTCATGCTGGATGATAGCCACTACAGCGGCGACTAGGGCCAAGGGTGGCCCAAAAACAAAGCTGAGTCGAACTGGACCGGTTACATCAAAAACAAGTTTGTCATGGTCGCGCTTCGCGCGTCGATTCGTTGCAAGGCTCATGACGTAGCGAACGCCAACGATCGTCCCAAACGCTATGAGCCAAGTAGGGGTTCTGTCAGTCATGATCTCTAGTAATGACTAATTCGCGGCTTCCATCTAGCACGTTGGGATATTGCTACTTCACACCCGCCTCAAATGTGTTGAGGACTTTCTGCAGAGACGCTTCGTTTTCCACGTTCACGCAATTCTGGGCACGATCAATCTGGCGCATCAGTCCGGTAAGGACTTTACCTGGACCTACCTCGACGAAGCGTTGCGCTCCGAGTGCAATCAGCTTTTGGGCGCAGCGTGTCCACTGGACTGCGCCGGTCACCTGCCGGACGAGGGCCTGCCGGGAAGCTTCCGCGAAGATCTTGGGTTCTCCGTCGATGTTGGCGATTACTGGAATTGTTGGATTATTGAACTGAAGACGGCGCAGGTCTTCGGCCAGCCGGTCTTGAGCCGGCTGCATCAGAGCGCAATGAAAAGGAGCGCTTACCTGGAGAATCACTGTCTTCTTTGCGCCACGCTGTTTAGCCAACCCTGCCGCGCGTTCGACGGCGGTTTGATGGCCGGAAATCGCAATTTGCTCCGGCGAGTTGATATTCGCGGGCGCAACCACTTCGCCCTGCGCAGCTTCGGCACACACTTTTTCGAGTTCGGCTATAGCCATCCCCAGCACTGCGGCCATGCCACCCTGGCCGGCAGGCACAGCTTCCTGCATGTACTTGCCACGGTTGCGGACGGTTCGCACGGCATCGGCAAACGTAAAAGTGCCTGCGGCAACGTGAGCGGAATACTCGCCCAGGCTATGGCCAGCCACGAATTGCGGAACGATTCCCTTTTCCTGAAGCACACGATGCACTGCAACGCTCATCGTGAGTATCGCCGGCTGAGTCATCTCGGTCATCTTGAGCTGGTCTTCAGGGCCTTCAAAGCAAAGCCGGGAAATCGATATGCCCAGCGCTTCGTCTGCTTCTTCGAAAGTTTGGCGCGCGACCGGATAGAGATTCGCCAGTTCCTTGCCCATGCCAACTGCTTGCGAACCTTGTCCGGGAAACAGAAAAGCAATTGAAGATATGGTCATAGATTGCGATTGGTTCTCTAGCCAAGGCTCTGGCTGAGGAGCGAGCCGGTGAGTTCCATTTCAATGCGCTCATTGATGCCGGATTCCGCAAACTGCGTGGTCACCCGAATGGCATTCTTGATAGCGTTCGCATTGGAGGCCCCATGACCAACAATTGCAACGCCTCTGATGCCCAGCAATGGAGCGCCGCCATATTCGGTGTAGTCCAGGCGTTTTTTGAAATCGACAAAAGCCCGGCGGGAAAGGAGCGCTCCAACCTGCGAGGTGATCGTGGAACGCAGCGATTCTTTCAGGAGAACACGCACGGCCTCAACCAAGCCTTCAGAGATCTTTAAGGCGACATTGCCGACAAACCCGTCGCAAACGATCACATCGACACGGCCATTGTAGAGATCGCGGCCCTCCACATTCCCAATGAACTCAAGCGGCAGTTCCTTGAGCAGGGCATAGGCTTGGCGAGTGAGTTCATTGCCTTTGCTTTCTTCTTCGCCGATCGAAAGCAACCCGACGGTGGGTCGTTTTTTGCCGAAGATGGCGCGATAGTACATATCACCCATGACCGCAAACTGGGCGATGTTGTGGGGTTTGCAATCTACGTTGGCCCCCACGTCAATCAGGATGCAGGGCGTGCCCGCCGAAGTAGGGAACACCATGGCCAAGGCCGGCCGATCCACTCCCGGCAAAGCCCCCATCACCATCTTGGCGGCAGTCATGGCTGCGCCTGTATTGCCAGCCGTGACAAAGCCAGAGGCCACCTTGTTTTTCACCAGGCGCAAGCCTACATGCAGGCTGGAGTCACGCTTGCTGCGAACTGCCTGAACCGCCTTCTCATGCATGCCGATGACTTGCGTGGCGTTGACGACCTCTATCGGGAGGTATTGGGCCGATAAATGGCTTCGCAATTCGCTTTTCAGCCGCTCTTCCGGACCCACCAGCAATACTTTTACGTTGTAATGCCGCGCAGCCAGTAACGCGCCTTCAATCTCCGGCTTGGGAGCCCGGTCCGTGCCCATTGCGTCGACAGCGATAACGGTTTGCATTGAGTTACAGGTTAGCTGGCTTCCTTGACTTCCATGATTTCACGTTTCTTGTAGTGGCCGCACTTCGGACAGACGCGATGCGGCAGTTTCTGCTCGTGGCAATTCGGGCACTCCGAGAGTGACCTGGAGGTGAGAAAATCATGGGCGCGGCGCCTTGAGGTGCGGGCTTTTGAGTGCCGCCGTTTTGGATTTGGCATCGTAAAACCTTTCTTTAATTCATCAAATATCGACTTTAACGTTCGAGCTTTTTTCGAATATCTTCCAGCGCAGCCCAGCGTGGATCGGTCATGGTGCTTACGCAGTTGCAGGTTTCCAGATTCAGGTTTCCTCCGCAATGGGGGCAAAGACCCTTGCAATCGCGACGGCAAACCTGTTTGACCGGAAGCGCCAACAAGAGCTGCTCTTTCAGCACATCTTCCAGCAGCAACCCTTCTCCCTGATAGTAACCGATCTCGGTCTCAGCACGACAAATGGATGCTTCGTCGGCAACCGCATCTACGCCCTGGGGCCTATATACCAGGTCGAAATTCTCCTGCACGCGATACGGAACAGGATCAAGGCAGCGGGCACAACGAATCTCCACCTGGGTAGAAAAGCTGCCTACGAGCCGGATATCTTCGACGAACTCCCCGGCGCCCCGGTTTTCCCGCAATAGTTCGGCTCGTCCAGAGCTTTTTAGCGGCGTTTTCTGCTCCAACTCTTCGCCCAGATCGACCATGCCAGGCTGAAAGCTCTCATCGAATTCAATTTTCCGGAGCGCAAGATCCTTTACTTTGATTAACATACAGACTACTCCGGATTACTGAATTCCGAGCAGACAACGGGGGATGACACTGAAGAACAGAATTTAGAATAAAGGCCAGGAATGCAGAGTGTCAAGAATAGACCCAGCGGCGGAGAGACCGCCGCTGCCCTATTTTGAGCAAAACGGGAAGGGTTAGAGGTTACTAGCGGTACCGGTAGGCTCATGCTGGCCGCCGACAAAGCGTTCAGCTTGGCCACGGATCGCAGAGACAGTCGACTTCACGCGTTCTTTGCCCTGATCCACAAGATCACGTGCGCTATCCGCCAGATCACTGGCGCGCTGCGACAAATTGTTGCGGGTGTCTTCTCCGCTCATGGGAGCGAAAAGCACACCCAAACCAATGCCAATACCTAATCCTACCAAGAAAGATTTCATTTGCATGCTCCTGCTGGACTTAGCCCAGACAAACGACTCTTGCCACTCAACAAAAGAGATGCGAGTCTTTCGGCAAAGGTTTGAGCGAGAGCGATTGGGTAAATTGGTAATTGGGTAATTTACCAAAACCTGGGCTTCTGCTCCTGGTTCACTCAATCGCCCATGACCCATTTTCAGTTCAGGCCTTTCTCCCGTTTGTATTGTTCCAAGAATTTCCTCTTGGCACGGAACAGGAGGAGAGGTAAACGGTCCCGGCTTAATCCAACCTCGTTGCACGCGTCTTCACTGCGCCGGTTATCTGCGAGAACAGCCCGCAAGAGCTGCTGCTCTTTCGGGGAAAACCCAGCAAGCACCTGGCGCACCAGATTTTTGAGCCAAACGTCACTTTTTGTATTCCTATCGCCTGCAGGATGGCCAGCGGAGCCTACCGGCAATGAAAGAGGAGCGAGCCGGTTCTGGAACTCGCGCAGCACATCGCCACATACCTTGCTGACAAGGGCGGTCAAGTGCCTGGCATGATCCAGGCCGGTTTCGGAACGAATAGCGGCGAGCATTTCCGACAAAACCCTGTTGCGAACGATTTCAACATCCCCGTTGGATGCAAGACGTCTGCGGAGCCTGATGTGCAACAAGGCGCCGAAGTGCGCAACGAAATGCGATTCCGTATCCTTGTCTCCTGCCCTGAGTTTTTGAACATAATCCTTGCCAAAGTCCGATCCATCAAAATCTTTCATGGCTTCCACATCCCCTTAACTAAACCGTATTGTGGGCTACGCTGGTAGTGATCCTTATCACACTCCTATGGAGAAACTTCTTTTCCGACATATCAAGCCGCTCGGAATGCATTTTTTGGATTTTGGTTGTTATCGCCAGATGTGAATCTCTTGAAGAGCTTGTTGGATGTTGTCGGGTTTGCCCATATCGCGCCAATAACACTCATCAGCGCGAAAGGCCAGAATTTTTTCCCCAGCTGCGGCCAGGCGCAGATACGATGTGATGATAGAAAAGACTCCCTCTTCCGCGATCATCGACAACAGCCGAGGAGACAATATATGTATCCCGGAAAATGCCAATGCCTGTAACTGCTTGGACGGCCGTGCCAATTCAGGTTGCCGATCAAGTCCTGATCGACGGCCACAAAGTTGAAGCTGCTCATCGAAAAGCAGATAACGAGAACTCTGGCGGTCTTGTGTTGCCAATGTCGCCAGCGCCTGGTTTTCTATGTGGAATTTCGCCATGCGCTCGAAATCGATGGTGCTGATGACATCGACGTTATGCAACAGAAAGGGTTCATCCAAGGCTAAGGCGTTGTCGAGAAAGAAATGGCCGGCTTTCTTCAGCCCCCCGCCGGTGTCGAGCAATACGTCTTCCCGCGAGACCTCGATGTTCATCCCGAAATTTCCGTTCGCCTTGAGGTACTCAACGATCATTCCGGCGAGGTGATGTACATTGATGATTACGTCGCAAATCCCGAACTCGCGCAATCGAGTGAGCGTAATTTCCAACAGAGTACGCCCGGCAATTTCCACCAGCGCCTTGGGGCGGTTATCAGTAAGGGGACGCAGGCGGGTACCGAGTCCGGCGGCCAGGATCATGGCCTTCATTGACTCAGCGTCTCCAGCTTCGGTGACTCTAATCCCAGTTGTTCCAATTGAAGATGCTGTACCATCACCTCCACCCCGCTCACGTCGCGCAGATGCTTGGCCAACTGCTCCGCCAGGTAGACGGAGCGGTGCTGACCTCCAGTGCAGCCAAACGAAACCATCAAGTGCTTGAAGCCACGACGCTGATAAGCAGAGACGCTCGAGTCCACCAGGGACATCACACCCGCCAGGAACTGATGCACGCTTTCCTGCTGATTCAGGTACTCGATGACTGGGCTGTCTTTGCCGGTGAGTGACTTGAATCGCTCTTCACGTCCGGGATTCGGAAGGCTGCGTCCATCGAATATAAAGCCGCCACCGTGGCCAGTCTCGTCTTTGGGCAGGCCGTGGTGAAACGAAAAACTGAAAATCCGCACGACTAGGTTCTCGGTTTCGGAAGTCAGCCCTAGCAATTTCTCGGAGCCCAACATCCCTCGAAAGGCATCCATGAGCGCCGGCAGAGCGATGGGCAACTCAACATTGTGAAGCAGCCAGCGAAGGTTTTTCATTGCGTACGGCACGCTTTGGAGGAAATGGGCTTTGCGCTCATAAAATCCCCGGAAACCATAGGCGCCCAAAGCCTGCATGATGCGAACGTAAACGTAGGCATAATAATGCTGCATGAACGCTTCCCGCTCGATCTCGATGAAATCAGCCAGCCTGCCGATATAGTGATCAAGCAATTGCTGGCGCAATTCCGGCGGCAGATCGGCCTTGGCATCGTATAAGAGAGAGGCGATGTCGTATTGCAGTGCTCCCTTGCGTCCTCCTTGATAATCCAGAAAAAAAGGTTCCCCGTTGCGAAGCATGATGTTGCGTGACTGGAAGTCGCGATACAGAAAATATCCGCGCGGGGCACTGAGCAAAAGTTTGGTCAAGTGGCTGAAATCATTTTCCAAAGCCTGTTCGTTAAAGGAAACTCCAGCCAGCCGCAGAAAATAATATTTGAAATAATTCAAGTCCCAGGCGATCGACTGACGGTCGAAGCTGCCGCGCGGATAACATTTTCTGTAATTCAGGTCTTGCCCGGCTTCGATCTGGAAACGCGGCAACACCGTTATAACCTTGCGATACACTTCCACAACTTCTGAAGCGATGCTCTCACCGGAATGATTCGTTGAGAGAAACTCAAAGAGAGAAGTGTCTCCAAGGTCCTCTTCCAGATAAGCGCCGTGACTCAAATCTTCAGCATAGATTTCCGGTACGGGCAAACCATGCCGGCGAAAGTGCCGGGAGAATTCGAGAAACGCGACATTCTCTTCCCGCACACCATAGAGGATCCCAATCGCAGTGGGCTTGTCGCTTGCCAGCCGGATAATCTTGCGTCCTGACCCTCCAAGCTGGCCCTGCAGCGGTTGCACGCGCACAACCGGCAGGTGAAAATGACGCTCAAACAGATTTTTGAGAACTTCGATGGACATGTTTTAAGGGGTGGGCGCCTGCGCCCAAAACACTAGCTTCCGTGATATTGAGTATATTCGAGTGGATTGATGAGTGCAGGCGGTCATGACAGTTATTCAATCAGTGGTGTCAGTGAAAATCAGTGGTTAACTCGGTTCGTCCCTTTGGCCTTTGCAACTTGGCTCGCCGTGACCTAATCTTTAATCAATATGGCACGCGCAACCTGGAATGGAACAGTCATCGCCGAGTCAGAGTCGGTCCAGACCGTTGATGGATACACCTATTTCCCCCCACAATCGATCAAGCGGGAGCTTCTGAAGCCCAGCAGTCACACCAGTGTTTGCCCCTGGAAAGGCACGGCCAATTACTTCACCATCACCGTTGATGGCAAGGAGAATCCCGATGCTGCCTGGGTCTATCAAGAACCCAAACCTGAGGCCGCTCACATCAAAGGGCACATTGGGTTCTGGCGGGGCGTTGAAATCAAGAAGTGATGGCAACCCTCGACGATCTTTCTTTTCGGCACCGGATGTTCATGCGGACCTACCGATTTCGTTCGGTCGATTGGCTGCCGGGCGCTTCATTGAAGCAACCACTATCGGAATCGAAATTTGCATTGGTCACCACCGCAGCCCTTCATCTGCCCGAGCAACCGGCTTACAACTCCAATATTCGTGGGGGCGACTGTTCTTTTCGTGAATTGCCGGTGCAGGTGGACCTGAATCAGTTGCGTATTGCTCACCGCAGTTCCGAATTTGATCAGACGGGAGCACGCGAGGATCCAAATCTGGTCTTTCCGCGCGATCGCTTTCAAGAGTTGGTGTCGGCCGGCAAAGTCGGCGCGCTCAACCACCGGCATTTCAGCCTCATGGGATCGATTACTACCCCTGGACAACTGATCTCCGAAACCGCGCCGGCCGTGGCCGAACTGCTTCGTCAGGATCGCGTGGA
Organism: Candidatus Angelobacter sp.; assembly: GCA_035939855.1. Classification (GTDB taxonomy): domain Bacteria; phylum Acidobacteriota; class Terriglobia; order Terriglobales; family Acidobacteriaceae; genus Angelobacter. The sequence goes on from DASZFK010000638.1 coordinate 8,262, forward strand.
GGCGGTTTTTCTTCTTCCTGTTTGACCTATGTGCAACCAGTCCGTGGGACTGATCTCGAGCATCATCGAAAGGGCCGGCATTCCCACCGCGGGAGTTTCTTTGTTGCGCGAAGTTACGGAGAAAGTCAGGCCGCCACGAGCTTTATATGTGCCGTTCCCGTTTGGGTATCCGTTGGGCAAACCCAATCAGCCGGCGTTACAGCATCAAGTGATCGAAGCATCGTTGAAGCTATTAACCGTGAAGAATCCATTACCGATCTTGGCAGATTTTGCGGTATGAACCCGGCTTGCCTTCTGCGACCCTAAGCCATGCTTGAAAAGGTGCTTTGTACGCGTCAAAAGCTGCATTCAAAAGCTTCCTGCGTCTCCCGGGAGGCCACTGAAGAAACAAAGTTCGCCGCATTTCCTGCCAGGACAGTTTCGCGCCCAATACTTGCCGGCATTTCCATTCCAGTCATCAATTGGAACTGCTTGCGTACTTGAGTTAAGAGGACATCGTGTCCGTCGATCGCCGTCCCGCCACGCATTTGCACGGCAGATACCAGGGGCGTTGGCTCTGCGCCATAAGCCAGGTCGATGACTAGTGTGTCGTTGCCGAGTGTTTCCGTTATGAATGGGAACCCATCGTGATCGCGTCCCACTGGTGTGGCGTTTACAATCAAGTCAAATCCCTCAGCCCGGAATTCCGATAACGGAACAAACGGCAGGCCCAAGAGTTCAACGGCATATTCACCACGCTTCATGCCACGGTTGACCAGGGTCACGTCGGATCCGGCTTGTTGCAAAGCCGCGGCCACGGCACGTCCGGCTCCGCCGCACCCAATCACAGCCGCCCTCGGCGGACATCCATGCCTTACCATGGCAATACTTTCCGGATCGGTAGTCTCAGCTTCCCAGTTATCATTCCGATTTATAAAAATGTTGCTGGCAGCGGCCTTGCGGACCATCGAGCTGCTGGCATCCGCTACCGAGACTGCGACTTCCTTATGGGGAGAAACAATGACCAAACCGCGGATCGGCATTCTCAAGGATTGAAATTCTGCCGATTGGACTATCTCCCGCCAAAAGTCTTCAAAATGCTCAACGTGAAAAGGCAGGAACAGGGCCGGATGATCGAGCTCCCGGTACGCGGAGTTGTGCAGGCGGGGCGAAGGCGATTGAAAAAGCCGATTGCCCACCATGCCATAAAGTTCTCGAAGCGGGCGAATGGCTGGAAAACCATAGTCGGCGATCAATTGCTGGACGTGCAATTCGCCCAGCGCACGGGATGCATGATCCAACTGGCCAAACAAAAGAGGCGCTCCAAAATAGGGCGAAAGCAATTGGCTCCAGAGTCCCGAAGGACCTCCGCAGAGCACAACCACATCCTTGCGCTGCAACGACTGCAAGAACAAAAGCGCGGGCAGTCCTTCTCGTGTCCGGGCTGCCGCAGTATTCATGCAGTAATAACGGGCGGCAAAGGCAGAAATTTTTTGGAAATTTGATTGGAGCTGGGAAACATCACACGCCGGAACACGGCAGGAGATCAATCGATTGCTTGCGGGCACCGCTGCCAGCACTTCCGGTACAAGGTCGGAATCCGCCTCCAGTTCCACGAGGTCATAATTCGTGGCTGCTGAAATAAGACGGTCCTTGCGCTCCTCGCCCCGGCCATCGAATTTGCCGCCAGCCTGCTCGCTTCGTAAAGAATAGAGCAGCTTGCCTGGGAAGAATTTGCGCAGCCAATCAGCAGGAATGTCGCCAATCAGATCAGCCCTGATTTGCAGCCAGGTTGTCTCTCTGGGAATTTCCAGAATATCCGCAGGGTTGAGCGGAGTTGTTACGGTTGCAACCAGTTCGACTGCGTCCATACTGATCATTTCCCCTCATGCTCGAGATTCTCAAAACAGCATTGCCGCGTCTGGTTCTTTTGTCAGGGCGACAGGCTTCTATTTCCTCGGTTCGTTTCGATTACGCATTTGGCACACAATCGAGGCCTGCACGCCATTCCCAGTTTAAGGATGAAGAAATTGGAGGCTAAGCGCAGGCAATACTCTTGTCAAGAGAAGCTTTGAAACGCCCCCTTCATTAGGACTCTTTAAGACCCAGCAAAGTGGATTTCGCCATGTTAAGAAACGAAGAAGCAAAGGACTGTCCTTCTAGAAAAAACGTATGCTGAAAAAACTAAGTCATTCGAAACCACGGAGACCAGCTACACATTCGATTTCTCCGGGGCGCAGCCAGGCCGATGGCGCGTTTGGGCTGTCGATATCGACGGCAATCCCGGACCCAAGAGCGAGTGGCAGAGATGGTCAATCCCGGGCATCACTTGAATATTTCTGTCGATGAGGAAGATAACCGCTTTCTCGAATGTGCTCAAACTGCCAGAGCCCACTTCCTCGTCACCGGCAACAGGAAACATTTCCCAAATCGGATCGATGAGACCCGCATTGTCGCTCCGCGAGAATTCCTAAACGAGATTGGTTTCTAATAAGCATTCATCCTGCAAGCCCCTGCAAGCCCTGCGTACTCTTGACGATTTTGTCCATTTGCTTAACAATCGGCAAAAGATCATCCACTGTGCCTTACATATCGGAGCCAAGCGAGGTCTCTTTTACAGCCGTCGGCAAGCTGAATCTATATTGCTTTCTTAGGGAGAGCGAATGATCCAAAACCTGGTTCTTTCTGGCGTTTTTGTATTCTTAATCGTCATGCTAATCCTCAGGCTGAATCAGCGTGAGGGAGATATGTCATGGCTGTATGTCGTTTTCTTTTTTTCAGGATTCCCGGCTCTCATTTACCAGCTTGTTTGGGAACGCGCCCTTTTCGCTATCTACGGGATCAACATAGAATCGGTGACAATTGTGGTCAGCTCGTTCATGCTGGGATTGGGTTTGGGCAGCCTTTTTGGCGGGAAGCTTTCTCAAAGAACGCGGCTACCGCTGCTGGTTGTGTTCGGATTGATTGAACTCGGCATTGCTGGATACGGTTTAGTATCATTGCGATTTTTTCACTGGGTTGCCTCCTTTAGCTCCGGTGCAACGCTGCCTCGGACCGCCTTCTTTACTTTCTTGCTGCTGCTGGTTCCGACTATGCTCATGGGATCTACCTTGCCTTTGCTGGTCGCACATACGGTACAGGTTTCAAAGAGTGTTGGTCATTCGGTCAGTAAGTTGTATTTCGTTAATACCTTGGGATCGGCGGTTGTTTGTTTCCTGGCTGCCGCTATCATCATGGGCGCTCTCGGGGAAACTGGAGGAGTGCTTTTAGCCGCGGCGCTCAACATAAGTGTTGGCGCAACCGTGCTGTTCTTCTGGTGGCATGGCCGGAAGAGGAGCGCAGCCAGTCCCTTCTTGGCGAAGGACGGCATGGAATTCGCGCCGCCCTCTCGGCGGTTTGCCTACATCTCATTCTCTCTCTCTCTCGCCATTGCGGCGCTGACTGGGTTCATTGCCTTGGGATATGAAATCATTTGGTACCGGGTGTTTTCATACATCACCGAAGGCACCGCGGCGAGCCTGCCGTTATTGCTGGGCTGGTACCTCGGGGGGGTTGCTCTCGGCTCGTTTCTGGCGGAGAGATTTTGTCGAGAGCATGCAGGCGCAGATGAAAGGACCGGCCATTGGATAACATTAATAGCCCTCTTTATTATCGCCGCAAATCTGGTGGGGTTCCTCACGGTCCCGGTCCTCGCTTGGGCAGTCCACCTGGTTAGCTACAGGTTGGCGTTTCCAATCGTGGGGCTGGCGACAGCGTCTTTGGGAGCTGTATTTCCGCTTATCGCGCATGCCGCAGTTCGTCCCGATTCGAATTCGGGAGCCCGCTTGAGTTATTTATATCTGGCTAATATTGTCGGTTCCGCGTCCGGCAGTTTTGTGATCGGATTTATCGTCATGGATCATTGGCCTCTGTCCCGGGTCTCCCTTGTGCTGGCTTTGATCGGATTCTTCATTGGGGGAGCGCTGCTGGCGAGTTCCGGGTCCAGGAAAAGCATCGTTCTTGCGCTTGGCGGTTGTCTCGCCGTTGCTTTGCTGACGATAAGCGTCAGCGGAACTCTGTTCCATGATTTGTATACGAAACTGTATTACAAGCGAGGATTGCTTCCTCATTCGACGAGCCAGCCGTTCGTGCAGATCATAGAAAACAAGAGCGGAGTGATTGCCGTAACACGCGACCGCATGGTCTATGGCGGAGGCGTCTACGATGGGCAGTTCAACACGGATCTTAGACACGACTCGAACTTGATTGTTCGGGCATTCGCGCTCAGCAGCTTTCATCCAAGTCCCAAGCGCGTGCTCATGATTGGTTTGGCTTCAGGATCATGGGCTCAGATTATCGCCAATCATCCTCAATTGGAGGAGTTCGTGATCGTGGAGATCAATCCTGGATACCTTCGCCTTATACCGCAATATCCAGAGGTTTCAAGTCTGCTGAAAAACACAAAGACAAGAATCGTGATCGACGACGGACGGCGATGGCTGCTGAGAAACCCAAACGAGAAGTTTGATGCAGTGGTAATGAATACTACATTCACTTGGCGAGCCCATGCAAGCGACCTTTTGTCAACGGATTTTCTTCAAATCGTCAGACAGCATCTCCATCCGGGAGGCATTCTCTATTACAATGCGACTGGTTCCGGGGCGGCTTTTCTGACTGGGGTTACCGTCTTCCCCTATGGCCTGCGAGTATTGAATTGCCTGGCAGTTAGTGATTCTCCGATCAAAGTGGATAAGGAGCGCTGGCGCTCTATTCTCTTTCAATACACAATTGATGGCCGGCCGGTGCTGGATACCAGTATCCCGGCGGACCAAAAACGGTTGGGCGAAATATTGCATCTCACGGACATCAATGTCCCATCCACGCAGTTTTATGCAATGGAGTATGCGGACAGCTTGCGGCAAAGATATCGCGGAAACCGTCTGATTACCGACGACAATATGGGGAATGAGTGGTAAAAGAAGGACTCGAGTGATAAACATGCGGCCTTTCGTTCGAGAAGTGGAGAAGAATAAGGGATGTCGGATCAAGAGCACTTTTACTCACGGTTATATAATCTAAACTTATGGACGATATCGAATTTCGCCGCCGCGCCGATGCCGCCATCGAGAATCTCAAGCAGAGCCTGATCCGCGCAGAAGATCAGATCGACATGGAAGTCGAAGAGAATGCCGGCGCGTTGCATATCACCTTCGATGATCCACCTGGAAAATTTGTCATCACACCAAATTCCCCAGTCGCGCAAATCTGGATCTCGGCGCTGGTGAGTAGCTTTAAGCTCGACTGGTCAGAGAGTCGTCATAGTTTCATCCTTCCCAAAACCGGTGAGCCGTTGAAAGAACTGGTTGAGCGCCTGATCGGCGAACAACTGGGCCAGCAAGTCGAGTTGATTTAGGATTCACGCTTAAATTAGTCCGCAGAGGGGCACCCGATGAAGCGCATGTGGACGATCATAGGGGTAGGCGACGTGCCTCGCAGCTTGAAATGGTACCAGGCGCTGTTCGGTCAGCCGGCTACCCTTCCTGCCCACGACTACTTTGGGCAAATCCTCGATTCAGATGGAACTGTCTTGCTCTGCCTGCACGAGTGGGGCGCCCACGAACATCCCTCATTGATGAGCCCCGATCACGGGACACCCGGCAACGGGCTCCTGTTGTTCTTCCGTGTCGATGATTTCGACTTGGCACTTCAAAGGGCACGCTCTCTCGTCACTCGGCTCGAAGAGGAGCCACGCACGAATCCGAACACTCAAACCAAGGAGTTCTCTCTCCGAGATCCCGACGGATATTACGTTACGATCAGTGCGCTCTCTGCGTCCTGACACGGCCGGCAAGGTGCTGTACTTGCCAAGCGCTGGCAGCTAGAATATTTGCTGGGATATCAAGTGAACTATGGAAAAAGTCATTGTGACAAATCCAGGCATATTGGGTGGAGAGCCCGTTTTTCGCGGGACCCGCATTCCCTTTAAGATTCTGACTGACTACCTCGAAGGTGGCGAGTCTCTGGATGCGTTCCTTGAGCAATATCCTGGCATCACGCGTGAGGTCGCGATTGCTGCAATCGAGGAGGCTCGCTTGAGCCTTGTTGCCCAACTTCAGGCATGAAGGCTCTGAATATCCTGCTAGATGAATGTGCTCCCAAAAAACTTTCTCCGCACCTTTGGTTACCAGTGCTCTACTGTTCAGCAGATGGGCTGGTCGGGCATCCAGAATGGACAACTTCTTGCACTTGCAGAACCTGTTTTCGATGTGTTTGTCACCATTGATAAGGGAATTCAGTATCAACAGAACATGGCCAACAGGCGCATTGCCATAGTCATTGTTCGTGGTCGAACGAATCGTTTGGCCGACCTCAGCCCAAACTTTCAGGCGTGTGCCGAGGCTGCCGGGTCGATTCAGCCGGGACAAGTGGTTGAGGTTGGGAAATAACTACTGCGCGCGATCTCTTAAATCAAGCCAGGTTCGTTTGTGTCCCAGTCCAATTTAACGAGTAGTATTACCATGGCTTGTTTTCTCGCACAGTAATAGAACTAGCTAAAAACTCATCATGTCATCACCTGACCGACTTCCCGTCTCTACTGCCTTAGATCCAGCCAAGCGACAGCTCCAGCGAATCTTGGGCATGGGCGATCTGGTGTTGCTTATCGTCGGGACCGTGATTGGATCGGGAATCTTCCTGGTGCCTGCCACAGTGCTGAAGTCAGTCGGCAATTCTTTGCCCTTGGCATTTTTGGTCTGGATCATCGGCGGAGTACTCTCGCTGCTCGGGGCTCTCACTTATGGTGAGTTGACCTCGATGAAGCCCGAGGCTGGAGGCTTGTATATCTATATCCGCGATTGTTTTGGTCCGCTGATGGGCTTTCTCTTCGGCTGGACCTTCTTTTTCGTGATCAGCACTGGCGCGGTCGCTACCTTGACGGTCGCATTCAGCACATATTTCCAGGAATTCGTGCCATTAACCAAGTGGCCCACGAAACTGTTGTCGATCATGGTGATTGCGGTGATTGCAATCGTCAACGTCCGGGGAACGCGCCACAGCGCCAACCTGCAAAACCTCACAACCGCAATCAAGATTTTGGCGCTGGCCGCAATGGGCACGGCGTTGCTCTGGTTTGGGAAAGCGCCTCATCCCTTTACCGTTTCGCCCTCAAGTTTGCACACCACAGCAGCTCTGCTCTCGGGGATTGGATTAGCTATGGTCAGCGTTCTGTGGGCTTTTGAAGGTTGGCAATACTGTACGTTCAGCGCCGGAGAAACGTTAAATCCACAGCGTAATTTCCCGCTGGCTTTTTTGGCGGCAACCCTTGCTCTCATTGGCATTTATCTGTATGCCAACCTGGGATATGTCGCGGCGCTCGGTTCGCAGGGCGTGGCCAACGCCGATCGCGTGGCCGCTACGGCGTTGGCGACTATCAGCCCCACGGCAGCCAAACTGGTGACAGTGGCGATTCTGGTCTCGATGTTCAGCGCTGCCAACGCCGTTACGCTCACGGCGCCTCGCGTCTACTATGCCATGGCGAAAGATGGCCTCTTCTTTCAGCGATTGGCGCAGGTACATCCTCGATTTGGTACGCCTGCATTTGCCGTAGTCGCAGGCGCTGTTTGGGCAGCCCTGCTGGCAGCCAGCGGAACCTTCCAGCAACTGCTTACCTATGTAGTATTCGTAAGCTGGGCTTTTTATGCGCTGGCGGCGGCCTGCGTTTTCGTTTACCGCAAACGCCAACCCGACACGCCCAGACCTTATCGAGTGCCTGGATATCCCTGGACGCCGCTTTTGTTCATTCTGGTGGTTGCAGCCTTCGTAGGAAACACGATCGTCTCTCAACCCATATATGCAGTCGTAGGATCGGGTATTGTTGCTGCCGGTATTCCGGCATATTTGATTTGGCGAAAAGGCTGATAATGAATATCAGCCATTACGCTTGACGTATTATCACCCAGAGGAAACTCCATGCCAGTAAATGCAATTCATCCAGGGAAACATTTGGCTGAGGAACTGAACGAGTTACAGATGTGCGCTGCTGCACTTGCACGGCAACTGAATGTTCCCACTAACCGGATTACCGAAATCCTGAATGGACGACGTGCAATCACCGGCGATACAGCCCTGCGCCTTGCACATTTCTTCGGCACAACCGCAGAGTTCTGGCTGAACCTGCAAAGCCTCTATGAAATCCGATTGGCTCAACGGATGTTGGGCAAGTAACAGGAAAGAGGGCAGGCGTTTACCTGCCCTTTCTTTTGGAAGTCTTTCAGGAGTCCCCTCCAGTCGCTGAGAATCTGCGAAAATGTTAGTATTCGGAGGCAAAGCCTCCATCTAAACGCAGTGAAAATGCTTAGCGATATTCTAATCGGGCGGGGCCACAGTTTTCGCCGCAAAACTAACCTTTGGTTTCTCCAAACGTCTGTAACTTCGTGTGTCTTCTTCTTCGCGGTGAATTTCCTGATAGCTTTCTTCTGTCCGTCGGCGGGCGCGCAGCAGAGCGATCCGGCGCCACCCGTGGTCGTCCAGCCAGGGGCCCCGGGCAAGCCGACCAAGAAACTGTCGCCCTCTACCACGGCAAAGCTGCCGCCACGGTCGCAGGCGGACGTGGAGTTCATGCAAGGCATGATCATGCATCATGCACAAGCGATAGAGATGACAGCGCTGATTCCATCGCATACGGAGAACAAGGAATTGCGCTTGCTGGGGGCGCGCATCAGCAGTTCGCAGTCCGATGAGATGAAGTTTATGCGGCGCTGGCTGACCACTCGTGGAGAATCGCTTTCCATGTCGATGCCAGGAATGCCGCATCATGCAATGCTTATGCCCGGTATGCTGACGCCGGAACAGATGGAAGCGCTACGCAAGGCCACGGGCACTGAGTTCGATCGTTTATTTTTGGTGGGGATGATTCAGCACCACAATGGCGCGTTGAAAATGGTGAAGGATTTGTTCGGTGCCGCAGGCGCCGGGCAGGATGCCGAATTGTTCGACTTTGCGACGGATGCTGACAATACTCAGCAGGTCGAGATCAAGATCATGCAGACGATGTTGGATAAAAAAGTTTCAGAGGAGAAACGATGAACCGCATGTCCAGTTTTGCTTTTCGCGTGGCGGCCGCCGCGATCATTTTAGTTTTTGGTTTGAGCTGCGCGCAGACAAGGGCGCAGTCGCCCACGCCCACACCAGCCACGCAACCGGCGGAAGAAGATGGAAATCCGTTTGTCCCGGATCCCCCTCCGACGCTGCCGCCCGGCATGACTGGTTCCGACGTAAACGATCCGCGCGCCAAGCTCTCTGCCGGCCTCTACGACGCGGGTGAGACAGCGATGGGCATGAAGCATCTCCTTCTGCTCAAGAAGCCCGACGCATTTCAGCTCGGCACCAGCGAGGCTGATGACGCCAAGGTGCAGAAGACGTTGAGTTCGCTTGGCATCCCTGACAGCTCGAAGATTCCGAAGCCGATGCGATTAGTAACGGCGCAGCTTGCTTTTGCAAACTCCGATCTGGCGTTTGAGGGCCACTACCTGTTTCAGGGGAATTTTTATGGCGTAAGTATCTATGACATTTCCGATCCGGCGAATTCCAAGCTGGTGACAACGCTCGTGTGTCCTGGCGGACAAGGTGATGTCTCGGTATATAAAAACCTGCTGTTCATGTCGGTGGAGATGCCAAATGGACGCCTGGATTGTGGCGATCAAGGGTTTCCGCCCGAGCCTCCTCCACCGCCGCCTTCGGGCAATGAAAGAAGAAGAAGTCCCTTGCCGGTAGCGCAAAAAGACCGCTTCCGCGGGGTGAGGATCTTCGACATTTCCGATATCAAGAACCCCAAGCAAGTCGCCGCAGTGCAGACCTGCCGGGGATCACATACACATACGCTCGTCCTTGATCCAAACGACAAAGACAACGTTTATATCTACGTTTCGGGCACATCGTTTGTGCGGCAAGCGGAAGAACTGCCAGGATGCTCAGGCGATGCGCCGGATAAAGACCCGAACACCGCGCTCTTTCGCATCGAGGTGATCAAGGTCCCGGTGGCAGCTCCGCAGGAAGCCAAAGTGGTTTCAACCCCGCGAGTATTTATCGATCCTCGCACCGGGGCGATGAATGGCCTGAATAACGGAGGCACGCACGGAAGGCGAGGACCACAGAAAGCTACAGACTCAGACAAATGCCATGACATCACGGTGTACTCGGCGATCGGTTTGGCGGCGGGCGCCTGCTCGGGCAATGGAATTCTGCTCGACATCAAGGACCCCGTAAATCCCAAGCGCGTCGATGCGGTTAACGATCCGAACTATTCGTTCTGGCATTCGGCTTCCTTCTCCAACGATGGCAGCAAAGTCCTCTTTACCGACGAGTGGGGTGGCGGACTGGGCGCGCGGTGCCGTCCGAACGATCCAAACAAGTGGGGCGCCGACGCAATCTTCGGGCTAAAAGACAACAAACTCACTTTCCAGAGCTATTACAAAATGCCGGCCGCGCAGGGCGATAGCGAGAACTGCGTTGCCCACAACGGCTCGCTGATTCCTGTCCCAGGCCGCGATCTCGAAGTGCAGGCCTGGTACCAGGGCGGCGTTTCCATTGTGGACTTTACCGACGCAGCCCATCCTTTTGAAATTGCCTATTACGATCGCGGGCCCATCGATCCGAAGGTGCTGATATTGGGCGGCGAATGGTCGACCTATTGGTACAACGGATATATTTACGGTTCGGAGATTGCGCGCGGCTTGGATGTATTTGAGCTGACACCGTCCAAGTTCTTGACTCAGAACGAAATCGATGCCGCCAAAACGGTCCAGGTCAACGAACTGAATGTGCAGAACCAGCAAAAGATCGAGTGGCCGGCCAAGCTGGTCGTTGCCAAGGCGTACCTCGATCAGTTGTCCCGGTCGCAAGCCTTGCCCGCAGACAGGATCACAGCGCTGGAAAAAGCCATTCAAAGCGCTGAGAGTTCACACCTGGGCAAGAGCGATCTGGCCAAGCTGAAGCGCATGGCGCCGTCGTTGGAGAAGGACGCCGGCAAGGCCAAAAGCCCGGCCGATGCGACGCGTCTCCGCGGTCTGGCGGAGATTCTGCAACATCCGGCAGCATAGGCTTTTTTTCAAAATAGCTTCAAAAGCAAACGGACGCCCTCGACGGGATCGAGCCCTATCGAGGGCGCTCCGCTTTGATTCGGGCCGCTCAAGGCATTCTCCGGGTAAGCAATTTCAGGCATCATGAACCTCATCTATTATTCGCATGGCTATTGACCTGGGGATGCGGAGATCAATAGGTCCATCCCAAAATGCAGGGACTGTCCAAGGGAATCATTTAGAATTGGAGTTTAGCCGCCACAAGGCTCCTGGATTTACGGCAAAGATTCTGCAAGCACTATTCGAGTTTCAAATCTATCAACGAAAGGTGATTGAAAAAATGGCTTTTGAAGTCCCTCCCTTGCCTTATGCCTACAACGCTCTTGAACCCCACATCGACGAGCAAACCATGCATCTGCACCATGACAAGCATCATGCCGCGTATGTCGCCAAGCTCAATGCTGCTGTGGAAAAATATCCTGACCTACAAAAGAAAAGCGCAGAAGAGCTAATCCGAAACCTGAGCGCTTTGCCTGAGGACATTCGCGGCGCTGTCCGCAACAACGGTGGCGGCCACGTCAACCACACCATGTTCTGGCAGATCATGGGGCCCAACAAAGGCGGAAACCCCACCGGCGCCGTGGCCGATGCCATCAACAAAACTTTTGGCGGCTTCGACGCCTTCAAAGAGAAATTTGAGACAGCAGGCGCCAACCAATTCGGCAGCGGCTGGGCGTGGCTGGTGCGCGCCAAGTCAGGGGAGTTCAAGGTGACCTCCACGGCCAACCAAGACAATCCGCTGTCGAACGGTGAGTTCCCTGTATTCGGCAACGATGTTTGGGAACACGCCTATTACTTGAAATACCAGAACCGGCGCCCAGACTACCTCAAAGCCTGGTGGAATGTTGTGAACTGGGACGAGGTGAACAAGCGCCTCTCTCAAGCAGACAGCTACTTCAAATAAGTTGAGCCAGAAGCTTGCAAAACCGCTCGTGGTCGAATCATCCCGAGCGGTTTTCTTCGGTCACCGATCCCCTACAAGATCTCGTCATCCCAAGAAGCGTTCTTTGCGACGAGGGACCTTGTGATGATCTGTTGGTTCACCATGTAAGCTGGCCATCGATAAACGCAAGGTCCCTCCCATCTACCTGCGCTACGCGCAGATAGATGCTCGGGATGACGATTTGTTTCTCTCATCTGCATTTTCAAAAAAACGGTCTTGTCCACTCGCACTTTCCAAATTGCGCTGATCCACACAGCGTATCTGCACGTTTCCTAATTTGCCCGCCTCTCAACAGCGCTGATAAACTGAAAAGTTCGACTCTACTACTCCCAAACCTCCATACAGGGCTGTGTTATGAATTCACCTACAGATATCGCTATCGTTGCCGGCGCCCGGACGCCGATGGGCCGTTATTGCGGCAAGCTGAAAGATTTTACTGCCATGGAACTGGCTGCCATTGCCGGCCAGGAGGCTATTCGCCGGTCGGGTCTCGAACCTGGAGAATTTGATCATGCTGTGTTTGGTAACGCTCAGCAGACCTCCGGCGACGCACTCTATGGCGCGCGCCATGTCGCCCTGAAGGCCGGCTTGCCCATCGAGACACCGGCGCTCACCGTAAATCGCTTGTGCGGGTCGGGCTTGCAGGCGATTGTGTCCGGGGCACAAATGCTGCAACTGGGAGAAGCTCGAAATGTGCTGGCCGGCGGCATGGAATCGATGTCGCAGGCCCCGCATGTCATTCGCGGCGCGCGGACCGGGCTTGGCCTCGGCGAAGGCAAGTTGGAAGACTCGCTGATGGTGGCTTTGCTCGACAGCTACTGCGGGCTTTACATGGCCAATACTGCAGAGCTCTACGCCGAACAGCAGGGCATTACCCGCGAAAAGATGGATGAATTCTCTCTGCGTTCCCAGCAGCTCGCCGCCGCCGCACAACAGGCCTGCCGCTTGCACGATGAGATCACCCCAGTCCCGCTCAAAAATCGCAAAGGCGAACCCAGCGGTGAACTATTTGAAAAGGACGACCACCTTCGTCCCGAAACTACCCTCGAAGGACTGGCCAAACTCAAGCCTGCCTTCGGCAAGAATGGAACAGTCACTGCCGGCAACGCCAGTGGCATTGTGGATGGCGGCGCAGCCGTGGTGCTCACATCGCTTGCCGATGCAGAAAAACGCGGTCTCAAGCCACTAGGCCGGATCGTAAGCTGGGGTATCGCCGGCGTCGATCCTAAAATCATGGGCAGCGGACCAGTTCCAGCCTCGCGCCAGGCGCTCCAAAAGGCGGGATTAAAGCTTGAAGACATTGACCTGATCGAGGTGAACGAAGCTTTTGCCGGACAGTATCTGGCCGTAGAAAAAGAACTGGGGCTGGATCGCAATAAAGTCAACGTGAACGGCGGCGCCATCGCGCTCGGCCATCCTCTAGGTGCAACCGGCACACGCCTGGTAATTACGTTGCTCCATGAACTGCGCCGCCGCAAAGCCAAGTATGGCCTGGCCACGGCATGCATCGGTGGCGGACAGGGCATCGCAATGATCGTGGAAGCATTGGCATAATTGCCAGAATTGCCATAAATGCCAAAATTGCCATAATTTGGAAGTCGCCAGGGGAGAGCGAATCGCTCAAGGTTTTTTAAATCATGGCAATTTTGGCAATCTGGGGAGGGTTTCTTGAGCATAAAAAAGGTCGCTGTACTCGGTTGTGGTCTTATGGGGTCGGGCATTGCCCAGGTCAGTGCAACCGCTGGCTATGACGTCACGGTTCTGGAGCAGGACCAGAAGTTTATCGACAAGGGCTTCTCGGGAATTGAGAAATCGCTGGCCAGGTTTGCTGAAAAAGGGAATCTGAAAGAGCCGGCGGAAACGATTCGTGGACGCCTCAAAGGAACCACTAGCCCCGAAGCTGTTGCAGATTGCGACATCATTATCGAAGCCATCATTGAAAATGTCGCCGAAAAGAAAAAGACTTTTGCAGCACTCGACAAGATCGTAAAGAAAGAAGCCATTTTCGCCAGCAATACCTCTTCAATTTCGATTACGGAAGTCGCCGCGGCCACCCACAGGCCCGATCGATTTATCGGCCTGCATTTTTTCAACCCAGTGCCGCTCATGAAGCTGGTCGAGGTGGTGCGCACGATAGCCACAAATGATCAGGTCTTTGAGGCCGGATTCCAGTTTGGCACGAGCCTGGGCAAGGTCCCGGTCCGCACCAGCGATAAGACCGGTTTCATTGTCAACCGTTTGCTCGTGCCTTATATGCTCGACGCTATTCGCGCCTACGAAGAGGGTGTAGGCTCGATTCCCGATATCGATAATGCCATGAAGCTGGGCTGTGGCTATCCGATGGGTCCCTTCACACTCCTCGATTTTGTCGGCCTGGACACAACCTACTACATCACTCAGGTCATGTTCGAAGAGTTCAAGGAACGTCGCTTTGCCTCGCCTCCGCTTCTAAAACGGCTGGTGATGGCTGGGTGGTACGGGCGCAAGTCCGGCAAAGGTTTCTACGACTATGCTGATCCGAATAATCCCGTGGCTTTGACCTTTTAGAAATGATTAAAGCCATCACCACCGTACGATTCAGCAAAAACCAGCGCGACTTCGACGCTGTGAATTCGCTTTTCTCTGCGTTGGGATTTGAGCCAGGAGAAGAATGGAAATCCGCCAAAGGCCAGGGACGCTACTTTCTTGCCCCCATCGCCAAGCTGGAACTGGTTTTGAATGAACCTCTTCCTGCTGATCTATGGGTCGAAGTGACCGACCTGGATTCGATCTTCAATCTTCTGAAGCAGCGTAAGATCAAAGTGCTCTCCGATATCCGGGAGACTGGTTGGGGCTCTCGCGCTTTTGTCGCTGAACCGGCAAAAGGCATGAAGATCGCCTTCTGGCAGCCGCTCCAGGCGCACGAAGATGCCGTTGAAGGCGAGCTGAATTCTAGCGGAATGAGGTTTGGAATTGTTGTGAGCCGCTGGAATTCATTCATTACCGAGCGTCTCCTCCAGGGAGCTATCAACGCCCTGCGGCGCACCGGCTGCCACGATGAAGATATAACAGTCGTTCGGGTACCAGGCTCATTCGAGATCCCGTCCCAGGCACGAACGTTGGCTAACACTGGCAAGTATGATGCCATCATCACCTTGGGGTGCCTCATTCGTGGCGAAACAACTCACTACGAACACATAGCGACTGAAGTCACACGCGGCATCGGACAATCGGCGCAAGAGACCGGCGTGCCCCACACCTATGGCGTCCTGACCTGCGAGAACCTGGAGCAAGCCCTGGACCGCGCCGGATTGAAGGCGGGCAACAAAGGGTTTGAGGCCGCCAGTTCGGCGGTGGAGATGGTAAGCCTCAAGCGCAAGACTGCTGCTTCGGGTAAAAAGAAAGCCAAGGGCTAAGTATGGGAACACGACGTAAATCCCGGGAACTTTGCCTCCAGATGCTCTTTCAGTCCGATATGGGCAAGCAAACACCCGAGCAGGTTCGCAACACCTTCTGGATGGAGCGCTCCGAGGTGGATGCCGAAGTCCGCGGATTTGCTGACGACCTTTTCAATGTCGCAACATCAAGGCAACACGAGATCGACGACCTGATCCAAAAACACGCCCAACATTGGCGCATGGACAGGATGGCGGCCGTAGATCGTAATGTATTACGGGCCAGTGTTGCCGAATTCCTCGGATACCAGGACACTCCCAAACCCATCATCATCAACGAAGCACTTGAGATTGCCCGCAAATTCTCCTCGCCGGAGTCTGTCCAATTCATCAACGGAGTTTTGGATTCCATTGGCAAGGAATTGAGTTTGGCCGAGAGCAAACGCGACTGAGCGATCGTGTTTATTATGCCCACGATGCAGTTCCCCTTCAGCCCAAACTGTTCGCGGGCTGAGTGCTGATTGCTGAATGCTGAGTGCTGTTAATGCTAAAATAACCTTCCCAATCCTCGTATCAAGCCCGGTAAGCTGGAACCTCAAATTTGAAGAATACTTCTATTACCTATGCCGACAGCGGCGTCAACATCGACCGCGCCGATCGGGCCAAACAACGCATCAAGTACCTGGCGCACCGCACCTTTACCAAGGGTGTCGTGGGCGATATTGGTGGCTTTGGCGGTTTGTTTGCCATCGATAAGAAGAAGTTTCGCGATCCGGTGCTGGTCTCAAGCGTTGATGGTGTCGGCACGAAGCTGAAAGTCGCCTTCATGATGAATGTTCATCACACCGTGGGCGCTGACTTGGTAAACCACTGTGTGAACGATATCGCCGTGCAGGGCGCTACCCCGCTTTTTTTCATGGACTACCTGGCCACCGGAACTCTCGATCCCGAGGTCGCGGAAAAGGTTGTCGAGGGCATCGCCGAAGCTTGCCGTCACAATGGTTGCGCCCTGATTGGCGGTGAGACTGCCGAGATGCCGGGCTTCTATCCGAAAGGCGAATATGATCTGGCCGGCTTTATCGTGGGCATCGTCGACCGGGCCAAGATCATCACCGGCGCTGAAGTCGAAGCGGGGGATGTCCTGGTTGGCCTGCCCTCCACTGGCCTGCACACCAATGGCTATTCTCTGGCGCGCAAACTCTTTTTTGAGATTGCAAAGTACTCGCCGGAGAGTTACGTCAACGAGATCAAGAATAAGGCCGGTAATGAACTGATGCGCCCCCACAAGAGCTACTGGCCCGTGCTGCGGCGTCTCATCGATGCCGGGTTGGTCCACGCGATGGCTCACATCACCGGTGG
>DASZFK010000639.1:0-5834 GCA_035939855.1 Candidatus Angelobacter sp.
TCCGCATTCCCACGCCCGTCTTCGGCTCGGGCCTTATGTCCAACATTGACGACTCGACCCTGTTGAATAATCAGGCGGCTCAGGCCGGCAACGGTTTTGGCATTGCCGGGTCCTTCAACCGCAACGGCAACGACGGCACTATCAGCCGTTTTGGCTGGAAGGCGCAAAACAAGTCACTGCTGCTCTTCGCCGGTGAGGCTTACAACGTGGAAATGGGCATCACCAACGAGATATTCCAGCAAGACCGGCCTCTGCCCGGAGAAGACGGCGCGGGCGGTTCCGGTGGACGTGGGCTTCCAGCCAACTGCCTGAACCTCGCCGGAATCGGTTATCCCGAAGACATCACTCACTCCGACGGCACCAACGCCTCCACCTCTTCCAGCGATATCACGCTGTTTAAGGTGTTCATGGAAGATCTTGCCCCGCCCACACCTTCTGCCACCGTACCGGGCGGGTCAGCTTCGATCAGCCGCGGACGCCAGTTGTTCAGCGCCGTTGGCTGCGCCATCTGCCATACGCCGTCGCTCACCACCCAGCCATCGCACTTGACGGCTGGCTTGGGCAACGCCACGGCCAACCTGTTCTCCGACCTTGAGGTCCATCACATGGGCGTCGGGTTGGCGGACAACGTGTCCCAAGGTGGGGCGGGTGGAGACCAGTTCCGCTCAGCGCCGTTGTGGGGAGTGGGACAGCGCATCTTCTTCCTCCACGATGGCCGCACCAGCAACATCATCACGGCCATCAATGACCACGGCAGCAATGGATCGGAAGCCAACGCCTCGCTCAACGCGGCCGCCGCCCTGAGCTTCGCCGACCAACAGAACTTGGTGAACTTCCTGCGGTCGTTGTAATTTTTCTTTGGTGTTTTGAATTTCCGGCGAGACACATTCGTGTCTCGCCGTTTTTATTGACTTGCTGAAAGCATGGCTAACAACATGGAATGATCCAATCGCCCATTTCAGGATTACTGTAGACCGTCCACCTCGTCCACCGTGTCCATGTTGTCCACAAAAAAGGCTGAGCTAGTAACTTTGATCTAACCTTTTCGGGACCTGCGCTTGCGGGTTGTATCGTGTAGCGGCAATTTTGCAAATTCGTACTCGTAGCAGGAGTTGGGCGGGAACTTGGGCCAAGGGCGAACGGCTAAAAGCTAAGGGCTTAGATTTGCAGCCTGTAGCGGCAATTTTGCAAAATTCGTACTCGTAGCAGGAGTTGGGGGAGAACTTGGGCCAAGGGGCTAACGGCTAAGAGCTAAGGGCTTAGATTCGTAGCCTGTAGCGGCAATTTTGCAAATTCGTACTGCAAAACGAGTGGGACAACATCGTCCCACCCTGAAATACTGCTAAGTTGTCTGTGCTTACAGAGAGCGCAGGAAATTTAAGACGTCCTGTTTTTGCGCGGTTGTAAGGTTATCGAAGTTGGCTTCCACCGTATTGGCTTCGGAGCCGTTGCTGGCGTGGGCTTCAATGGCGGCCAACAGGTTGGTGGTGCGGCCGTCGTGCAGCAGGAAGATGCGCTGACCGAGACCCCACAGGGGCGCGGAGCGGAACTGGTCTCCACCGGCTCCACCTTGCGCAACGTTGTCGGCCAACCCTACTCCCATGTGATGGAGCTGCACATCGGAGAACAGATTAGCGGTTTTCTCACTCAGGTCATCGGTGAAAGACGATTTTGAGGTCTTCATCGAGGGAGTGTGGCAAATCGCGCAACCGATACTGCTGAACAGCGCACGACCGTTAGCGATGGACGTGGAGCCGCCCGGAGCTGTCGTGGAAGCCTTGGGCGGAGCCAAGAGCCGCATAAACCGGATTCAGCAGCGTTGCTAAAAAAACGGCACAGCGGGCTCGCCCTTTTCGCACATTAATAAAAACTAATGTGCCTTGGGGCGCGGGAATCTTAGCACTTCCTAATGTGAAGTCAAGATGAATAAAGAACAATTAGCTCAGTTAATAGGTCATCGTATGTCATGGTTCTGACAGCCGGGATGATGCTTGGCGGGACCGGCAAATAAGGGGTACAGATAAACATCTTCTGTCTCTGTGGTAGGTTTTGATTTTCGTTTCGTCTGCATGGCAAAATCTGCGTATGAAAAAATCCAACATAGTAATGCTGTGCACGCTGTTGATTGGCACGGCTGCCGCTCAGAACTCAAGCAACAGTCAACCTTCTGAAGTCCCGGCGGCCAAGCCCCTAAGCTCTTCGCCGGCTTCTGAATTCAAAGACGAGAAGGAGAAACTCAGCTACGCTCTGGGCATGAGATTGGCTTTACAACTCAAGGTCCTGCGGAAAAATATTGACTTTGATCCCGAGGCCGTTGCGCAAGGACTGAAAGACTCCCTATCGAACGGCAAGACCCGAATGACCGATGACGAACGGCTCACGGTGCTTAGCCAACTCCAGAGGGACCTTGAGATGAAGGAGCAAGCGATAAAGCAGCAAATGGCGGAGGACAACCTGAAGCAAGGGGAAGCCTTCCTGGCAGCCAATAAGGCCAGGGAAGGTGTAGTTACTCTGCCCAGCGGATTGCAATACAAGGTCCTGACGCAAGGCGCCGGACCGAAACCAACTCCCAAGGACACCGTGATCTGTAATTACAGAGGCACATTTATCGACGGCAGGGAATTCGATAGCTCACGCCGGAATGGTCAGCCTATGAGTTTTCGCCTCCTGGGCGTCATACGAGGCTGGACGGAGGCGCTTCAACTCATGCCTGTAGGCTCGAAGTGGCAGATTTTTGTGCCGCCCAGCCTGGCGTATGGATCAGAGGGCCATGGCCGGGACATTGAACCGAATGCCATGCTTATCTTTGAGATCGAACTGCTCGCGATCCAGAACAAGGAGGCTGAGAAAGCCCCAGGAAAGTGAGTCACTACATCATCTTGGGACTGCCACTTTTATGTCGCACACCCAGGGGCCTTCCAGCATCTTCCGATGACCTGATGACCCGAAGCACCGATGCACCGGCGAATCCGATTAGTTTGAGACTGCATCTGCTGCCGCGGCGGTAACGTGCGGGGGCGCCGCTCCGAACGTGATGCCGGTTTCCACTTCGATCCGTTGTCCGTTTCGCTCGTAAGGCCTGAACTGCCATTGCTTCAGGGCATCCATGATGGCTTTTTCCTGCTCAGGAAACGCGTTCAGGATGTGAATGTGCTTGATCTTTCCGTCTTTCCCAATAATGATGCGCACCGGAATTGTGTTAAACCTCTTGACCGAGAATACGGGATCCACACGCTCCAAGACGTGCTCCTCATCGGCATAGTCCTTGATGCACACTGGAAACGGCCCGCCGCCCGTGCCGCCGGTAGGACTGGCTTCCGCGGGCAGTTTCATCTTGTTCAGGTCGAGCATGAGCTTTTCCAGCAATTTGGTGTCGCGGCTGTTCATGACAATCTGCACCGCATGGCAGCGAATTTCCGTGGCCACCACGTACCAGTGCAACTCCGCGACCGGCGACCAGTAGGCGTAAAAGGTAAAGGTCTGACCGGCAATCTTGACCTCTGTGGGTTTCATCTCCACCTTGTACATGCCGGGCAGGTGGCTGTTGGAATAATTCACCATTTGCAGCGCGTCCTTTACCGGAATCGGAGTGAAGAACATGTCCTGGGCGAAGATATTTATGTACCCGCTTATCGGGCCGGATCCAAACAGCCCCGCGTTGCCATTGCTGCTGGCGGGCGCAAGCTCCGCCAGTACGTAGCTGCCGGTATCCGAAGGAGGCGGCCCGGTGAATTTTTGTTGCCAATTGGCAGGCAGAGGATAGGTGATGCCGAAATACTGGTTTGTGAACACGCTATTCGCTACGGTTGCCCCCTCCGGTAGAGGTGTGGTGGTATCACTGGCGCTGTACCATGCACCCTTGACGATGATCGTGTCTTTGGGCACGACCTTTGTGGGATCAGGGTTGGTGACACTGGAAAAATCGCCGCCATTCTTCTGAGGAGCAGATTCAGCCGGGGGATTCGGCGGAGGCGGAAGCGCGCTGGGAACGCTTTGAATGCTTTGGCCCCAGGCCGCACACGCCAAGAATGAAAAAATAAGAACACATAAAACCAAACTTCTGGACTGCATACTTCCTCCGTGGGAAAGCTCTAATTATTAATTACTGCATTCACAAAAAGGGGGCGAGACCAGCTTCGATCTCGCCCGGAAATTTATTGCAAAGTTCAGGCTTACAGCGAACGCAGGAAGTTCACGAGGTCCTGCTGGTTGCTGATGCTCAAGCCGGCGGCGGTGTTGAGCGAGGTGTTCGCTTCCGAGCCGTTGCTGCCATGAGCATTGATGGCGGTGATCAGGTTGGTGGTGCGACCATCGTGTAGCAGGAAGATCCGCTGTCCCAGTCCCCACAGCGGCGCCGTGCGGAACTGGTCTCCACCCGCTGCGCCTTGCGAGACGTTATCCGCCAGACCCGTGCCCATGTGGTGCAGTTCGATATCGCTGAACGAGGGCACTGGGGCATTGGCTAGGCCACCGGTGACATTCGAAGCCTGGGTCGTGCCCGGTGTCGGATTGTGGCAAACAGCGCAGCCGACTGCGCTGAACAGGGACCTGCCGTTTGCGATTGAGGCGGCCGTCACACCGGCTACTCCGCCCGGCGGCGGCGGCGCCAGAGTGCGCATGAAGTTGGCGAACGCCGAGACATCATCGAAAACCGCTACGCCGGTGGAGCCGGGATTGTTCGAATCTTCCGGATACCCGTTGCCACCCAGATTCAAGCAGCTTGCAGGAAGTCCGGTGCTGTTGGATCCATCGGCGCCATCTTCGCCAGGCAGTGGACGGTCCTGTTGGAAGAGCAGGTTGCTGATGCCCATTTCCACGTTGTACGCCTCGCCTGAGAAGATGTGGAGTGACTTGTTCTGCGCTTTCCAGCCGAAGCGGGTGATGGTGCCGTCATTGCCGTTGCGGTTGAACGTCCCGGCAACGCCGAAGCCGTTATTCAGGTTCCTCAGCCGGTTGCTCAAGAGGGTGGAATCATCCAGGTTTTCCATCAGGCCCACGCCAAACAGGGGCGTGGGGATGCGGAAGATCAGGTTGTTGCCGGCCGCCGCCGTAGCAAAGCTAGGCTGCTGCAGGCTGCAATTCTGGCCGCCGTCCGGACGACCGGAAACGGTAAACAATGTTTCCACTCCGCCATTCGGGTTATTGAGATTGGGTGTGCCATTGGCGTTGAAGAAAAACGGGAAGCGGGCTTCACGGGTCGGTCCGTTCTGCGTGATAAAGGACGGAATGGCATTGGTGCTGTTGCAGGCAATGGTCCCGGTTTGCTGCGGTGTTGGCTGTCCCGCTCCAACGTGGGTTACATCATTCGAAAGGCCGGCAACGCCGTTGGCGCAGCTTCCCACGCCCCTGAATTGCGGATTTACTGCCGGACCTGTGCCGCCCACTGCGGGTACCGCATGGCATCCTGCACACGAGTTGAAGTTAAAACGTGGTCCCAGGCCGATATCGGGGGTGCCGGAAACCGCCTCGACGTTCTGGAAGCGGTTAAGTCCATCATTGAAAGCTGCAAGGATACCGGGGTTGTCATTAGCCTGCACCGAAGCCAGGGCTAGTCCTGTACCGCGGCTGGCTGTTTGCACTCCGTGGTCTACTACTTGCGCGAATGCCATTCCACATAGGAACAGCGCTGACACGAACATAAGAACTGACGCGAGCTTGGCTGTTTTCATTGAGTAATTCTCCTGATGTTGTTTCCTCTTAACTTGTTCAAGCCCTGTGTTTGGCCCGCCAGTGGCGGCCATCGGCAAATGGCCCGGAAGTCCCCGGCAGAATCAACACTTCAAATTTTGCAAAGCTGAATTCAGAAAAATGCCACCTCCCTACCCAGCATGGAA
>DASZFK010000640.1:0-15242 GCA_035939855.1 Candidatus Angelobacter sp.
ACGAAGTAAGCCACAGCCTGTCCCAGAGCGAGTTTCAGCCCGATGTTCAGGTTCACGTAGTTGTGCAGCACAAATGCGCAAACCACGAAAATGCCAATGAGAACGCCGAAGCGCGCACCTTCCGTAGTGCCCGATCCGCCCGGATGTATCATTGCGAAAATTATGGCGACAACCAGGATCGATATGAAAGTTGCGAAGATTCCAATTGGCATAACAGCCTTCATTTCTTCTTTAGGTCGGAATACGGCCGGGTACTTATGGCCTTCTTTGACAAGAGCTGGCACCAGCCAAAATACTAAGGAACCAAAGGCAAAAGACGCGACCATGCCACCAAGCGCCGCCAGCCCCAGACGTGAATAGTTCATTTGCACTCCTTTTACAAATTGCGGATCAAAATCACAGTCAGAATGAACGCTCTAAAGGTACATTTGTGCATCTTGTTTTTGGCTGTCGATTGTTGAAAACTCTACGATGGTGGACAGCATTTTGACTTCTATCGGAGGACAAGTGTCGCGCTATGGTCATTGTCTCATCATAAGTATTTGCCTGCTGATGCTGGCGGTCTGCGGCTGTGGCGGAGGTTCACAGCCTACACCGGGTCCTCCTCAGGTCACCGGCCCATTCAGTAATGCCAGCGTTCGCGGAAATTATGCGTTCTCGTTCTCCGGCGCGAGCACGTCAGGCTTCTTTGCGGTAGCCGGTAGCTTCCAGGCCAATGGGGCCGGCAATCTTACCAGCGGGACCATGGATATAAATTCCGGCGGCAGTGTTCTGACCAACGTTTCCTTGACCGGAACCTACAATGTGACTCCAAATGGACAAGGGACAGCAACTCTGGTTGCCTCGGGCGGCCCATCATTCAATCTTCATATCGTCGTGATTACAACAGCGCGGCTGCTCATTGCCCGCCTCGATACCAATGCTTCAGGGCACGGCGCGGCTGATCTTCAGGATGCAAACTCATTTTCCTCGGCGATTGTGAACAGCCAAATAGCGTATCGGCTATTCGGTGTTGATGGTGCGGGCAATCCGCTCGCCAGCGCCGGAGGGTTTACCACCGACGCAACCGGAGCATTGACGGCTGGCGTGCACGATGTGAGTGATAACGGCTCGATCATGGCAAACCAGTCGCTCAGCGGCTCGGCAACCGCTGCCAGTGGGCCGAGCGGTCGCGGAACTCTTACACTCAACACCTCCCTGGGTACGCTGCATTTTGCCTTCTATGTCGTGATGCAAGGCATCACTAAGCTGGTGGAGATTGATCCCGGTCCCAACCTTACAGGAGAAACCTCGAATGGATCGAATGGACAGGCCGATCTGCCCGGATGCGGCCCGTGCGTCCTGGTGTGGAACGGCGTTTCGAATGGCTCGCCATTCGCAGCGGCGGGGAGCTATTCTGTCGATGGCAAGGGCGGAATATCCCCTGGATCGATAGACGTGAATAACGGAAGCACCGTCAGCACCAATAGCGTTTCAGGTACCTATTCTTTTGCGCCTCAGTTTCGTGGGGTGGCCGCGATCTCGCTCAATGGCGTAACCAGCAACTTTGCTATTTATCCCATGCGTGGCATAGTCGAGATGCTGCAGATCGATCCTGGGACGGTCGTACGCGGCATGGCTTTCAATGATCCATTTGCCGGGAACCCCCATCGCAGTCTCCTGTTTGATGGCCCCTTTGGATTCAACTTCCTCGGCATGCCAATCAGCGGCCAGCCGGAGCAGATCGGCCAAATAACCAATCAGGATACCAATTCCGCTGGCTCAGGACCGGTGGCTGGGTTCATGGATGTTAAGAGCGGAGCGACTGTGACGTCGAATATGGGCATCACCGGCGACTTCACCTTGGACGGGCACGGAGTCGGCTCCGTGAATCTGCAAACAACGGCGGGGACGCAGCGCTTTATTCTTCATGCAACCTTCAACGTGCTGTTCGTTTCCGCCGATCCGCACCTTGTGGTTGCAGGGGCGTTTGAGCCTCAGATGCACTGAGTAATCGGTGTAAGGATAGCAACTACGACTCAGCAAATGGTTAGCCCGATATTATCGGACGACCAGCTATCTTTATTTATGTGATTTAGTTTAGCTAACAGCGACTTCTTGTGATCCAAACAGTCCGCCTTGTTCTAAAATAATCAAAGGGGAACGAAACTCCATGGCAGTTCAGCATCTATCCGCAATTTACAGCAATCCCGGCATCTTGAATGGAGAGCCGGTATTTCGTGGAACTCGTGTCACTTTTCAAACCCTGATCGACCATCTCGAGGATGGCGAAGGAAAGCGAGGATTTGAGGAATTCCTTCGCGGCTTTCCTACAGTTGGGCGTGAACAGGCTCTGGCAGCTCTCGCTGAGAATCACAGACTTCATTTACTCAAATGAAGTTGCTGTTAGATGAGATGCTCGATGAGCGTCTTCGCAGCTATTTTGCCGTATATGATCACAAATGTGCTACGGTCAAAGAGGCTGGCTTTGCGGGTCTCTTGAATGGCGAACTCTTAACGGCGGCTGACGCCCAGGGATTCGATGTCTTAATAACCACAGATCGAAATATTCAATATCAAAATAATCTCGCAGGAAAGAAAATTGCTCTCTTGATTATTCGGGTCTTCCGGAACAAACTTTCATCAGTCGTGCCTCACGTGCCAGAAAGCTTGCAGGCGCTCACATCATTGAAGCCGGGAGAGGTCAGATATGTTGGAGAGCCCGCCTTAATCGCAAAACATAAACAACTTTGATTGCTCTTGATTGCTCGGGCAAATGCCAGCAATTGCAATCAATGTTAGAATCGCAAAGTTCATTCTTTTCCCCAATGTTTCTCCTGATTTTTATCTTTTTCCTCGGAATCGTTCATGGACTTGGGCCGGACCACTTGGCTGCCATTACAGTTTTTGGGAGCCGCGGTGGCCGGCAGGCGCATCGGCTTGCCTGGTTTTCCATTCGCTTCGCCTTGGGGCACGCTTTGGTGATTGCCATCGCCGGAATCTCAGCAAAATTGGGCAAGTCCCTGATGTCCATTCGGTGGGAGGCAAAGTTCGATGTCGTCGGCGGAGCATTTCTGGTCGCCACAGGGCTGGTGGTCATGGCAAGCGTGATTACCGGCAAGTTTCACGACTATGTTCACGAACACCAAGATCATCACAAACATCAAAGCGGCGGGCATCGCTTCTTCCATTTTCATCTTTGGAGCCGGCGGAGCAATAAGCAGCCTCATGGCCGGTTCGCGTTGCTCTTGGGCGCCTTCTTTGCGCTGGGCGGCTTTCGGGCGTTGCTGGTGGTCGCGCCTATCGCCTTGTCGCCGGGGTTAGGACAATCGGTTTTGCGGATTGTGGCATTCACATTTGGCATTGTGGCCTCAATGTTTACCTACGGGTTGCTCAGCAGGACTCTTTTGCAACAACTGGAGAACGCTCAGGGAGCCATGGGTCGGACGTGGGCCAGCATTTCCGGATACGCTGTTGGGATCTTTTCCGTAGTCGCAGGTCTACTCACACTCCATGAGCACCTGGGATAAGCGATGCCTTCCAATCAACCTATAAAAACTGCAATTGACAGCGGGGGAACGTTTACAGATTGTGTCTGGCTCGATGGGTCTGCTCTTCGGATCCTAAAGGTTTTTTCCACTCCCTCCGACCCCTCCCAGGCTATTGCGGAGGCTGTCGCCAAGATCGCCCCTGCCGATGCTGAGGTCCTGGTGTTGCACGGCACGACCGTAGGAACCAATACCTTGTTGCAACGCAAGGGAGCCAAGGTAGCCTTTGTGACGACCGCGGGATTTGAGGACTCGATCGAGATTGGCCGCCAGCATCGTCCCAAGCTCTATGATTTCTTTTTTGAGAAGGATCCTCCGCTGGCAACTTCAGAGATGCGCTTTGGCGTGGACGAGCGTACCTCGGCAGAAGGCGAGGTGCTGTGCTCTCCCGGACAGACAGCTCTTGATTCGCTGGCGACACAGGTTGCGGCAGCGCAGCCGCAGGCCATTGCGATCTCGTTGTTGTTCTCGTTTGCAAATTCCCAGAATGAAAAGGCAGTGGTGAAGGCCCTGGAGTCAACGGGCGTGCCGCTCTCGGTCTCGCATCGAATCCTTCCAGAATTCCGGGAATACGAGCGGGGCAGCACCGTACTCGTGAATGCGTATCTTCAGCCCATCATGCAGCGTTATCTTTATGGGCTGCAACAACGCGCTGGACAACGGAACCAAGCCCAAATCTTTGTGATGCAATCCAGCGGAGGGATCACGGCCCTGGAGACAGCCGCCGATCAGCCTGTCCGCACCGTGCTTTCCGGTCCCGCGGGTGGAGTGGTGGGCGCTTCGGCAGTCGCGGGGCGCAGTGGATTCAAACGCATCATCACTTTTGATATGGGTGGAACCTCCACCGATGTCGCGTTGGTTGACGGATCTCTGGCAACTACCAATGAAGCGGAGGTCGCTGGTTTGCCGGTACGTATCCCTATTCTCGACATTCACACCGTGGGAGCGGGCGGGGGATCCCTGGCGCGCTTTGACGCGGGCGGGGCGCTTCGGGTGGGACCTGAGTCTGCCGGCGCCGATCCTGGGCCGATTTGTTACGGGCGTGGCGAGAGGCCGACTGTAACCGATGCCAATCTGCTTCTAGGACGGCTGCCAGCCAACCAATTCCTGGGCGGCGAATTCACGCTCGATGTCGATCGTACGCACAGATTGGTCCAGCAATGGCTCAAGGACCAGGGCTGCCGCTTGTCGTTGGAAGAATTTTGTGAAGGCATGGTGAAGGTCGTCAATGCCAATATGGAAAAGGCGATTCGCGTGGTTTCCATCGAGCGTGGTTACGATCCACGCCAGTTTGCGTTGGTAGCGTTTGGCGGCGCGGGCGCCATGCATGCCTGCGAATTGGCCCAGGCGCTGCGAATTCCTAAAGTCATCGTTCCCGCATGTCCGGGCGCTCTTTCCGCGCTGGGTATCCTGATCAGCGATGTAGTCAAAGACCATTCCCGCACGGTGCTTTTGAGAGTACGGGAGCTGCCTCGCCGGAAGTTGGATGGACTATACAAAGAGCTGCAACAAAGCATCAGCGCGGAATTACGGAAAGAGAACTGGAAAGGCAAAACTATATTTGAACGAAGTTGCGACCTGCGCTATCGCGGGCAGGGATACGAATTGAATCTCGCCTACGGCCCCGACCTGCTGGGCCGCTTTCACACGGAACATAAGAGACGCTACGGCTACAGCAGCCCCGAGAAGGAAGTGGAGATTGTTACGGTCCGCATGAGGGGCCGCGTGGTATCAACAGAAAAACTTTCAACGTTGAAGGTGACCGAGCAATCTACAAAGCTTCATTCAGGTTCAGCAATGGTTTCCTTCGGTGGCAAGAAAATCAGGACCGAAGTCCTGCCACGGCAGATGCTAAAGGTTGGGAAGCTTTACCGGGGACCTGCCATCGTGACTGAATACAGCGCTACAACCGTAGTGCCTCCGGGCCATTCGTTCAGAAGCGACAAGGCGGGTAATCTTGTGATTGCACAACGATAAGCAAAAAAGGCGTCCTTGTCGGACGCCTTTTTTGTTTCCCTGGAGGCAATCACTACTTACGCAGCATCTTCCCTCTCCCGGTTCATCTTGCGGTCTTCGCGGTCGATTTTCTTTCCAGCATCGTCTGTCACGTCGCGGATCTTGTCTTTGGCTTTGCCAACCGCGTGCTGGATCTTGCCCTTAATTTGATGAGCAGCTCCTTCGGACTGGGCCTTGCGGTCGCCCGTCCACTCACCAACCTGGCGCTCGACACGACCTCCAACGTCTTCTAACTTGCCTTCGATGCGATCTTTATCCATAATTTCCTCCCATTAATTAATCCATTCAGGATTGTGTTGATCTGAGCGGTTTTAGACAGCGGTTCGTCTGCCGGTGATAAGCTGGAACAGCAACGCAATCAGCGCTAAGACCAGCAGAAGATGAATAAATCCGCCCATCGTGTAGCTGCTTACAACTCCCAGCAGCCACAGAACCAGCAAAACTACAAATAGCGTCCAAAGCATGTCACCACCCCTATTAATCGACTAGTTACTAAGATAAGACGGCAGTTCCCCGCCACGTGGTTGTCATAAATCGAGAGCTGTTGGAAGCGTATATTGGAGAGATGCACGTTGCGATCCAGGGCGAGAGAGGCGCATTCAGCCATCAGGCAGCCCTCGAGCTTGTGCCCAAAGGGCGGATCGTTCCTTGCAATCGGTCCGTGGAGGTTTTTGAATCCCTGGAGTCAGGACGCGCAGATTGCGCCGTGATCCCGGTCGAGAACACCTTGGCAGGCCCGGTAGGCGAACACCTCGACCTGCTTCTCGAACGGGAAGTGTTCATCCACAAAGAATCCCGCTTACGGATCGAGCACAACCTTATCGTGGCTCCGGGAACCAAACTAACTGGGATTCGACAGGTGCTTTCCCATCCGGTTGCATTGGACCAATGCCGCCAGTTCTTTCGTAAGCATCGGCATATTTCTCCCGTCGCTTTTTACGATACGGCAGGAAGCGTGAAACACGTGATGAGCAACAAGCTTGATGACACGGGAGCGATCGCCAGCCGCCAGGCAGCGGATGAATACGAGGCGAAGATTCTTCTTAAGGGCCTTGAAGATGAGAAAGAGAACTTTACGCGCTTTTTCCTTATTCATAAGAAGAAGAAGATAACTCCTGGCGCCGACAAAACATCTTTGGTTTTCTCGCTCAAAAATGTTCCCGGAGCCTTATTCAAGGCGTTGAGTGTTTTTGCCCTGCGTGATTTGGACCTGAGCAAGATCGAATCCCGCCCTGTGCATCGCAGGCCATGGGAGTACGTGTTTTTTGTGGATATATTGTGTGGAGAAGATGAGGCCATGGATAAGGCCTTGCGACATTTGGCCGAAATCGCCGGCTTTGTCAAAGTACTTGGGGTATATCCCAGGGCCAAATAGGACTTGCGCGTGATAAGGCGTAATACGATACAATCCCCGCCCGTTCGCAAATTGGGGCCGAGAGACTATACAGCCCGGAAAATTTGGGAAATAAAGACTTAGCGGGGGTTGCATCGTTCTTTATAGTAGAATCATCAATATCGTTGAGTGTAATAATATCAAGGAATGAACATGGCGTCTGAGACACAAACAAGCAGCCAAGAACCGGCAGGCGAGGGCGCTTCTGCTACGAGCGCGATTCACAAGGGTTTGCCAGTGTTGCCAGTGCGGGACACGGTGCTTTTTCCTCATGCAGTCTTGCCTCTTACCGTGGGCCGGGAAAGTTCGATCCAGCTTATCAATTCGCTGGGTGAAGAAAAGACGATTCTGGTGGTAGCCCAGCGCGAAGCGCGCGTGGATACGCCACAACCAACCGATTTATTCAATTTAGGCACACTGGCGACAGTCCACAAAGTAGTGAAAATGCCCAATCAAAGCCTGTTTGTTTTTACCGAGGGCTTGCAGCGGGCCAAACTACGGGAGTTCAGCCAGCTAACGCCTTTTTTGCGCGCTGATGTAGAGACCATTTCCGACCAAGAGCCGGAACACCTGCCCGAGATCGAGGCGTTGCAGCGCAATGTGCTCACGCTGTTTCAGCAGATCGTGGCGGGGTCGCCAACCCTCTCCGATGAACTGCAAACCGTGGCCATCAATATCGATGAACCGGGGCGGCTGGTGGACTTTGTGGCTTCGTCGTTGCCATTTCTCTCGACGAAAGACAAGCAAGAGATCCTGGAAACGGCGGATGTGCACCGGCGCTTGCAGTCCGTTAACAAGCATCTGGCGAAGGAACTGGAAGTACAGCAACTGCGCAACAAGATCCAGACCGAAGTTCAGGACCAGGTGCAGCAGTCGCAGCGCGAATACTACCTGCGCGAGCAGATGAAAGCCATCCAGAAAGAGCTGGGTGAACAGGATGAAGCCTCGCGCGACGTGGACGAACTGCGCCAAAAAATTGAAGCTGCGGGCATGCCCGATGATGTGAAGAAAGAGGCGCTCAAGGAGTTGACGCGGCTGGGCCGCATGTCTCCGATGGCAGCGGACTATTCGGTAACGCGCAACTACATCGAGTGGCTTGCCGTATTGCCGTGGTCGAAATCCAGCGGAACGGAAGTGGACATAAAGAAGGCTTGGGAAGTGCTGGATGCCGATCACTATGACCTCAGGAAAGTGAAAGACCGCATCCTGGATTATCTTTCGGTGCGACGTCTGAAGCCCAACATGAAGGGGCCGATTCTTTGCTTTGTTGGGCCTCCAGGCGTAGGAAAGACTTCGCTGGGACGCAGCATTGCACGGGCCCTCGATCGCAAGTTCGTACGGCTTTCCCTGGGTGGCGTGCACGATGAAGCTGAGATCCGGGGCCATCGGCGGACCTATATCGGCGCTTTGCCCGGACAGATCATTCAGGGCATCCGCCGGGCGGAGACGAATGACCCGGTATTTGTTTTGGATGAGGTAGATAAACTCGGCAGGGATTTCCGCGGCGATCCGTCTTCAGCATTGCTGGAGACTTTGGATCCAGAGCAGAACTCGACCTTCCGCGACAACTACCTCGACGTGCCATTTGACCTTTCCAAGGTCCTGTTTATCTGCACGGCCAACATGCTCGACACGATCCCGGAGCCGTTGCGGGACCGCATGGAGATCATCGACCTGCAAGGGTACACGGAAGATGACAAGGTCCATATAGCGAGGAAGTATTTGATTCCAAAGCAAGTCGACGAAAACGGCCTGAAGCCGGAACAGATTGAAATTCCTGATAACGTGGTGCGCTTTATCGTGCGCCACTACACTCGCGAAGCAGGCGTTCGCAACCTGGAACGAAACATCGGTACGCTTTGCCGCAAGCAAGCGCGGCGTCTGGCGGAAGGTCGGGAAGAAAAGCTGACGGTCACAACCGAGATGATCCAGGAGCAGGAATTCCTGGGCGGCATAAAGATCCGCCTGGACACAGAAATTGCCGAGCGCACCAAGCGTCCGGGGGTTGCCGTGGGATTGGCCTGGACAGCAGCGGGCGGCGATATCCTGTTCATCGAAGCGAACAAGATGAAAGGCAAGGGCGGCTTCACCATGACGGGACAGATTGGCCAGGTAATGCAAGAGTCCATGCAGGCCGCGCTGACCTGGGTACGGTCGAATGCCACTAAGCTGGCCGTGGAGGAAGAATTCTTCAAAGATAACGATATCCACATCCACGTGCCCGCAGGAGCAATTCCTAAAGATGGTCCGTCCGCTGGTGTGACCATGGCCACTGCCCTGGTGTCGTTACTCACTGACAAGCAGGTACGACCGTTAACCGCCATGACAGGGGAGATTACGTTGAGCGGCAATGTACTGCCCGTGGGTGGCATCAAGGAAAAATTCCTGGCGGCCAAACGCTCAGGCGTAAAGACCGTGCTGCTGCCGGCTGAAAATCGGATGAATGTAGAGGAAGATCTCTCGTCCGAGCAAGTTGAAGGGATTGAAATTCATTACGTTACGACCATCGAGGAAGTCCTTGAACACGCATTGCCCAGTTCGCGCCGCGAAGAGCGCCAAGATGCTGAAACTCGTGAGCGCGTGCTGAGTACCGTTCAGTAACGACTGTTTGTGCTTTTCCGAGAGCCGGACCGCGGTCCGGCTTTTAGTTGTTCAAGGTTCAAAGAGAACACATTCAATGGATTCTTTCGGTTTTCTCGCGTTTTCGTTGCTCTTCCTCTTCCAGTAGCTTCTTTAGGCTATTCTCGTAAGCTTCCTTGCCCCGCTCGATTCGCTCCGCTTCCCTTTCATCTAGCTCCTCTAGCTTTAGGATCGATGCCAAGTACCCACGCACAAGACTATTCTCGAAGATACCCATGGTCATCTTTCTGCTCCTTGTTTGTAGTCCTTCACCTCATTATACGGCTCCAGCAACGCTATCGCCCATGCACTCCATATCCGATATTTTCTTCTAAAGAATCCTTCCGGAGCAGTCACATGAACCGCTACCTGAAATGCGTCATATTGATCGACTGGCACCTCAACGATCTCCTCAGAGAAAATGATTGCGCCCGGTTCTATCACCATTGATGATTTCTCCTTGCCCAAGCCGAACAGGCGCAAATGAATTCCGGGAGGATTCGGATTCAATTTCAGAATTGCTCCCATGGCATAACGGTTCATCGCATTTATCTCCAGAGAGGTGCCCTTATCGGTAATGCGCGCCATGGAAGCGCCTACGTTTTGCACTTGGATATCAACAAGCAAATATTGAGCATCCCGGTGCCGTATAACCTTGGCCGAAACTTTGGGTTGAAGACGTGGGATAAATGTTCGCCCACGGATGGTCTTAAAATAAACCCAGGCGCCAGCGACTAAGATGGCAAGGATTTGAGTCGCCTTGGCTATGCCATCCAGCATGGTGTACATCTTACACTCTCTTACAAGAATCGCCGGGCATATTCACTCGGAGTTCGGTATCCTAGGTAGGGATTCCCATGCGCATCAGGGTGCTGCTTTTTGGGCAGCTAAAGGACATAGTTGGTCAGCAGGAACAGAACCTGGATTTGAAGCCGGGCGCCAGTCTTGGGTCGGTGGTGACACACTATGCTGAAACATTTCCTCTCTTCAAGTCTTTGTCGAATACTATCGCTTGCTCCATCAACCAGGAATACGCGACTGCGTCGTCGATTCTCCGTGAAGGCGACGAGGTGGGCCTGTTGCCCCCGGTAAGTGGCGGAAAAGCTCCAGTGGCTCCGTCGTATTCCGGGACCAATCTTCGGTCTGAACACTGCGCAATTGTGCGTGAAAAGATTGCAGCCCAGGAAGTTGCCGATTTCATCAAACATCCTGAAGATGGGGCGGCCACGGTTTTTGAAGGGATCGTGCGTAATCATACCAGGGGGCGACGGACACTCTACCTTGACTACGAGGCTTACGAGTCCATGGCCCTCAATGAAATGGAGAAGTTAGCGCAGGCGGCGCTTCAAAACTTCAAGGTGAGGGACGTCCGCATTGTGCACAGGTTGGGGCGACTGGAAATCGGAGAAACCAGCGTGTTGGTGGCCGTCGCCTCCGCCCATCGCGGGCCAGCCTTTGAGGCATGTCGCTGGCTCATCGATACATTAAAAAAGACCGTGCCGATCTGGAAAAAAGAGCACTTCGAGGATGGCGCTGTCTGGGCAGATGGTGAACCCTTTCCAGAGGAAATTCGCAGCCAGAGCGACTTTGGACCATCAGATGGGTCTAAATGAAGAGAAATCTCATATCCATGAGAATCCGGCCTTTTTACTCCGATAGCTTGGCCCCTCGGTCCCTATGGCATTGGCGCTATAGCTTGCCGTTTTGCCTGGCAGTGTTGTTTATGGCCTCTCTTGCTCCAGCTCAGCCATCTACGAAGCACGAGACTGATTCGCAGCGTTCATCGAAGGCGGAGGACAATACGTTCAAGGTGAACGTACGATTGATCAATGTGTTTGCTTCGGTTACCGACGGGCACGGCTCACCCATCGGCAACCTTACGAAGGATGATTTTAAGGTCTTGGAGGACGGAATTCCTCAAACCATCAGCGTTTTTGATCGGGAATCTGATCTTCCGTTGAACATTGTGCTGGCGGTCGACACCAGCGAAAGCACACGCCGTGATATGAAGCTCGAAACTGTCTCGGCCAAGCGCTTTGTTCGCTCCATCATGCGCCCCATCGATCGACTCTCGCTGTTTCAGATTACCGAGAATGTGGATCAGGTTACCCCCGGATTTACCGCTGATCTAAGGACCATCGAACAGGGCATTGACCGGCTGCGTCCGGGCGCCGGAACCGCTGTTTATGACACGATTTTTTTGGCATCCGAATCTCTGATCGACCGCAAAGGCAGGAAGGTGCTGGTCCTGATTACCGACGGAGGCGATACCACCAGCAAGACTGATTACCAGAACGCGTTGCGGCGCGCGGTGCAAGCCGAAGCCCTGATTTACAGCATCATTGTGGTGCCGGTAGCGGCCGAAGCTGGAAGAAACCTGGGCGGCGAGCACGCACTGATCCAGATGTCCAAAGATACCGGAGGCAAATACTACTATGCCGAGAGTATCTCCTCGCTCGACGAAGCTTTTCGCAAAATCAGCGAAGAGCTACGCACTCAATACCTGATCGCCTATTACCCCAACCGGCGCGTCTCGGACTCCGCATTTCGGCGCATCCAGCTTGAGGTAGCCAGAAAAGACCCGAGCGGGGAACCGTTTCAAGTACGGCATCGAGCGGGCTATTACACAGCGCCCGCCAAGTAGCAGTCAGCGGGCCGAATGCTCTCCACTAACTGCAACGATAAGGTGCTTGAAATCAATGACTGTTCCAAAACCGATCACCCGATCTCCCGATCACGCGCGATCACCCGATTGCATGTCCGTGAGAAACTCGCCAGGAAGTTAGCCTTTCAATGGACCACGCCGTCGGTGTGGTTACGCGGCTGAGTGCTGAATGCTTGTCTCAATTCCCTGCCCCGCTCCATATCTGGTAAATCACGACAGCCATCATGAACAGCACATAAATCCGCATGAACCAGAGAACCAGTGTTTGGGATGCACCCAGAGTGCGTCGGGGAAATGGCTTCTTGGCTTCGGCCAGTTGGCCGCTTTCAAGGGATGACAAAACCAACTCCTGTTCCAAGGAGCCAGTGCGACGGTCGGTATTGGTTTCTTCAATCATTCATCACCTGAAGCGTCTCAGAATAACTCATGTCACAACGCAGACAAAGTTCTGGTCACCTGGGAGGCAAAGCGGTCGAAGGCTGCAGGGGCAATTACACTGAGTCCAAAAAGCACGCCTGCCGTTACCAGCACAACCACAACTGTTGTGGCCAGCAAATTAGCCCAACGAGGGCTGACGAACGATCCCATGATTTCTTTGTCGTTGACCAGCATGAACAGGAACACCAGTGCCGGAGGCATAGCCAGGACTGCAATCACGTTGACAATCATCACTACCTTGACCAAAGGCAAACCGGGAATCACGACGATAGCGGCTGCGGCCGCTGCGCAAAGAAACACCACAGAGTAAAAGGCCTTGCCTTCAGCAAATGGCAGATTGAGACTATGAGGCCGCCGAGAGACCTCGCCAAACGCATAGGCCGATGATGTGGAGATGGTGATTGCGGCCACGATTCCAGCCTCCACAATACCAAGCGCAAACAGAGCAGCTCCAAAGCGGCCAATGATCGGTTGCAGGGCCTGCGCGAACTCACCTGCTTGAAGGTGTGTGGCGCTCATCTGGTGGACGAACAAAGGCGTGGTGGCCAGCACCATGCCCAAAGCGGCCAAGCTGGCCAATGTGGCGCCGAGAATCGTGTCAAAGCGGCCATACCGTATGTCGCGCGTAGTCAGCCCCTTATCGACCGTAGCGCTTTGCTGGAAGAACAACATCCAAGGCGTGACCGTAGCGCCGATGTTGGCCAACAATATTAATAGGACATCTTTATTGAGTCCGCCAGGCAGCGGCTTCCATCCAGCCAATGCGTGACCCACGGAGCGCCAATCGGGATGAGTAAGCAACGCAATGGGGATAAAAACCAGGTTGAACAGGGCGGCAGCGAGCGTGAGCCGTTCCCATGTCCAATAGCGGTGTGTCATCAGGGCCAAGTAGAGAATTGTCAGAGCGGATAAAACCGCTGCCCAGGGAGGCACGCCAAAAAAGCCAAGACCGGCCCGCACAGCAATGAACTCGGCAATGAGCGTCAAGAAATTACCCAAGCCGAGGTCGATCATTGCGAACCATCCCCAGAACGGCCCAAAGCGATCAAAGATCAACTCAGCATGGCCTCGTTGCGTTACGGCTGCCAGGCGCACCGTCATCTCCTGCACCACAATGGCCATGACGAAGGTCAAAACAATGAAGGGAAGAAAAAAACCAATGCCAAACTGAGCGCCGGTGGCGGCATAGGAGATCATGCTGGGGCCGTCATTTTCTCCCAACATCACCAGGATTCCCGGACCAACCAGCAACCACAGCAAGCGCAACCGGGAAAATTTGCCGCCGCGGGCGCGAGCTGCCGAGACCAACGCTCGATCATGGGCCCGGTCAACGTCCTCATGGGTAATAACCGGTTGCCTCGCGCGCGCATCCATTCCATGCAACATGGATTCCATTTTAGTAATTGCGTTCATCCCTTAGGAAATCCTTGATGTTTCGCTGTGCAAGAACCGAGATATAAATCCACGTTCGAAAAGCGAGTATATCAGATGTTAATTATGGTTAACAAGATTACTTTACATAACTTCATACAGCGCTATTCGGCCAACCTTCCCAGTCGACCATGATTCTCAATGGTGAGTGTCGCTGCAAAAACTCTCAATCGTTTCATGGAGTTAATAACTGCGTGGTTAGGGTCCGTTTCTGTTCGCTTTTGATTCTGCTGTTTGCTTGGGTTGCGCTGCCTGGCAATATTGCCTTGGGCCAGAGTTGCACGGCCACCGTGGATAAAACAGTCGCCATTTGCTCGCCGGCCAATGGCGCGACGGTGGGTTCTCCGGTGCAGTTCACGGCCGCCGCCCTCGACAACGAACATCCCATCACAGGCATGGTGCTCTATGTCGATTCTCAAATTAAGGGCCAGAGCAGCAATGCCAACCTTTCTGCTTCGGTTGCATTGAGCAGCGGCAGCCATCCAGTCGTGATCCGAGCCTGGGACAGCACTGGCTTCTTTTTTTCTTCACAAGAAAACATCGTGGTAACAGCATTGGCAGTGACCATCAGCGCCAATCCTGCCCAGATCGCACAAGGCCAAAGTTCCACGCTTACCATAACAGCCCAGAATGCCAGCCAGGTCGTACTGACCAACAATGTGGACAACACCAGCCAATCGCTGGCGAGCAGCGGAGGTACCCTGAGCGTCTCTCCCTCACAAACCACGACCTATACGGCGACTGCCACCGCGGCCGATGGGACAAAAGCGACATCTTCGGCAATCGTGACCGTGTCGGCGAGCGGGAGCATTGCGGCTGTGAACCATGTGCTCTTCATGCTTCAGGAGAACCGCAGCTTTGACACGTACTTTGGCATGCTGAACCCTTACCGCCGGGCGAATCACTGGAACATCGGCGACGACGGACACACATACGACGTAGACGGCATCGACGACAAGCTCGCCACCATCAGCAACCAGGATGACGAAGGAGCTTCCTTTAGCCTCTTTCACGCGACCAGCACTTGCCTGGACGACATGACCTCTTCTTGGCTGGAAAGCTATGGCGATGTAAGCCGCTGGGACTTCACACCATCACGGCCCATTAATATGGATGGGTTCGTTCACACTGCAGAAAACTTCGCCAAATCAGG
>DASZFK010000641.1:0-6896 GCA_035939855.1 Candidatus Angelobacter sp.
CATAACGACGTCAGCACCGGAGCGGTGTTTGAAGATGCCACGATCTACCAGATGGACCGCTCGCTGTTCGGTGTCACTGTGCCTCCACGCTCGTCGCAGGAGACACAGATTGGCACTACATTCCACTATCATCCCAACAATTTCCTCCCGATCAGCGGATACGTTGGAGAGCGAAATATTCATGGTGCGAGTTCAATTCCCAGCGCGACGCTGATCCTGAACCACAACACCTACGACACCATCTTCAATGTGGGCGTGGAGCCGGTACTGCGCCTCGGGAATGCTCGTTTCGTGCTCAACCCCGGCATTGAATTCACGCTTCGGCGCGATACTGAATCGCCCATCAATTTCAATCAGAACCTGTTCCGGCAGTTTCTGTATATGAACAGCTCGCCTCTGTTCAATTGGATCACGTTGCGAGGAAGCCTGGTTCATGAGAGCGGGCCGTACAGCCAGCAGCACCTGAGTTCACGTGATCTGGGGGCCAGCCTGGAGTTTGAAGTGGGCCGCCCCTGGGGCCACAACGCATTCATCACCGGATATTCGGTCCGCGACCTGCTCTTCAACCCGCTGGTGCGCGAGTACTTCAGTACCTCGGCCTGGGCCGGTTACGAACGCAAGTTCGGCCAAAAATTCAGCATCACCGCTTTAGGAAAAGTAATACGCTCCTGGCGCGTGCAAGACCAGAATTTCACCATCGCGCAAATCCTGGTTCCAGGCGCCCGTTTTGAATTCAAGCCTAACGATCGCTGGTCGGTCGACGGGGCCTTCGATCTGAGCCGTGGCCAGGGATTTCATTTGTATGACAACTACCAGAGCGGATTCCTCGTCACATATATGAGGCCGCTTCACCGCAGTTTTGACGATGGCGCCGGCGCGATTGCGGTGGACTATCCGCTGCGCATCTCGTTTGGCATACAACAGCAGATGTTTCCCAACTTTACCGGCCAGGGCAGCACGTCATCGTTCCGTCCGGTGATTCGGGTGTCGTTGTTTTGAGGCAGCTTCTAGCTACTGGCTCCTGGCTGCTAGCCAGATCTGTGACTTCAGAGTTTGCGCAAGAACGAGCTTTAGCATCTGAAGGTATCAGGGCACAGCCTGTCCTGAGGAACGAAGGAAATTTATTAGTGCCGCAAAGTTCTCAAATTCAATTGGGCTTTAGCGCCTACAGCCTGACTAAGAGAATGAAATCGGAGCCTTCGCAGTTGAGTCCACATGGACAGTAGCCCCGGATGGGCGGCAGGTGTTTTGAATGACACAATCTCATGTGGCATGACCTACAAATCGGTTCAGGAGTTTTGGCTAGAAGCTAGTAGCTAGAAGCACACAGCTATCCATGAAGATCTGTTTTGTTACCGCATTTCCGCCCAGCCAGTTGGCCCTCAACGAGTATGGGTTCCATGTGGCGCGCGAGCTGCTGTCGGATCCATTGATTAGCTTGACGATTCTGGGCGACGAACTGGACACCCCGCAGCCCGAATTATTTGAGTTCAATGTCCAGCGCTGCTGGAAGATGAACCGTGTCAACAACCACTGGAAGCTACTGAAGGCATTACGCGAAATCCGTCCAAACGTTGTTTGGTTCAATCTAATCTTTTCGAGCTTCGGCAATAAGGATAATCCACTAGCGGCATTTTCCGGGCTTGCGCTGCCGGCAATGACTCGTATGGCGGGATATTACACCCACGTCACTCTTCATCATCTGATGGAATACATCGACCTCAACGATGCCGGAGTGCGCAACAAGCTGGTATTCAAACTCGGTGGCCATGCAGCCACCCGCATGTTGCTCATGGCGAATTCAATTTCCGTGTTGCTGCCTGCTTATCGCCGCACGTTGATCGACAAGTACCGTGGAGGCAACGTTCATTTTCGCGCGCATGGAATTTTTGGAGCACGACCCGAGCCGCCTGATTTTTCGAAACGCGGCAATCCTGAGCATCGCATTCTGGCCTTCGGCAAATGGGGCACCTACAAGCGTTGCGAAATGCTGATCGAAGCGTTTGAGGGAATCGTTGCACCCAAGATTCCGAATGCAAAGCTGATCATTGCCGGCAGCAACAACGGCAACGCGCTAGGTTACATCGAGTCTTTGCGGACCCGTTATAAAGACAATCCTTTGATTGAGTTTACCGGCTACGTTGCTGAAGAACAGATTCCCGAGTTGTTTAACTCTTCTTCCGTTTTGGTGCTGCCGTACACTTCGGCGACCGGGGCCAGTGGCGTCGCCCATCTGGCCGCGCAATACGGGATGCCGATGGTCTCTTCCGACATCCCCGACTTTCGCGAGATGGCCGAAAACGAAGGCCTGGCCATCAAGTTTTACCAGGTAGGCAACAAGGTGGCGATGGGACAACAAATCATCGAACTGCTGCGATCGCCGGAAGAGCAGCGCGACATGGCAGAACAAAACTTCTCTGCGGCCTTGCGCATGACCATGCCCCAGATCATCCACCAGTACGTGCGGTCCTTCGACCGTCACCAGCGCGCCCGGGCGCTCGAAGCCGCCTCGCGCTTCCGTCGCATTCCTTCGTGGATACCGTCACGCTCGGCTATCTTCAGGGCATCGTCGCCAAGATGGGGGACCTGGATTTAATTGAAAGCAAACGAGTTACTTGTGATGTGAGTATGCTTTGTGACAGGATGCAACTATCGACAATTTGGGGAATCTAATCTTTGTATCCCGTAGCTGAAGGCCAAAGGATGAGCCACTTGACAGGCAGTCTATAATTGAAGGGTCTGAAAGTATATGAAAGCAAAAGGAGAGTTTAAAATGCGATTCGATAACGAAGGCGTAGCGTAGAAGGTGTGCCATCATTGGGATTGCCATGGCTTAATTGTCCAGCCATTCAAGCTTGAGGATTGTCCTCGAAAATACGCATAGCATTTTTCCATTGAAGAACTATTCAATTTAGCTCTTAGGAGCTCCGCCCATTTTTTCTCATATATCTTTTTCCTCTCTTCCTGGTTCCAGCTCACGTGCAGGGAGTTGAAAAAAGTGCTGTCAATCAAGATGCTCTGCCAAAGTTTTGATGACGTAGATTCTTTATGCAAAGGTGAGCTGTTTTGGGTACTGAGAATTTCACTTTCCGCAGGATAACTTTCTAATTCCTGGAACATTTCATCATATTGTCCGGATTCATCCGCGAGACGCTTCAAACAGCAGCAAAGATTCTGCCGGGCGATTCCCACGACATTGGGTTCATATTCAGCAAAATCATTGATCAAGGCTCGGTATATATCGATCGCCTCGCGCTGGCCTTGATTGTATAACTTGCTGCGTTCGCTCTCGTTCGTCACCCATTCGTCCACCGCGCAATTACTGCGATAGAGCGCATCAACCACATAAATTTGAGCATGCCTGGGATGACGTTTACGGGCATTGGCAAGATGAAACGCGATTGTCTTACGGTGATGCTCCAGCTCCGCTAAGAGATCATTCGTTCTCTGCAAATCCAGGCGTTTAGATCGTTTAACCAACAAACGATAATGTGCCTGAGCCGCATAAGTATGCGTGCGCCCCCGAAGCTCTTTGGCTTCATCCGTGTTGTCGTCTGAGCCAAGTAACTTCAAAAGAAAGTTTACACGCGGCACGACTTCCCCTTCCTTGCGTTGAACCAGATAACCGCGAACAGTCGCCATCAGACTTTGGATATAGGCGTTCCTTTCTTCGGGAGTCTCCGGTTTTCGAAATCGAAATCCCGCGTTAGCCAGGAATGTCAGATGATCAATCTCATCTAGCAGCGCCAAATCAGCAGGCTTGAGATCATCAAGCGGATCATTGAGTTTGAATACGTCAGGCAGATATTGCCGGATAAATTTTGGAAGCTCTTCGAAGAGACTCGTTCGGGTTGATTCAATTCGCTTGAGTGCCTCTTGCGTTTGCTTGAGAGTATCTTGCGCCTGGATTGCCGTTTCCCCTATTTTGTCCATTTGCTCATGGACTTTCGGCACTTGTTGGGCCAACGCATCGTCAACTTTCTGCAGGGCTTCCTTCAAGCGCGTCCGGCTGAGAAGACCATCAATAGCAAGCAGGGCGACCAGGATTGTATATATGCTTATGAAAGTCGTTGTAATCTTATCTGTGCGATCCGTCTGCTTGCGAGCCTCGTCTAGTTCCTTTCGCACCTCATCAATCTGCGCCCCGCTTACGCTAGCTTGCCGTTTTACTTCCTCCAGTGATTTTTGAACCTGCTCCAGAAGTTGCTGGGCCTGCTGCTGTGACGCGGCGGGAGGTTGAAGCGCTGACGCAGGTGGATTGGTTGGGCTGGTTGTTTGTGGAACACCTATATGACGATTTGCAAAAACGGTGTGGGTGGAAAAGAGATAACCAAGCAACGCCACGAGCATGGCTATCAAAGAGAGAATAACGATGCGGGGAAATGCGTAGTTCCAATTTTTCCACCAGCGCGATTCGGAGATCAAAGTCGGCATACACGGCATTGTACTCATAAAATGTTTTCCAAGAGCCGTAGAAAACAAGTATGCCGTTCACATTCTGCTTGCAAGATAAACTGATGATCGGGCGCGGTGTTCGTGTGCCGTCGCGCTCCGCCATCTTCTGAACCTGGATGTGAACCGTCAAAACAGATCGTATCCCGGCCATTTCGAAACACCCTTCACAATGTTCTGCACGGCGTTCGACAAATTAAATGCAAAACCATCGTTCGCCGGCCGCGTATTCGCAACGACCGAATAGGTATATCCATTGGGCAAGACTTGCAGGAACGCTATCGTCCCATCCATCGCGCCGTTGTGCCACTGGGGCAGGCCCCAGCCGAAACCATAGTTGGGATCGTTGTTGTTCGCGTCTTTGATCCCCGAATCGGTGGTCATCGCGGTGTGAGATGCAGCGCTGATGATGTCGGGCTTGGTCGGCAATCCATCCACGCGCACGACAAACCGAACCAGGTCAATCGGAGAGGCTACCCATCCCCCATGGGAATCGAAGCGGATCACATTGAGCGAATAAGCGCTCGATGGGTAGTACTTCACCTCGCGCGGCTTGTGTGCTGCCTCGGTGTTCGCGCCGATCACCATGTTCGTGATGCCGCTGGGCGTAAGCACATTCTGTTTCACAAACTGCTCGTAGCTCATTCCGGATTTCTTCTCGATGATGCGGCCCAGCAGGCAAAAACCGAAATTCAGATATTCTTCCTGCGTGTTGGCGTCTCTCGTCATGAAATGTGGCGGATCGTTGAGCACCCACGAGATTAATTGAGCATGGTTCATGTTCAAGTTCATGAACATGGGATCGCCCCCAGCATTGCTCAATCCGGAAACATGCTCCAGCAGGTACTTGACCGTGATTTGCTCGATCTTTTTGTTGTTCGGCGGAGTCGGAAATTGCGCGCCGAGAATGCTTCCCGGCCCAAACACTTTGTCGGTCAAATGCAAGCTGCCCGATTCAATCAGCTTCATGATGGCTATGCTGGTGACGGGCTTGGAAACACTGGCAATGCGAAACAGGCTGGTTGGCCCGGCTTCCTCGCCGGTTTCCTGGTTGGCGTGGCCAAATCCGGCAGCATAAACGAGTCGCCCGTCTTTAGTGATGGCCAGCGCCGCGCCCGGCACGTTGTTGGCGCTCATGTAGCTTTGCATCTGCGAACTGATGAGCTGCAGGTCGTTGGCGCTGAAATTGGTGTTGTCCCAAATGCCATTCAGCTTGCCTGCGCCGCCGGACGTAAAGGCCGTAATCAACGCCGGTTGGTAGCCCTGGTAATAGAAATTATCAAACACGTTCTGGTACCAGGCATCGGGAATGCCATGCCGCGCCCACCACCATGGCCCATTGGTCTTTTCCCAAATTGCCGCATAGTAGTCGGTGCCGCCGACGTTGTATCCGCTGATGTCCTTGAGCCGGTAACCTTGCTGCGAGAAGCTAGTAAACGCCTGCTGATATTGGTCGAAAGTCAGGTTATGCTTGGCCTGCCAGGCGGGACCGCCCGATTTTTCCCAGATGGCTGCAAAATGCGCCGATCCGCCGCTGTTATATCCGCTTACGTGAATCAGTCGGTAGCCCTGCTGGAACAATGTGTCAAAAGCCTGTTGATACTCGGTCGCGCTCATGCCATGTTTGGCCTGCCACGCCGGACCCGGCTTCTGTTCCCAGATGGCCTCGTATTTTGTTGTTCCGCCAACTTCATGGGCGCTCACCCAGGTGAGCCGGTATCCCTGCTTGAAGAAATCATCAAATGCTTTCTGGTAATCGGCCGCCGACATTCCATTTCGCGCTTGCCAGGCTGGGCCGTTGGCCTTCACCCACAACCCGGCATACCGCTCCGATCCGCCGCTCACATATCCACTCATACACTTCAGCCGATAACC
The DNA here is from genome assembly GCA_035939855.1 of Candidatus Angelobacter sp. Lineage (GTDB taxonomy): Bacteria > Acidobacteriota > Terriglobia > Terriglobales > Acidobacteriaceae > Angelobacter. The sequence continues at coordinate 6,328 of DASZFK010000641.1, forward strand.
CTGCTTGAAGAGATCATCAAATGTAGTCTGAAATTGAGCAGGTGTAAGGTTATGTCGTGCCTGCCATTGCGCTTCAGCGGTTCCCGCCAGCGCTACGAACATGGTGATGATTTTTAGGATGTTGAAAAAACGTGCCTTGCCGATCCGATACATGGCTCTTCTCCCTTGAATGTTGATGTGATGTGCTGTTGCCAGGCCAATTTGAATTTTGGCTCAATGTAAATCATTTCTTTGTTTCTTTGAATATTTAAGACGTAATCGGTCGCGATTTCCCTGATGAGCAGCGACTCCCTTCACCCCTGTCATCCTGAGGCCGTTCTTTGGCCGAAGGATCTCTACCTTATCCAGCAACTGTCGATCGAGACGACAGGGATGACGAGACTGTCAAGGGCATCCGACAATGCCTGCCCCATTGTTCACGGGCGGGCATAGGGATCCTTGTGCGCCGGGATAAACCGGCATGAAGTAGAGAATGAAAGAGTCTTACGAGAAAGGAGTAGCGATCCACTCGGCCCCGAGTTTTGCGTTGGCTACCGCGAGGTAGTCAGCGAAGCGTAAACAGGGGTACA
>DASZFK010000642.1:0-2054 GCA_035939855.1 Candidatus Angelobacter sp.
TGTTTGGAAAGATATCAAGATTCGCTACAAGCAGACAGTCATCGGAGCCGCGTGGGCAATTATTCAGCCTTTAATGACTATGGTGATCTTCAGTCTTTTCTTCGGAAAACTTGCGCGTATGCCTTCGGACGGTCTTCCATATCCGATTTTTTATTACGCCGCCCTGCTCCCTTGGACCTATTTTTCGGGCGCTTTGCAAAACGCCACCAACACCATAGTCGAGAACCAGAGAGTGGTCACAAAAGTCTATTTCCCCCGCTTGATTCTACCTCTTTCTGCGGTCCTCTCGGGACTGTTGGATCTCGGCATTTCCTTTACGATGTTTATCGTCCTGATGCTCTATTACCGTATTCATTTTGCGTGGGTTATCCTACTGCTTCCAGGTTTCCTACTGCTGGCTGTAGCTACGGCCTTCGGTGTCGGCCTGTGGCTATCCGCACTGAACGCAATTTATCGTGATGTTCGTTATGTCATGCCTTTTCTGGTTCAGCTTTGGCTGTTTGGTTCCCCTGTTGCCTATCCAAGTAGTCTTGTGCCGGAGCGCTGGCGGTGGCTGTACGGTTTGAATCCGATGACTGGAGTCATTGAAGGATTCCGATGGGCTCTCACCGGCCATGGGAAGCCGCCCGGCGGTTTGTTACTCGCATCAATTGGAATCGTCGCCGTGATTTTGTGTGCTGGACTCGTGTATTTCCAACGAATGGAGACAACGATCGCCGATGTTGTGTGAACGATGAGTTCCCTTGCCATTCGCGCTGAAGGCCTAGGCAAGCAATATCGCGTTGGCGAGCGTGAGCGGTATCTCGCTTTGCGGGATATTCTCATGAACGCAGTCCGGTCGCCACTGAAACTCTTTCGGCCAGCCAAGTCGGAACTCATGTGGGCCCTCAAAGATGTCTCTCTTCAAGTGCAACACGGGGAAGTGATTGGCATCATCGGTCGCAACGGCTCGGGAAAAACGACGCTCCTCAAGATTCTCTCCCGTATCACGCGTCCGACAACCGGCAGCGCCGAAATTTATGGCAGTGTGAGGACCTTGCTCGAGGTAGGAACTGGTTTCCATCCTGAACTCACCGGCCGGGAGAACATGTACCTAAGTGGCGCCATCCTCGGCATGAGGAGGCGAGAGATTGAAAGAAAATTTGACACCATCGTCGCCTTTTCCGGAGTCGAGCGCTTTATCGATACCCAATTGAAACATTACAGCACGGGAATGCAGATGCGTCTCGCGTTTGCTGTCGCAGCTCACCTTGAACCGGACATCTTGTTGGTGGATGAAGTACTTGCTGTCGGTGACCTCGAATTTCAAAAAAAATGCCTCGGCAAGATGGAAGAGGTATCCGGTGGTGGCCGCACGATTCTTTTCGTGAGCCACCAAATGAATCAGATCCGGCGCCTCTGCAGGCGCGTTCTCTGGCTCGAAGGGGGCGAGATTTACAGGAGCGGTCCGACAGCCGCCGTCCTCGGAGAGTATGAAGCCGCACTCGGCTCCGGGCAGCGCAACCAGAACCAGCGATCATCAGCAACTCGGACCAAAGCGCGATTTGTCCGCTGGCAGATTGATGGTATGGACTCGGGATCGTCGAATTTCCTCACTACCATGGGCGCCGTGACGGTACGCTTTCAAGTGGAGGCTTTTGCCCCTATTCAAAATGGCCATCACGGCATCGCGCTTTATAATGGCGAGAGGCAATTGATGTGGGCTTGGGCGAAGGAGAACGTGCAGCTTGAGTCGGGGGTGCACGATTTCCGTTATACCTTCCCGACGTTGCCGCTGCGGCCGGGCCCATATTCATGGCAAGTCAGCTTGTGGGAAAACGGCAAGGTGCTGGACATGTGGGATTGCGTGCCGGATATGATCATCGCCACTGAAGGACACCAACACCCCCAGGATGAATGGAATGGCGTCTTGAATGTGCCGTCTCAATTGGAAATATGCAGGAGAAACTAACTATGGATAACGGTCTCGTGTTCGACCAACCGCATTATATTGCCCTGAACACAGCCCGTGAAGCCACTTTGAGTCAGCTACTCTCCTCCCTGAGGAAGAGGGT
>DASZFK010000643.1:0-8339 GCA_035939855.1 Candidatus Angelobacter sp.
GATCCAAAGTTGCCAAGGGGCGCATCCGCAGCGGATTGCTGGCATATTGTGCGTGGCCGCGAATCGATCACTGATCCTGTGACGGGCCAGGTGTTTCCCGGCAACTTCATTCTTCATGGTGTTTTTCAGATTCCAGAGTTATGGACCAAGGCGGGCGTTTCTTTCACAGTCGGTGACATCAAGATCAAGCACAACGGAGTTGCAACTCCTATTCGCTATGGAGCGCAGATCGCTGAGACCTTGCAGATGGGCTTGTTTGCCTGGCAGGTGCCTGCTGAGTCCAAGGAAGCACCGCAAGCATGTGTGAGCGACCTGAAGCAACGTCCACAGCCATTGCAGTTAATGTACGAGAAAGTCTGGAATGCCTGTTATGGAACGCCGGTGAAAAATCCTACGGGCACTCCAATGTCGCTGGCCAGCAACTTGGTGATTGTTCCGACCCAGATCCAGAGAGGCGCATCGGGTGTATCCATGGTGCTGGTCTGTCATGGAATATCTCTAGGATCTAAGGGGGAACTTCCGAGCGTAACTGTGCCAGATTCGGAAATCACCATCAATGTAACCAAGGTGGCCGATATCACATACGCGGTACCAGGCCATTCATTTACCGGTAAATTCCAATTGCTTAGTTTAAGAGTGGACGTTGCCAAAGAAGCCCGGGTGGGACTAAGGGATATTCAAGTTGCCAATTTCGGGCAAACGCCGGGTGTTGCCGCGGCGGCGCTCTTATATGTTAATGCCGATAAGGCTGGAGGTTGATCACGCACAACCAATAAAGAGGCAAAGATGCGCAAAATATCCCCCATATTTTTGATTGCCATTGCCGCCTTATCTCTGCCATGGGCCCACAGACCTGAAGCGCTGGCAAGCGGAGGTAGTGTGACCAAGGCAGCGCGTGTTACGCACGCATCAACGAGCGGCTGCCAAACACCACCAGTACTGGCTCCATTCGTACCAGCAGACATCGTTGCCAGCAACTCACAGGCGAATGTCAACTGCCTTGTGTGGCAAGAGTTCCTCGGGTTGAACTGGCAGGCTTCAATCTTGAATTGCGAAGCCGATCTCACCGCGACTCCTTCCAGTTTTGGGCAGCCCAATAATGATGCTCCGGTGGTGTGGGAGACCTTCAAGGAAGCTCACGAAGTATTTCAGAAAGGCGCGGCCACACCCTCTCCGTGGTGCTCCGATCAACTCCCTCCAGTTGGCCTATTGTTTGCGGATTGGGGGACACCACCTTCCAGCCACCGATATAAAGTGTTCAGTCTAACGCCCACGATGCCAGGACATCAGGGCTTTTCCAGTTTCGTCCAGGCAGGAACAAACGGAGCATGGCTAACGGCCCAAAACGGAAATCGTACTTTATATGAGGTCCGTCTCAACTCGGATGAGTTCAACTATATTCAGTCCAATCGTCTTTACGATGCATCCACCCAGCAAGCATTTGTTCAATCAGCCGGAATCGATTTGCCGGATGGAACAGCCAGGTTCTGGCAGTATGGGCATGTTGGTTCCATCGAGATCAAAGCTGCCTGGGTCGAGTTGCCCGATCCTTCCAAGTGGCGGTACTTCAAAATCTCCAAGGCTTATATCGTAGATCCTGCGCGGCCAAACAGGCCCAGACTGGCAACCGTGGGTTTGGTGGGATTGCACATCATTCACAAGACTGCGAAAGGACCGCAGTTTGTATGGGCCACATTTGAACACGTCAACAATGCGCCGAGCGCTGCTGACATTCAAAGCAAGAACCTTCTCCCCTGGTATACGTATTACGACGAAAGATGCAATCCCACGAGCGACCGTTACCGATGCACAGCTAACGCTCGCCCTGCGTTCGCCGATCCTGGGCGCCTGGCCTATCCTTCTCAATCCAAAAATCGCTACGCCGCTCCGATGCAAGTTGTGCGGGAAAACCCCATCAACGACAGCAGCTTCGACAATATTGCCGGATTGAATGAATGGATATGGAATTTGATTCGCAGCAGCAATCCTGATTCGGTATTTTTGAATTATCAACTGGTCGATGTATTGTGGGCGAGTTCCCCGGTTAAGGTCGCTCCTGGAGCAAGAATTCCGCTCACGGCCGGCAATCCTCAGCCCAGCCCGGCTACGCAAAAAGTTGCGAATACGACGATGGAGACATATTCCCAAAATTCGAAAACCTGTCTCGATTGCCACGTCAGGGCGGCTATTGCGCCCGCACGTGGACCCAATCAATATGCTTCGGATTATTCGTTTTTGTTCAGCATGGCAGATACAGCTGGTTCTCCCAAAACGGACCGATCGAGGGAAATGACCGCAATACAGAAGCGCAAAATCTTCGCAGAAACTCGAAAGTAATCAGGCAGATTATTTAGATTTGCCGGCTCTGTTAACAAAGTTGATGACCTTTTGCTGCGTCGCAAACCACATATTTCTCAGGAATTCGCCTTTAGCTTCTGACTTCATCGGCTTTGCCAGGCGCTGCGGATTACGAAAAGATTTCATGAGCCTTTTTTAAATAGATCATCATGAAAATTGCCTGTGGTTTCCTGTTTTGGTCGGTTATGGGCACTTTGACGACATACTGATGCTTAGTATTCACTAACATTACCATTAAATATAGGATATGTTTTCACATAAATTGTCCTAATCGTTCGCTTATAGAAGACATTTTTGGAACCCTATCTTACTTGGAATCGATTCTATGCGGCAGGTAGATGAACTAACCAGACATTCATCTATGTTGGCGTGTTGAGTACTTTCGTAATTAACATCAGCTTCTGCGTACTTTTATACTCCCACCAAGATTTAGCGAAAATCCTCTTCGGAAGGCTGTAGCACATGAAAACACTACTTCGTTTGACTTTTGTCCTTTTATGCGCAGTAAGCGTGTGGGCGCAGACGTTTCGCGGCGGAATCCAGGGAACGGTTTCCGATCTCAACGGCGGAGGAGTCGCGGACGCCCAGGTAACGATGATTAACGTGGAGACCGGCCTTACGCGTACAGCAAGAACGAGCGCGGCTGGAACATATTTTATTTCGGAATTGCCAATCGGCACTTACGATGTGAAAGTGGAAAAGACGAATTATCGTCTACAAACGCTGAAGGGGATCAAAGTCGAGGTATCTTCGAGTCCTCGAGTTGATTTCCAACTGTCTCCCGGCCCCGAGGTTGAGGCGCCGGAAGAAAAATTGTCGGTCGTGGTGATGACAGGCCAGACGCCGATGATCAATGCAGCGCAAGACAACCTGGGGGGGCGGATTAATTCGCAGGCGCTGCAGGATTTGCCGATCAATGGCCGGGACATCCTGAAGACTTTTCTGATGGTGCCGGGCGCGGCCAGCGATGCAGGGCTCGAAAACGATTCAGCTGGCTCTTTCGGATATTTCAGTATCAACGGCAACCGGGGGCGGTCGAACAATTATTTGATTGATGGCACCGACATGAATGATGGTTATCGCAACCTCTCCTCTATCAATGAGCCTGGTGTCTTTGGCGTCCCTGCTACTGTGCTTCCGCTGGATTCCCTACAGGAGATATCGATCATCAACAGCACGGAAGCGGAATTTGGCCGCAACTCAGGCGCTACGGTCGACTTTGTCACCAAATCGGGGACTAACAACCTTCATGGCAGCGTCTATGAATATTTTCGCAACAATGTGCTGGATGCCCGAAACGCCTTCAACCCGGCAGGCAGCCCGCAAGATGTTTTTCACAACAACCAGTTTGGTGGATCATTGGGGGGACCGCTGGTAAAGGACCGGACCTTCTGGTTTGTAGCTTATGAAGGACAACGGGAAGGCGTAGGATTTCCGGTCTTGGCCCGCGTGCCTTCACCGGCGGAGATCAATCAATCGATTGCCAACAACGGCGGCGTTGTGAATCCGGTCATCGCTAATCTTCTGGCTCACGGTGCCTGGCCGACAGCCAACCGCCCCGCTGACAGCCAGGGCAACAACCTTATTACATCGACCCAGGCCCCGAATCGTGCTGACAGCGTGATCGCGAAAATCGATCAGCGCTTTGGCAGCAACGATTTCCTGACAGGACGCTATTTCTATGGCAACAGCGACCAAAGCGCTCCGCTGGCCCTTGTAGGCGGAGGTATTTTGCCGGGGTTCAACACAGTGGTGCCTACTACTATTAATGTAGGTTCGGTTTCCTACACGCATATTTTCGGCCTCCACCTGCTGACCGAAATACGCGGCGGCTACAACCGGCTGGCAAAAACCACGAATCCTCAAGACCATACCTTCGATCCCGGATCAATTGGCTTGAACATGGGAACAGGAGCGCAGGATTTTGGACTACCCCTGATCAGCGTTGGTCCGTTTGCGACCTTGGGCTCGGCTCTTTCCGATCCGCGCGGGCGTGTTGATACCAACACACAGCTTTTCAACAACTACACCTACACTGTCGGACGGCACAACTGGAAGTTCGGATATGAATTTCATCACACGCTGGTCGATGGTTTTCTGGACGCCGGATATCGGGGCAAGTTGCGCTTCAGCACGCTGGATGCATTCATCGCGGGAACGCCCACCAGCGGCCGCCAGGCGCAAGGCAATTCTTCGCGCCAGACTTCGCAGAACAACCACTCCCTGTATGTGCAGGATAGCTTTAGCGTGTTCCCCAATCTCACCCTCAATTATGGCGTGCGTTGGGACTATTTTGGCGTGATCCACGAGGACCAAAACCAGTTCAGCATTCTTGATCCTGCGGGAACCCTTAAGCTGGTTAACCAGCTTTATCCGCGCGACCTTAACAATTTTGCTCCCCGCATAAGCTTGGCGTGGGACATCACCGGCGATTCCAAGACTGTGCTACGCGCGGGCTGGGGTATGTACTATGACGCGCCTTCCCAGGATTTCTATGTTGGGCAGCTACCTTTCAACACCTTCAATTCCGGCCCAGCCTACAACGGAATTGGACCTAACCCAATCACATTCAGCTTCAGCCCTTCGGCCGTTCTACAGCCGAATGTAAGAGTTTTTGCGCCGTCAACATTTGCGGCCACCGATGTATTCACCGTAGACCAGAACCTGCGCACGCCATACGTTCAGGTCTACAACCTGAATATTGAGCGCGAATTGAGCCGCAATATCGCTTTGCAGGTCGGGTATGTGGGCTCAGCGGGCCGCAAGCTGTTCCGCTACGTCGACCTGAATCAGGTCAACCCCGCGACTGGCACTGTGGCATTTCCGGCGCTCGGCGTAGTGAATCAGCTCCAGACCTCCTCTTCGAGCAGCTACAACTCCATGCAAGCGTCTCTGAGGTTTCGTAATTGGCACAGATTTACTTCGGTCCTGAACTATACCTGGTCGCATTCAATCGACAATGCCAGTGACGCCCTGGACTTTGTTCCCAACGCGGCCCAGCCCGACAATAGCTTCCGTCCCGATCTGGAAAAGGCCAGCTCAAACTTCGACCAGCGCCAGCACCTGAGCTGGAGCTACTCTTACCAGTTCCCAAACGTCAAGACCTGGCATGCGCTTACCTCCGGCTGGAGCACCAATGGCGTGCTGACCGTGAGTGCAGGACAGCCCTTCAATCTGAACTATCTGTTTGAAGGCAACTTCAATGGCAGCGGTGAATTTTTCGGACGCCCTGATCTGGTGGGTAACCCATTTGCAGGCACGGGCGGACCAGGAAAATTCTTGAACCTTGCTGCCTTCCAGGTTCCTTGTACACTGAGCGGCGGCAGCTGCGTTCCGGGAACCCAGCATTTTGGCAATCTGGGACGCAACGCTTTTGTCGGACCAGCGGTGCAGGATTTCGCTTTCAGCCTTGCCAAGAACAATGATCTTACCGAGCACTTGAAGATGCAGATTCGTGTCGATATCTTCAATCCGTTCAATCATCCCAACTTCGCCAACCCGCTATGGCCCAACTTTTTTGCTGATTTCCTGCAGAACGGCAAGGATGCAGCAGGCCGAGGTGTAGGCTTCCTGCCGCTTACGGTCACGCCCGACGTAGGAATCGGCAATCCTTTCCTGGGTGGAGGCGGACCTCGTGACATTCAACTGGCAATGAGATTCACTTTCTAAACACAACAACCCTTCTGGGGAGAGATATCTCCCCAGAAGATTTTCACGATATAGCGGTAGTTGAAGTAAGTAACTTTTAATATCCGTTCATGGAGTTGCTTGCGAGGACACTCAAGATAAGATTTATCTAATTTTCGTATTGGGACTCTACGAAAGTAACATTACGCCAGAATTTTTATATGGGAAACCAAGACTTCGGGTCTTATACTGACGCAATCAGAACCCAATTGAGACTTGGAGCAGCAGTGAATTTTTTGCGAGGCAAAACGCAATCATTGGATTGGGGAATCAAAGTGAAGAATAACTCCAAATCGAGATCAGTGATTTTCAGGCTCCTACCGTACGCCCTCGCGGCAGGAATGCTTTTCTGCGGCACGTTGGGCTGGCCATGGAACTTTGGCGAAGCGCAACAATCTGCGCGCAAGCTGAAGACGAGCGTTCCGCCTGAATATCCTGAACTGGCGCGCCGGCTGAATCTGAAAGGCGTGGCCCGTGTTCAGGTCAAAGTGGCCCCGGAGGGTGCAGTCAAGGAAGTACGAGAACTGGGTGGCAACCCGGTCCTTCTTGAAGCTCTGGTTCGGGCAGTTAAAAAGTGGAAATACGAACCTTCCGATAAAGAAAGTGTGGTTGAGGTGCAGTTCGACTTTACGGGATCGTAAGATTTGCCGGAAGAGCAAGTTCGATTTCTCGCAATGGGCACGGCTTCGGCCGTGCCCAAAAAGTTTCATGCGCATTCCAAACCGGTAACGAAGTTTTGAAAACGAAACTGGTCTTTGGGAAGAAGCTTTCTCATGGAAGAGTATCTACACGCTCTGAGTCCATCCGCGCCGGCAGAAGACGCGGATGGTTTTGCATTCAGAGCAAGGTGCGTTCCGATGGATGAGAGTCTTATAAAAGGGGAACGCCCCCGGGAAAAACAAAACTCAATATTTCATGCGTTCTCCCTTGCTTTGCGCAACAGAAACCCGATCTCCAGGTCCGATGGATCGACCAGATGATCGACAGTCTTTTCGGCCATGATCTCAAAACCGGCTTCAGCAAAAAACTCTCTCCAGGCACGCCGGGGTTGAAGTTTCTGATTTGTGACGGCTTGGGTAAGAAAGTAGGGGTTGTAGTAGCCTTTGCCGACCGGAGCGGTGAGCACCATTTCCTTGTCTAAATCGAAATCGGTTTCGATAACGACGACGTGCGTGGTGGGAAATCGTCTAGCAATTTGGGCGAAGATCTCCAACAGGCTCTCACGGCCTTGTACTCCCAAAATGTCGTGCAGGACGAAAGCAAACAGCACAAAGTCCGGCGTCTCGCCCTTATAGTTCCTGAAAAATGAAACGGCATCCGAGCAAACCATCGAGATACGGTGTTCCATGTGACTTTGCCTGATGTGCAGTTGGGCGGCATCATAGCTTTCCTGGTGCGCCTCTACGCCGATCGCCTGGATCTCCGGAGCCGCCTGGCAAAAGGTGGTCAAGTACATTCCATTGCCACATCCCAAATCAATAACCAGCTTGTGCTTCCCAGGAACAACGTTCATTAACCTCTTGGTAAGGGGAATCGCGTCGTAGCGGCTGATTTCGCAGCTTCCGATGCTCACATGAGCATAGTCGCGGCCGGGTTCCGGGGCTCCGGCTTTCAGGGCCGTACCGATTTCGCGAAACGTGTTGCCATATCCGCCAATAAAAAACTCAAACCATCCTCGATAGGGAGCGAGCATTCGAGCGAATTGCGAGAGCTTGAAGCCCTCGGATTCCTTCACGACTAATCCTTCAATACGGCAGTATTCCAGGAAGCCATCCAGCATCTCCGGCTTGAGCGAAAGACGCTGGGCCAAATCGCCAACCCCGATTGGCCCCCCCAATAGTTCACGATAAATTTCCAGATTGAAGAGATGAAAGATTGCATAGGCCGCGGTGAACTTCTGAACGTACTCCAGGCAGGTAACCAGGTTTCCGAGGAAACTCTCGTTGATCGCCCCATCGTAAACCTCGTGCTGAGAATGCCGAATTCCTTCCATGATTTTTCGCCTCACTCGCAGGATTGCTTTCTAAGGGAACGTTATCAAGCGCCGGCAAAGGGCCGTGGACGCTGCTGCGCTGCCGCATAAGGGCCCGACGATACCCGCAGACGGACGCCAAGCGCTAACTTCAGCATTGCCGTGTATTGGTCGATCGCAGAACGGGGATAACCAAAACACAAACGAATGGATTGATCGTCGCCCCCGTAATAAGCCTCCCCTGGCAGGAAAAGCGTGGCATGGTCGCGAAGGAGTTTTTGCACGAGCGCCATGCCGCTGCCATAACGCAGGCGAGCCATCA
>DASZFK010000644.1:0-18976 GCA_035939855.1 Candidatus Angelobacter sp.
TTAATTTCCGATTCACTGGATGCAGATTGTTTCAGCAAATGACTTCCGGGAGTTTGCTGCGGCGGTCGACAGTCTCCTTGTCGAGGATTCTGCTGGCCATATTCGTGTCGATGGTATTCGTGTTCACTGAGGCCTGCGGCGGCCGGCAGGCCACGAATTGCGGCAACATCACTGGAATAACTGTCTCTCCACTATTCGCAACCGCAGATCACGCAGACCCTGACACTTCACAACAAATTTTTACCTCAATATTAGTGTTACAAGGTGGCCCCGGATGCCCAGAGCTCACTCCTGCCTCCACAGTATCCACATGGACTGCGAATGACCCGGCAGTCCAACTCTCCCCAACAACAGGCGAATCGACAACAGCAACTTGCGTAGCCGCAGCGCCTGGAAATATCACAATCACTGCTACGGCAACTCTTTCTACCGGGCAGGTTTCTACCGCTCATGGCTCGCTTTTTTGCCGGTAGTACATCTCTCCGTCAATCTGATTCATTCAACCAAGACGGCAGGGGCATGTTGAGAGAAATGATCAAGAGATGCCGTCGAAAGATTGTAAATCCTGCCTAAAAGATAACGTCTTGCGGTTCACGAATTATTAGATATTGATCAGTCCCACATTTGACATGCCGGGTGGAGGAAACGCAAAACCAGATGACCATTTGATCTGGCGAAGAAACAGTATCAGGCTGGGTACAGCAACTACTTAGCCTGCCTGAGCGCGGAACCAACGTATCAACAAGCCCTGATCAACCTGAGGGTATCCCAAATTTAACCGTCACGCCGATACCGCAGCACTGTTTCAAGCACTAGGAGGCGACTGGTGGAACCGCACTGATCTTACCAAAAACTGAAAGGAGGCAATGATGTTTGAAGGAATCGCACAACCGATGCACCTGCTCGTAATTCTTTTTGTCGCTCTTTTACTCTTTGGTCCTTCGAAATTAGCTGGACTTGGCAAAGGTCTGGGTGAGGGCATTCGTGGCTTCAAAGACGCTTTGAAGGAAAAGCCCGAGGGGCCAAAAAATTTGACATCCGCTGAGAGCAAAGAACAGTGAGGCTCCTGAGGATAAGTGCGCGAAGAAATAAGGCTGCAATCTTGTGCTTAGTCATAAGTTTGGGCCTCCCTGCGGCTCAATGTCAGACGGTAGAAACGGTGAGCCAAGTGCAGGATTCCTCTCAGTCGCAGCAGGGCGGGTCTGCCGGGCAGGAAAAGCAATCTTCTGAGAAAGCAGACTATTTCCGGCCCGACCCAGGTTATATGGGGTCATCCTACGTCGTCACCGATAGCTGGATTTATCCCGCACTCGAACGGCTGGCAGCGCTTGGCTATATCGAAAATGCGTTTATGGGACAGCGCCCCTGGACCCGCATGCAATGTGCCGCCTTATTGCGTGAGGCCAAAGACAACAATGCCGACGACCCTGCCGAAGATCCGGTTGTGCAGGAGATCTACAACGCATTGGCTACCGAGTTTGCTCTTGAGTCAGGGCGTCTTGACGGCGCTCATAATCTTGGCGTGCGCCTCGAATCCTTGTATGCACGGGTCACTGGTATTTCGGGCCAGCCTCTGACCAACGGTTTTGAGGCGGGACAGACCATCATCAATGATTACGGCAGACGTTACGGAGAGGGCGGCAATGTCTATTCCGGCCTCACTGCCGATGCTGTTGCCGGGCCTTTCACGTTTTATGTACGTGGCGAAGACCAGTACTCGTCTTCCATTCCAGCCCTTCCGCTTTCGCTCCGACAAACCATCGCTCAAAGAGACTCTGTGCCCCTCTCTCCTGCGATCTCGTACCTGGCCACTGACCGTTTCCGATTGCTCGATGCGTACGCAGGTGTCACCGTGCGGAACTGGCAACTGTCGTATGGACGCCAGACTCTGTGGTGGGGGCCGGACCAAGGCACATCCTTGATGTTCAGCAACAATGCCGAACCGATCAATATGCTGCGAATCGACCGCGTCGCTCCGATCAATTTGCCCAGCATCTTGAAATTGCTTGGCCCGATGCGTATACAGGCTTTTGTAGGCCGGCTTGCTGGTTACGAATTCATTCTCAGTCCTTTGGGTCTCTCAGGCGCGTGGGGCCGCCCGCTCAGAGACCAGCCATTTATTCATGGCGAGAAGATCAGTTTCAAGCCCACGGCCAACTTCGAGTTTGGATTTTTCCGGGACACCATCTTTGCCGGTACCGGCTATCCTTTCACCTCGCGCTCGTTCGCGCGAAGCTTGTTTTCCCTGGGGAATACTATCGCCGGCGCTCCCAATAAGCCAGGTGACCGGGATTCTGGTTTTGATTTCTCCTACCGCATTCCGAAACTTCGCAAATGGCTGACCTTTTACGCCGAAGGCTACAGCGACGACGAAATTTCGCCGGTCGCTTACTCGGACCGCTCTCAGTGGTACGCAGGCCTTTACATGCCGCGCGTTCCCAGGCTCAGCAAACTGGACGTGCGTGTAGAAGGCGGTTACACCGACGTTCCGCTGCCCCAATACGATCACGGCGCGAACTATTTTGACGCGACCTTTCGAAGCGGACACACGAACCAGGGCAATCTTCTGGGAAGTTGGATGGGCAGGCAGGGGCAGGGCGCTCAAGGCTGGGCTACATACCACCTTACAGCGCGCAATTTTATCCAGGTTTACGTTCGGCATCAAAAGGTCAGCCAGCATTTCATTCCCGGCGGTGGCACGATCACTGACGGAGCTTTAAATTCCGATTTCCTTATCCGTCCTACTCTTGGATTTTCAACGTCGGTGCAGTACGAAAAATGGACGTACCCTGTTTTGTCTTCTGTTCCTCGAACACCGTTTACGGTTACCGTGCAACTTACATATTGGCCACATGTGGGAGTGCATTCAAAAGATTAGCTCTGATCAGAATTGTTGACCAACTCAAATGATCAAACACAAACTAATTGTCTTCATTATGCTTCTAGCCCTCTCAATCGGCGCCGCAGCGCAGACCCAATCTGATAGCGGCACTAGAAAACCCAAACCACATTCTCCGCAAAAATCGTATCCCGCCACGATTGCTCCCAAAGGCCTGGCCAGGAACATACTGCAAGACCAGAAAGATATATGGACAGGCCCTTTCAAAGCCCGCGTGGAAGACCTTAACTGGATTGTCCCCGCCATCGGGCTCACGGCAGGAGCGATCAACGCCGACGCTGAACTCTCCTCGCGCATAAAAACAACCGGGACCCTGGCTAAGAACTCTGGAAATCTTTCCAATGCAGGACTGGGACTTGCCGTGGGAGGATCAGGAGCATTGTGGCTGATTGGAAGATGGCGGGCCGATGACAAGATGCAAGAGACCGGCATTCTGGGCGGCGAGGCTGCTCTTAACAGCTTTGTAGTCGGCGAAGTCTTCAAAGTTGTCACTCGCCGCGAACGCCCCAGCGAGGGCACCGGACAGGGAAGGTTTTTTCATGGCACGATCGCCAACTCCGCATTTCCCTCGGCTCACTCCCTGTTGACATGGTCCATTGCCAGTGTTGTTGCCCATGAATACCCAGGACCTTTTACCAAGGTGCTCGCTTATGGCCTGGCTGCGGGAGTCGGCGTGGCCAGAGTTACCGGCAGGGACCACTTCCCCAGCGATGTGATTGCCGGCAGCGCCATGGGATGGCTCATCGGACGACAGGTGTATTCCCGCCATCAGGACGCAGACCCGACCGCCGGTAATTATGGAACATTCGTCAAAGATGTGCCTCCCGAGACCAACAAGAGTTCTTCCGACAGTGTTTTTTCTAATTATGTACCCATCGATAGCTGGGTCTACCCGGCCTTTGAGCGGCTCGCCGCACTGGGTGCAGTCCCCAGCGGATTTCTGGGAATGAGGCCCTGGACGCGCCGCGAGTGCGCCCGCCTGCTGGAAGAATCAGCCGAGTATATAGACGCCTCTTCCAACGACGAAGCCTCGCGGCTCGTATCGGCACTGCAGCGGGAGTTCGCAGTTGAACTGGGAGGGACAGAAACGAGCTATGTAGGCGTCGATTCCGTCTATGCTCGCGTCATGTCCATAGCCGGCCCTCCGCTTACCGATGGTTACCATTTCAACAAAACCATTCCCTACGATTACGGGCGTCCTTATGAGCGCGGCCTGAACTTCATCAGCGGCTATTCCAGCAGCGGCTCCGCCGGCCCACTCGGATTCTACGTGCGCGGCGAATTTGACCACGCGCCTTCGGCTCCCGGCGTCTCCCAGGCAGTGCAGAACCAACTGCAAATCGCCGACTCCAAGCCTGTAGTCCAGCCAGCAACACCCATTGCGGCCTTCAACCGGTTTCATCTGATTGAGGCCTATGTATCGCTCAATATCAAAGGCTGGCAGACATCTTTTGGCAAGCAAAGCCTATGGCTTGGCCCGACCAGAGATCCGTTCAGCTTCAGCAACAACGCCGATCCGCTCTATATGTTTCGAGTCGATCAAACAACTCCACGAAAGCTGCCGGGCTTTGGTGGACTCCTTGGGCCGTATCGCATTGAATTCTTCTTTGGCCAAGTCAGCGGCCACCACTACATCAATGCCGTGAATGACGGACCTTTTTCCGTGGGCAGAAGTCTTTCGAAACAGCCGATGATGCACGCCGAAAAGATCAGCTTCAAGCCCACGCCCAACTTCGAATTTGGCGTGAGCGTGTCAACCATGTGGGGTGGCCCTGGCGTTCCCATAACGCTTGCAGAAGTCAGAAGGACCCTGACAACGTTTACCAATCCCAGTGGAGGGGCATTTTCCGTTGATCCCGGCGACCGCAATTCCTACTTCAATTGGAGCTACCGCATTCCCGGCCTGCGAAAATACCTGATGATATACGAAGACTCATTTTCCGAAGATGAGATTTCCCCAATTGGCTATCCCCGCCGCTCAGCGCAGAATCCGGGAATCTATCTCACTCAGCTTCCCAAGCTTCCCCATCTCGATTTCCGCTTTGAAGGCGGTTATACCGATCTCCCGAACCTGATCCAGCCTCCAGCAGGAGGGTTCTATTACTGGAACATCGGCTATCTCGATGGACACACCAACAAAGGCAACATCATGGGCAGCACCATCGGACGCCAGGGACTCAGCTTCCGCGCAGCCACCACATATTGGCTTGCATCCGACAAGACCATCCAGCTTTCGTGTCGGAACATGCAAACCAACAAGTTTCTTCAAGGCGGCAATCTGCGCGACGTTCAGCTACGCTCCGATTGGAGCTTTAAGCCAAGTCTGTCAATATCCAGCTTTGTGCAATATGAGTGGTGGAACTTCCCGCTCTTAACTGCGGGTAAAAAACAAAACAATCTCACAGCATCGCTTCAACTTACCTATTGGCCGCATTGGCGATTCAAGGGGCAATATTAATCAATCTTTCGTATAAACTCTTTGCCAGCGCCATGCAAACGAACGAGAATCAAACCCGGTTCCTCTTGATGGCTCTGTTGCTGCTGTATCTGGTGAGCAGGGTTCTTCAACTCTTCGCAGGCCAGGTCCCGAATCTTCTTATTGTCATCCTTCACGTCATTCCAGCCGCGCTTTTCGCTGCAATACATGGAGGTCGCACCTACCGTTCACGTGATGCGGTTGTCTTCATAGGTCTATGCCTCGCGGTCGGGTGCTTCTTCGAGAGCGTGAGCCTGCGAACCGGCTTTCCCTTTGGTCATTACAGGTTTACAGATTTAATGGGGCCGAAGTTATTGGATTTACCGATCATGCTTGCTTTGGCCTATGTCGGAATGGGGTATTCATCTTGGATTCTCGGTCTGATCATTATGCAAAGCCAGGATCAGCGGCTCTCGGGTAAGAATCTCGTTGTAGTGCCCTTGGTAGCAAGTTGCATCATGACCATCTGGGACTTTTCCATGGATCCGATCTGGGCAGACATCGATCACGCCTGGGTATGGCGAGACGGTGGCTCGTTCTACGGCGTGCCGCCTGGCAATTTCTTTGGCTGGTTTCTTACCACCTATGTCTTCTATCAACTGTTTGCGTTGTATATCAGAAATCGAAAGACCGTCCCCGCGCCAGCAAGTCATTGGCGTCTCGCGATTTTGCTTTATGCCTTGTCTGCGGCTGGAAATCTTTTTGTTGTGGCCCCGGCATCTTTGGGTGATGTCTTTGTGGATGCTACGGGCAAACGTTGGCTGATATCGAGCATTCTCTGGGCGTGCCGTCTTATTTCAGTGTTTGTCATGCTGCCCCTGGGGTTATTGGCTTGGGTGAGGGCTTCGCGATCAGTCAAACCATGCCCGGAACAGGTCACGCAGTTTGTCTCAATTGAATAACCAACGGTTAGACCAAATCGTGAACCAAAAGAACTAGTCACTATTTCAAAGTACCTCGTCGTATATGGATCTAGGCCGCGGCGGGGTTGCTGATCTGGCTCTTATCGAAGAAGCTCATGATCGTCTTAATCACCTGCTCCTCCCCTACGGCAGTATTGATCATCGTGTGATAAAGCGAGAGATTGGGCCACTCAGCATGAAAATACCGTTTGATGAAAGCCCGGCGCTCACGATCAACTGTGTTCACCAGGGCTGTGGCTTTCGCTTCCGTATGGCCTTCGGCGATAAGACGCCGTAATTTCTCTTCTTTTGGAGCGTAAAGGAAGAAGCGCAATGTATCTTTGCGCGCGCTCAAAAAATGCTGTGAGCCCCGGCCAACAATCACGCAGTTGCCCTGGCTTGCCGCCTCGTTGACCACCCGTTCTGAAAGTTTAAATATGCTGTTTGCATCCAGAGTTTCTATGGGAAATACGCCTCCAGTACCCTCATAGCTGCCCAGAGCGAAGGAATGAAACAATCGTCGATAAAGGGGATCAGGGCGTTCTTCGCGTTCCGCCACTACGGAGTGATCGCAATGTGCGAGGCGTGCTATTTTTTCGGTCAGCAGTTTGTCCCAGAGTTTCCAATCCAACTTTGCGGCAAGCCTCTCCGCGATCTGCGGGGCGCCGCAGCCATATTCTCGTTCAATGGTGATGATTCGGATCACAGTGGCCGCAAATATTTAGATGCAGATACGGGGAAGAGATGTCGCTATCCTTGAGAAGCTTGATAGCTGCAACCTTGGGTATCTCGTCTGCTGTCTCAATCGCCTGCAAATACCGATCCGATTTCTTTTTCTTGTCCCTCACCAGGTCGGCGTATGCGTACTCCTTCGATTTTCCAGCTTTTATTTTCGGCTGTGCCATCTGCCGGTTGGGCGTCGGAATGGGGCGATAGACGGGAGTCGCCGGACGCGATTCGATACGAAATGCCGCAACCGGCACTGCCCCAGTAAGCTGAACGGCTGAAGGTTGTGATCGACCAACATTAGGGGCTGCAAGATGGAAGCTGAACACGTTGCGCGCCAAGCGCAATTCGTGTCAAGTTCGGGGCGTAGATACGAAGAAGCGCAGGCTTCGACCCCACATATTCCACAAGGTGCCCAACTAGTGTTGAATGCAACAGTTCCGAATCCTGCACTGACATACAATAAGGAGGTCCCATTTTAGGTGCGGCTCAGTCAAGAGGAGCAGACAATATTCCCTTATGCTCAAGCACCTTCCTGATCTTTTCTGAACTGCTCAGAATATCGTTGTGGGGGAAATGAATGTGGAGCAGGCCGTGCAAGTTGGAGAACTCCTGGCAGCCTTCTTCCAGCAGCACAATGGCCCGATCAAAACTAAGCCGACCCTGGAAAAGGCCAATTTCGTGAATTACATTTTCACGGGCATGCTTCTTGCCATCGACGTGTTCATCCTCCGCCGTCATGATCAGAAAAGCAAAAGTCGCGCGTTTGAGCATTTGTTTTAAGCGACTGATAACCATATCCCCAGCAACGGCTTCACGGTCAAATTCATCCCATTGCAGGTGCAGCCTCTCGAAAAGAAAATCTTTCAAATCTCGCCACACAGGCGAATGCCCATGCCCGATGAAGATACACTGCTCGGTACGCCGCCGTTTGCCCGGTTCGCGTTCCGTGGGAATTACGGACTCAACCAGCCCTTGATCCCTAAGAAGCGACAGAGCATCGTAAACATGCGAGGGACTCACTCCCAGCTTTTGCGCAAGCTTTCTCGCATTGAGGATGCCTTTTCCATTGCTGCTGATGTGGTCTAAAATCTCGCGCTGGATATCCAGTTCTTCCATTTTGTAGCTCCGTCAACTAATCAAAATTCTCTTTCTGCTCTGGGCCTTTCCCTGTGGAACCCGCAGTCAAAGCTGCAGCCCTTGCTTTGGGCCGTCGTTTGTTTTCTGGAAGGATATATTTAGAGTTGGCGCCGCCCGTCAAATTGTTCAAATTGCGAATTTCCTTCTGAGCAGCCTTTTCAAGCACTTCGGATACTGGATTCATTTCCTCCTCAGCGAAGGCTTTCTTCGTTTCCTTGATGCGTTTATTAATTCGGTCGATCTCGCCATCATCCCCACCTTTCAGAGCGATGGATAACTGGTGTTGTAGTTCGTCTAGTGTCATCTCGAGAGTTGCGCGGCTGATCTCGTCCACCTTCTTGCCGGTGGCAAGCCGGCGCTGAATACCCTCATCAATCTCGCCTAACAGGCCTTTTTCGCCTTCTGTAATTTTGCGCGAGAAGTAAACGATTGTGACGATCACGCCCAATTCAGCCGGGACGTCCTGAAGGCCGACAACCGTATTCAGGTGATCGCGGAGCGCGGTGTCCGGGGCTTGCTGCAAGCGCTCGCGCCCAATTGACGACAGCCTTTGTTTAATGAATAGCTCAACATTTCTCTGTACCATCTCAGCCGTAGGACGTCTGGACTGAAATTTTTCCCAATTGAGCTTTTGCAGGGCCTCAACATGAAACTCAACCTCGAATTTGAGACCACTGCGGGCATCTTCAAGATCAATTCTTCTCTGGTCTTTTCTAAGTTGGTCGAAGAGTTCGGCAAGATCCGTAAGCCGCTGCGTACAAGTGACAGAGATGTCCGTCGCCTTGTAGTTTCGAATCATTGATTCCTTGATTAAGCTGGCCAGGCCATCCAGGACAGAGGCGTTGCCGATGTCGTCGCTGTGCTCAAACTGCGTATAGTATTTCTCCGGCGACATCTGGCGAATCCGTTGCCTGATCTCCTCCCGGATGGTTGACTTGATGATTTTCTTAATATCAACGTCCTGCCGGAATAACTGCCGGATCACTTCCTCGTTCGTAATCCTTGCGAGAATCTCAACATCCAAGCCAGCCGGATATTTAGGAACGCTGGTCTGATACTCTTCATCAAGAATCGAGATTCGAAATCCTCGTCTGAGTTCGTCAAATTGCAAGTTGGTCCGGATGAAGATCGTAGAGACCCGGTAGCCAATAGCTGCCGCCTGTTCACAGACAAGTTTCTCCGTTTCTTTCATCTTGCGATCGAAAAAACCGAATCCAGACTGATCTTTTCCTGTCCCGCCCTGTCCTAAAAAGAGGTCAATGTAGGGAACATCGAGCAGCTTCTTTAAAATGGCTTCCCGGACAGTCCTGGTGACCCATTCCTTCAGATTGGGCGACTTGTGCTCAATGTAAGTTCCAAGTCTCTCCAACTCAAGTTGCAGCTCACACTGGGCAGTCACAGGCTCGGGATACTCGATCAAATTGGGGAAGTCAATTTTTTCGTCGGTGATGCGATGGGTTTGCTCGACAGAGTCGCTGACCGGCACGCGGCAGTCAAATCCCAGGCGGCTCACGGTACGGCCATATCTGTTTACGAGGCTTTCGAGTTCATCCCGCAGCTTTCTGCGCAAATCCTCGGTTTCAAAGCGGATCTTCTGTAGTGAGCTTTTCCTAAGGAAAGATTCTGCTGTGGCAGCAACATCGTTAGCCAATTGGTCCAGTGAGTTGTGGAAGACGAATGCCCAGACACCGGCTTGAGCGTCGAGGTCCAGGCTTAACTTTGCTGTGAGGGCGTCCAGATGGTCCTGCACTTGAAAGCGTAATTCCTTCTCAATCTTTTTGTTCTTTTCAAAGGACCTGCCTTCTACAGTTGGCCGTATGTTCAGTCGCAGGTTGAGGCCAACCCCTTCTTCAATACGGCGCTGAATTTCTCTAGCCAGGTTCCCGTTTAACTTGTCGAAGCGTGATATGAACTCTGCTGGGCCGCCCTCATTGGAAACAAACTCTCCCAGCAAATCTTTGATTCGCTGTTCGAGTTTAGATTGAGGGTGTTCTCCGCCCAGGACATCAACGATCTTCTGTGCAATTCGTTCCGGAATCCCGCTGGCTGTGGTCGCAGTATACTTAATTGCCAGAATGAGGTTCCAATCTTTTTCGTGGGCCCGCACCGGCATCGTTATTTGGCTGTTTGCGGTGCCGCGGAGGGTATTGTTGTGGGACACAAGATAATAGTCCCGCGAGAGTATTGATCTCTTGACTTCAATTCTGGTTTGATAAACTGGATCAAACTCCTCATTTCGCTCCACTTTGCGAATGATGGGATAAAGCGCGTCTTTGCTCGTCATACTCTAATTGCCTCCTCCAGCAGATTTAGCCATGGCATTGCTTTCCCGCACCCGGTTGCGAAAATCCCTTAGTCGATAGTTGATCGTCTTCCAGCGTTCCTTCATTGTTTTTGCTGCTTGAATAGTGGCGCGATCCTCTTTCAGCGATATCACGTCGCTAGCCATTTCTATGCATTCGCTCAGGGCCGGCCCGACTGCGTCACAATGCGCCAGGATACTTGCGCGTTTCGGAGGCTCCATTTTGGCAACGGCCTCGGCCAGATGCTGAAGCACTGCAAGGTTGTTCTCTGCCGCAGTATCAGCCGCTAGTGCCACTGCGCAGTCTATAACTGCGAGGGCGCGAAAGCTGTCTCGTTGCCCGACGGCCTGCAGATCGGTGAGACGTTCCTTCAAGCGATTTTCGAAAGCCACCGACCACGTGATCTGCACACAGGCACAGAGAAAATGATGGGTGGCGAAAAAGTCCTCAGGTATAGGCCGGGGCATGATCCAAAGAAATGCCAGCAAGGCCGTGCCCACTTTCCATTCCGTTTTCTGCCAATCCCCAAGACCAGTTTCGAGACTGAGCAACCAGCCGATCAGAGCGGAACGGGTTTCTGGGTCAGCGGATAACAAGGTGGAGGAGAGAGGATGATTTTCCTCGACGGAGGAGGGAGTTATGCCCCATTCACATAAGTGCACCAGCAATTGCAAGGCAGTATGCGCCGATTGTGAAATCCCACCATCGCCCCAGGCATTGACGTTCTTTAGCAGTAAGGCCGAGTTTGAACCATTCTGCAATGCCCATTCGAATAAGAGCCGGTAGGCGTCTCCGCGTATCCTTTCGTCGCCCTCGTCAAAGAGGCGGCGGAGTATAAACATCTTTTTCTCCATGCACCTGGAATCTGCAAGACGCGGCAACAGTTGCAACGCCTCAGTATGGCATTTCGCATCCATCAAGGCCTTCATTCCCCGATCCACCACTACGTCACAGTTCTCTTCTAAAAGGAAATTGAGCAAGGTTCCAAGCTGGCTTATGATGTGTTGCCGTCTTGAACCACTCAGGCCAGAGAGGAGTTCCTTCATGCGTTCCAGGCTTGCATCTGCATGTTTTGACGGACCATCTACGGACAGGATTAAACCGGGCAGGAATTCTTCGCCGTAGCTGTCAAGGTTATTCTTGACGCGCCTGGTGATGAGTCGTATCACTGCATCGCTGACACTTTCTTTCGAGTTAAAAAGCAGGCCAGTACCCTCCACATTGCGATACATATCCTCCCAGAGAAAAACAAACTGTGATTCGAAATCCCTCTCGAGCCGGTCGCGGATTTCCATAGGATTGAATTCGATGATGGGGGGCGCGGAACCCATGGGACGCAGCCTGCAGCTTTTAAGGATCGCCTGGCGGCGCTCTGTCCAGATTTGCCGGAGGAGCTTGGGCCGTGTACTTTCAGTACCAGCACTCGCCCCAGGAGTGGTAATGTCAATTGTCTGCTCGCCCAGCAGTTTCAGTAAGACCTTTTGGAACTCCTCGGCGGGTAGTCTCTTGAAATAGGTTGCGACAAATGCAACCGTGTTTTCCAGAGGTGTGTCATCACGCAATAGCTCGGCTGGGGGGCCTTCCTGACGTGTTTGAAAGACCGCCACTGGGTTCCCTTCATGCACATATCGGTTGCGCAAATCAATCTCTGCTTCAAGGCTGCCATCTGCCAGATGTACTTGCACCCGGTAGTAAAATTCCTCCTGATCACCCTTCGGCCCCCACAACCCTTTGGCAAATTGTTTGAGCAAGTCGTGTTCCAGCTTTTCCCACCTATCAGGAAACCTCTCACGCAGCCTGGAAGGCAAGAAGTCAACTTCGGTAGACGCCAGGGAACGCTTCGGTTGGGCGATCCGCAGCCGGCCTGGAGTAGTAACAACCAGCACTTTCCGATTCAACCCCAAGTGTTTGTACAAGTAAGAGATCCTGTCAGGTGATGTCGGAAGGCTCTGTAGGAAGAAATCAGAATCTGACAGATAGGCAAATGCCACAATCAACATCTTGGAATAAGCAGTGCCGATCTGCGGATGGCACAGGTATTCAAAATTCACAGGGTCTGGAATTCTTGCCTCAGCTCCGAAGGGGAGCTCAAGTTTTTCGAACGCACTGAACTGTTGAGCGCGTGTGATGGCCAAAGCTGCCGAATACACGACATCTTCATCGGGGCAGCGCATCAGGAGGAAACGGTCGCTTTCGAGTTTGCCGGCCCATCTATCGACAGTCTTCGCATCGAACTGGAATAGCTCGTTCTCATCTTTCGGATCCGTTAACCGTCTGGTTGGATCGCCAACAAATTTCTTCGCGCCGGCACGCACGCCCAAACGCCTGTTCTCAACGTCGTCTAACTTTTTGCCTTCTGCCTTTTTGAAAAACTCCTTAAGGTTGGCTGATCTGCTGCTGCCCTGCTCTGATTCAGTTGGGGGCGGAGTCTTTCTATCGTCCTTGGATTTCTTGTTCTCCGGCTTGTCTTTCTCCTTATCCTTAATATCCTTTTCTGTAACTGCTGTCTTTTCTGTAACTGCTATCTCAAGAGGAGAACTCTTGGTGTCCTTTGTTTCTGCTTTGTCTCCGACAGGCGAACCAGCATGGTTGACAGGTGATCCTGAGACGGACAGTTCCCGAGCTGGTGGCTGAGTTGCCTGCTCGTTGTTGTCTACCAGGGTCGCTGAGCCGGCGTTTGTATTCCCCAGGCTGCCTGATGTGTTTTCTTCGGTCAACACTTTCCTCCTCTCACGCCTTAAGTTTCATATTTAAGGCTGCAGAGTGCTTCTCAATAAGCTTCACCACAAAGGGTGTAAAACCTCGATTCGCGATGAACCACAAAAGAGCAATCATGTAATCTGCTACAGCAACCATGCCAGGAGGTCTCTGTTCGAACGGCGGACAATCATTGCCTGGAACAACCTGGATCGAACGCTTCGAGGCTGGTTCGGCGCCGGCGCGGACCACGAAAAGAAACTGGTCTCGAGACAGACCGGCATCCCTGGCGCAAGGAAATAGGAAGTTTGGAATGATGTTGTGCCGTAAGGTTTCCTGGAACTCTTCGTCACTGGTGGTTGTCAGCAGATATTTCAAGCAGATTTGCGCCCGGTCAGCAGAACTGGAGGCATAGGCTTGAAAAACTTCCAGCAGCGGGGGGTGCTCTGCTGGGAACCCCCGATATGCAGCCCTCAGAACGCTACCGTCCCATTCCTCACGCCACTTTTGATCTTCGCGGCCAGGGAATTGAATTGTCTGCACATCAGCCGTGGCGATCTTGAAAGCAGCTTTCCTGCGGGCAACGATGTCTCCTCGATCAAGATGCGTCCTTAACCACCTTCTGAAAGGAACCAAGGCGCAAAGTTGCGCCACTGAGGGCGAGAACTCGAACGCGGGAAAAAGCTCCAGCAGAAGCCTGAGCTGCCAACCTTGTGCCGCTGATCTCCACAATACAGTTGCATCTTTCGTTAGCTGCTCATATTGCCCTGAAAACCGCGCGAGAGATGAGGTGAGATGAGTCTCATCGTAGGGAGTGGGATTGATGTTAGTATCCCTAATAAACTTTCGGTGGGCCAGACACCAGCAAACGTCCACCGCCATCAAAGCATTGTTTTCAGGTTCAGGGCCTGGCAGGGCTTGAATCCAACTCCAAATGACCGGGGCTACTTCCAGTAATAGTTTGATGGGTTTCTGGCCCAACAACCAGCCTTCGATTCTGTCTTGGATCAGATCCGCATTTGGGAAAAAATCCTCAGTAAACTGGCGGTCAGAATGCTGGGTGTCTGGTCTCAGATCATGGAATTCATCCCCCAGCAGCGTCAGAGCCACTTCCCTCGGCCAGAGAGCCACAACGGGTGTCCAGGAGGCGCGATCCTCCCGAACGTATCGCAGTATGTCGCGAGAGTTACGACAGGCATAGAGGGCCGCCTCGCTTAGTTTGTGTAATAACGACGGTGGAAGGATGGCGCATTGGCGAACCAGGAGATTCATTTGCGGCGGAGTAATTGTTGCGCCGGAAGCGAGTGCCAAAGCTGGATCGTTGTACGGGTGAGGCAGTCCGGCGCACCAGTCCAGCAACACCGCCCTATCAATCTTCCGGGCATCAGCTTGCTTCCAGATTGTTTCCAGTACCGCACAGAACTTCTCGATTTGCCCGGACGCCATTCGGCGAATGAGATCCCGATCTTCTTTTGTGCGCTGCTGGCCTGATGCTAGTTTCATGATTACAGCGAGAACTGGCGGGGCCGCGACTTTTTGGCCGTAGAGTTCCTGCAGCTTTTCTATAGCGGGTTGGGCTAGATTGACATCGGCTGCAAACCGCAATGCCAGCTCCACCGCATGTTCCCTGGCCCATGTGTCATAGAGATTGAAGGCAACGGGAGCACACAGCAGCTCCCAATGGCCTTTCACTTCGTCCAACGTAGAGCTGAGTAATACCGGAATCTGTCTGGTGATGTCCGCAGGCAGGTCGTCGGCCTCGTACGCGAGTACCACAGCCAGCAGGGACTTTAAAGTGAGGTGTGCATCCCCACGGGCGACCGCCTGCAGCAATAGACCACGGCGAGAGCCAGCCGTATTCGCGATTTCACCTTCCGCATATAACAGGTTCTTGTTCATCAGGAAGGCCAATGCAAGCTGGTCGGCCCGCTGGCGGACTTCGGTATCTGCGAGTCCTGTCTTGATCAGGTTCTTAAGTTCAGAACGGGCAAGGACCCTGCTGACCAGATGCTCGAGCTGTTTTGCAGTTGCGGAGTTACCGCTTATCATCCAATCACGCAGCCGGTCCAGCGCCCCGATTTCCAAAACCGAAATCCCTGCATCCTCGAGTCGGGAAAGAATGCCTGGATCGCGGAATCCTGGAACAGAACTCAGCGCACTCCTTGAAGCGCGAACCGGTGCGCCGGGAGCATTCAGATACTTTTCAATCAGGGCTTGTGTCTCGCTTCCTGCGGCCTGAAAGTACAATGCGGAATAAAGCTGTCCAGGAACAAGGCTCCTGCGAATCGGTTGGATTGTTGACCACCCACCGGTCGCCGAATATACAGCACATTGTTCTGCAGGTGCACCCGCGGAGAAGATGCCAAATTCAGAAACCATTGAGGACGAAATATTCCAGCCGGCACTCAAGAATGGCCTCACATCTGCCGGCAACGCCTGCCACACCTGTTCCGTCAACCGAAAGAATTCTGTTTCCGGTAATTTGAGGTGCACTGGAACGCCTGAGATGATGTAAGTAAGTGCCTGTTTCAGAAATGGTTCCGGCGTTGCTTCTTCCCTGGACGATGAAGGTGCGGAGACTCGAATTGACTCAAGGGTTGCCGCCATCTCTTTGGTCAAGCCAATGAGCGGCGACATCGCCTTGAACAATGTGAGTGGAGATGCTGCCCCGGTGGGATCAACCAGATAGCGCGCTAGGCTGTACTTCCGCCGTCGCGCCAGCACATTGCCTCCTTCAGAGCGTATCCCGACTCGGTAGAGGACCGGCAGGATTTTTCCTTCCACTAATACAGGGCGAAGCGCCGTGCCCCATGGGACCCTCTCGAACAACCGCTGCGCCTCTTCTTCCAATTGTCCCTTGGAAATGCCCATATCTTCGGGTTGGCAAAGGGCCTGGAGAAGTTCAGGAAAGCGTGGCGTAGCGCCAAGAAATTGATGTTCCGCGCGATCGATAATTGCGCCGTTCGGTTCCTCGCAATATTTACCCCATTCCAGAGCTTCGATTTCTACTTCGGCTTTCTGGATTTGTTCCGGTTGCGCCGGAGCCAAGAAATCAACATCGGTTTGCATCACTCATTGCTCCTGATCGAGTCAGTTTTGAAATACGGACCGTCCCTTTAGACAGCCCCGGTTCCGGACTTGGACACAAAAATCCTGCTCTTTGGCCGTGAACGCGCCTTCATTGAATAAACTGCGGCTTCAAGCGCCATCGCTTCCGCATGCCCTTGCTGACTCTGCCACCCGCTCGAGTAGTAGTACGAAAGAGGGGCAGGCATGATGATTTTGAACAGTAAAGACATAAATGGAATGATCAAGGCAACTCCAAAAACTGCGTAATAGGTACGTCGGGCATTTTTGGTTTCGGCGGCTAATCTTTCCTCAGCGGCTGACCTGGCCTGCCCTTTTAAGTCGGAGATATTGTCGTGATCGTCGTATAGCCCGTATTTCTTCTGCAGGAACTTGATGTCGTCTTGTTCGGCTCCCGGCCAGCGCGGGGGGCGTCCGGCCATGATGTCATCAATGATTCGGAATTTATCCAGGAAACTGTAATCCGCGAATACGAATCGGTAGCCCGTATCTTTGTCTACGCTGCCATCTGCTGGAAAATCTTTGCCTGGCTCAGCCCCGCGAAGCTTATCAGACCAAAGCAGCAGTTTTTTTTCGGCATCTTTTCCAGCTTCTGCGTTGTCGTCTGCTGCGATTGTTTCCCGGCGCTTGTCAACCTTTCCTTCTAAGCCTTTGACTTGTTGGTTGAGAGACCCGATCGTCCCCTGCTGCTCAGAAACCCTCGTGATTCGGTCTTTGTACGCGGTGTAAGCGTCATCCATTGCTTTCTGCTTGAGCGCAACTGCTTTTTGATTCTCCTCGGAGTTTGGATCGCCAGCAGCCTTCTCCTTAGCCGCTTTAAGTTGAGATTGCGCGGCCAGCCATCGATCTTCAGCTGCAATCTTCGCCTGCTTGCGCTTTTCCAATTCTGATTCGGCTGCCGTAACCTGTTTCCCCTTTGATTCCAAGTCGGTCTCGGCTACCTTCAGCTCCTGGATGTCGTAAGGCTTCAGCGCGACATCACCCTTCTTCTGGTCATCAGTAGCTTTTTGGAGTTTCTGCATATGGCCCACGATGTCCTTTCGAATCAGTTCATCCATCACGCGGCGATCGATGCGTCGCTGGAAGGCCATTAGTTCTACCGGCTGCGCGGTCATCCACGCTGCTGCGAAAATTACGCAGACACGCAAAATGGTTGGCAATACAAGACGTCGCCAGCCATGAGTCTTGGTATCAGCCGTCATAAAGCTGCGTTCATAGAGCAATAGAGCCAAGGCTGGCAGAATTCCCGCAAGAGAAAGCACTAGCAGGCCAGGATGAAAGTTGAGAGAACCAGAGTTGAGAATGAAATAAAACAACAAGCACCACGCTCCAGCATCGAACAGAAAGATGATGGTCAGCACCAGTGCGCATGCAATCATCTCGGTGCGCGCTGCATACGACAACGTGGTTGTCCCATACACGTCCAGTCCCAACATATGGGCAAACCACATTAACGTTCCCAATCTGGGTTTCGGTGGCGGCGGCGCAGCCATGATCAGCACCGGGGGGATCGTAGTTCGTTGCTCAGGGATCTTTTCGGGAACGAAGTCCTGAAATCCGGCAGATGCGGGTTCTTCACTGAACTCTCCAGGAATATACTCGTCACCGGGTGGATTTAGTGGTGTCTCCAAAGCGGATACAGACTTAATGCTAGACATGTAACGGAATCCTCACATTCCAGGATTTGGCTGAAAATCCAGCCGTCTTTTTTGGCACTTCATGAATAGGATGTCGAATCAGATCGTCGACTAGGAACAGAATGGCCTC
This sequence comes from Candidatus Angelobacter sp., assembly GCA_035939855.1. Classification (GTDB taxonomy): domain Bacteria; phylum Acidobacteriota; class Terriglobia; order Terriglobales; family Acidobacteriaceae; genus Angelobacter. Next base: position 17,998 of record DASZFK010000644.1, read on the forward strand.
TCGCACGCCGAACGGCTCCCAGTCGCGGAATCTGGCAGCCAACGATCCGGCCTCTCCGGAGCTTCGTGCTGTGGAATTGATAAAGGCTGAGCCGGATTGGGCATGAAACCCCAGTGCGCTGCAAAGGCCAACAGCAAATTTGGCGCCGGGGTCAAGACCGGCTTGAATCATATCAATCAGGCGCCCAAAGAGATTGCGTGTTTGCTCAACAGGATCAAGCAGCTTGGCGATCTTGGCTGCGTTTAAAGGTGACCCTGGACCGAAACACAGCGAGTCCAGGGCAGGATTCTTGCTCGAAGATGGGGTTGTATAGTGACGATAGCTCGAAGCATGTTCATGAAATCTTTCAACAACGTGGTCAATTTTTGTAACCAGTAGAAGAGCGCGGCTATACGGCAATCTCCTCTGCCTGCCCTTGAGATCAAAAATCAGCTGCGGCAACCCGTGATAGAGTGTTTCAAGCGCGGGAGCCGATCCGTCTACGCACAACACCAGGCTGGATGCTTGCCGCGTAGCATCAACCAGGCTTCCCCAAGCGGAGCTTCCGATATTGCTCGAACCTCTTTCGCTGGGAAACAGATAACCGCCGGGACCATCTGTCACGTTCAATCTGCAAAAGTATTCTGGTGTCTGCTTTTCCAGATTATTAACGAATACGCGAAACGAATAATTAGTAACATTGCTGCTTGCGCGCACCGTTTGTCCGTGGAACAAAAACTCTCCCGCCAGGCTCATCAGCTCTGCAGCAGTTTTACTCTCCGGCACGAAATCGAGCTTGTATGGGTCGCCCTGCTCCTGAAGACATGCCTGCTGCATGGCCAGCAAGAGTGTGGTCTTTCCGGAGTTGGCAGGACCGATAATCGCACAGGAACGCTGCATATCTTCAAATTCTTGTTCCGCTTCCGGCATTGATTCTGGAGCAGCGACTGTCTCTGACTCGAAGTTGGGATCGTCGTCAGGATAAAATTCGTTCTCATTT
>DASZFK010000645.1:0-19257 GCA_035939855.1 Candidatus Angelobacter sp.
AATGCCGCAGTAAACTCCATCACCATCGAGGTCAATGCCCATCACGTCTGGGTCGATCACTGCAACTTTACCAACGCTACTGACACGCTCATGGACATCAAGAGGCAGGCCAACTACGTTACTGTCTCCTGGAACATTTTCACCAATACGCTGGAGACTATTTTGCAAGGGCACTCTGACACATTTACCCAGGATATCGGCTTCCTCAAGATCACCTATCACCACAATTGGTTCGATGGAACCACCGAGAGGCATCCACGGGTACGTTTTTCTGAGCCAACCCATGTGTTCAATAACTACTATCTCAACCTTAAGTTGTACGGTGTTGCATCCACGATGAACGCCGGCGTGCTGGTGGAAGGAAACTTTTTCGACACCGTGCCCCAACCCACGCTTACGAATATATCGGGCTCAGCCCAGCCGGGAAGATTAGTAGAACGCAACAACATCTTCGTCAACAGCGGATCCCCGCAAACCAGTGGGACCGTTGTGGAACCGAGCACCTTTTACCATTACACGCTCGATACCACATCCCAGATACCAGGCATTGTGACGAACGGCGCTGGAGTAGGCAAGATTAACGGCAATCCGACTTCAACGCCTACGCCCACTCCAACCCCGACACCTACTCCAACCTCGACACCAACCCCGACGCCGACACCCACACCAACACCGACACCCACTCCTACTCCAACACCGACTCCCACGCCAACGCCTACTCCCACTCCCACTCCGACACCGACTCCGTCGGGCCAGTGGACTAGCTCCCTCGGCAGCATTAGCCCGAATCCTACTCAAGTAGGCAAGGCAACCGGTATCGTTGTGATCTTCACCAACCTGACGAGCGGTCACCTCAGCGCAAACTTGATCATCAGCGTTGTGAATTCGTCTGGAGTTACGGCGGCCTCGGCGACCGATCCCAATGAAGATGTGGCCGGAGGACAAACCGATAGCGACACTCTCGACTGGACACCATCGGCCAAAGGAACATACACGGTAGTAGGCACCGTAACCAATTCATCGGGAACGGTACTCTCGCAGAAGAACCTGGGCACGGTTACCGTGAACTAGTAGTAAATGCATCTCTTGATCCCGATAAGGGGCGTGTTGACTCTGACGCACGCCTCGGTTTTTAAGTAGTGGATCATCTCCCAATCGCCGCCGAGTACAATTTGGAAGCCAACCCGCTGTCTTCCCGTCCAACCTCTTCAAGGCCGGAAATTCTTTTCAATGGTTTTCATTGGCAGCAACAAGCGGTTACCGCTCAAAGGCAAAAAACCAAATTTCGCATAGAAGGCGAGTACATGATCGCCGATCGCGTCTACCACAACCCCAAAGGACATGACTGTTTTTGTGCCTTCTAGGCTGCGACGCAAGGCATCCACTAGCAGGAATGCACCCAACTTCTTGTTCTGATGTGTTTCAGCAATTGCCAAACGGCCTAGAAGCGTTGCGCCAATTCTTTGGTAACGTCCAGTCCGCTTCCGTAACTCTTCGGGTAGCTCCCCAGCCTCGATTTGTTGGGTCTAGAGTGTGTAATACCCGATGACCACATCTGGTTGAGCTTCTGTGACTAAATGAACACAGCGGAAAGCTTTTCCCTAACATCACGAGACGCGCGCTCAAGAAAATAGCTGTCCAATTCCCGATCTCCGCAGTGAAAAGCCGCTCGGTTTTCTCTACCCAGCGGCTTCACGATGTACCTTGTAGGATCGGCCAATTAATGACTCACCATCTTGTAATAACGTTTAGTTGCTGAGCGCAACGCGTCGTTTGGCGCCGGAGGGTTCATTAAAGCTTCAATGAAAATCTTACGTTCTGCCGCAGTGAGTCTCATGACATCGTGTTCCTCAACCGTTTTAACTGCCGCTTCTCGCATGGATTCAATGATGAAGTCGGTCAGACTCACGCCGCGTAACGCAGCGGCCTGCCGAAAAAGCTGCTTTTGCTCTGCAGATACCCGAGCTTCAAGTCGTTCCGTAGAATTTTGCGCAATTCGACGATTCCGTAATTTACGTGCTGTGCTGGCCACAATTTCCTCATACCTTATTCTATCTTTTTAAGGGTACGGCGCTGTGCCGTATGAGTCAACTACGGTCCGAAAGCATTCTTAGATTATCAAGAGCCGCTAAGCACGCGGCCTCCTTGCAATCAATCTCTAAAACCCGTTCAACCTCTCGGTTTGCGTCCGCAGTGGGGCCACAGGCAAAAAGCTTCAGCCATTGTTTACGAAAGTACTCATTAACAATCTACGGACGCAGCCGATAAGGAGATAAGAAAAGGTGACGTGGTCCATTTACTTGAATGTATTGAATCGGCGAGCTTTAGGTTCGTGTGGAAAAGTGCATGCAGAGAATGAATTCTACAAACTGCCTTTTATGTTTTGCGAAGGCCGCTATTTTCAAGGTCTTTTGCTTAAGTGTCGTAATGATGGTACTCGTCGTGTATGGCGCGGCGGAGGGACCGGTCAAGCCCATCAGCCAGTACGTGCACAACGTCTGGCGCACAGAAGAAGGCCTGCCGCAAAACTCGGTCCAGGTTTTCGTTCAGACCCACGAGGGATACATTTGGATGGGGACACAGGAAGGGTTGGTGCGGTTCAATGGCGCGCAATTCACCCTCTTTCACAAGGCCAGTGTCGCCGCCATCAAGCACAACGACATTCGCGCCTTGCTTGAAGACAATGAAGGCAATCTTTGGATCGGCACCTTCGGTGGAGGCGTCATCCGATATCGTGATGGAGAGTTTCGTGCCTACACCAGCCAAGAAGGTCTTTCCGACAATTTCGTCAACTCCATTCTTCAGGACAAGAAAGGCAATCTGTGGATCGCGACCAACAATGGGTTGAATAGGTTTCAAAACGACCGGTTCTCTCATGTTGGCCTTCAAGAAGGGTTGCCGGATCCAAATATCAATGCCATGGTGGAGGACCACAATGGCGATATATGGCTGGCCACCAACAATGGGCTGGCCCTTTTTGCCAAGGGTGTCTTTGATAAATCCAATGTTCAAACCTGGTTCCACAAGGAAGTGATCAAGACTCTGTATGTAGATCAGTCGAACGTCGTGTGGATCGGCACAGACCGGATCGGCCTCTACGCATTTGCTTCTGGGCATTTGATTCATTATGGCCCGCGTGAGCGTGTGCCTAAAGCTCCAATCCTGGCAATTATTAAAGACCAGCACGGCTCCACCTGGGTGGGTACGGGTGGAGGTGGAGTTTGCCGGTTGGCAAACGTCTCGGCAAATCAGTTTGAATGCTATACGTCGAAAGACGGCCTCAGCGGTGATTCGGTGATGTCGTTATTTGAAGATCGGGAAAAAAGTATTTGGGTCGGCACCGAAACCGGAGGGTTGAACCGGTTCAAAGACGGTTCTCTAACTACCTACGGCGCAGCGGCAGGATTCAACGGGGCTGTCAGATCCATTTATGGAGGACGGAACCAAACGCTGTGGGTAGCACTGGATACTGGATTACGCCGGGTAAAAGATGGTCATGTTGTTCCGTATCTCACTCGTAACGGCCCGGCCAACAACTATGCCTGGACCGTGACCGAAGACAATCGAGGCGATATTTGGGTCGGAACCAATGAAGGAGGTCTAAACATATTTACCAAGAGTGGAGTCAAGACCTACACCACTAAGGACGGTCTAGCCGACGATCAGGTGCACGCCGTTTTTCAGGACCATGCCGGCAATATATGGATTGGCACTGAGCGCGGCGGGGTAAGTTTGTTTTCTAATGGGAAGTTCAAAACATACAACACCAGCAACGGTCTCGCCAATAATCGTGTCTGGACCATCTTTGAAGACCACGCTCAGCAACTGTGGTTCGGCACCGATGGTGGCCTAAGCCGGTTCGATAATGGGAAATTCACAACTCTCAACTTGCAAGACCGCTCGAATAGTGACTCGGCAACCGGCGGAGTCATGTTCGTTTATGAAGACCGGGATCATGTTCTTTGGATAGGCACTTATGGTAGCGGCCTTAAACGGCTGGCCGATGGGAAAGTCACCACCTATACAACCAAGAATGGGCTCTTCGATGAGAATATCTGGGCCGTACTTGAGGATGGCCTGGGAAACTTATGGATGAGTTCCAACCTGGGAATCTTTCGCGTCAGCAAGAATGAACTCACTTCATTTGCAGAAGGAAAAGTCTCAAAGATCAACAGCATTTCTTACGGCATGTCCGATGGCATGCTCGGGGCTGAATGTAACGGCGGCAGTCAGAATGCCGGTTGGAAAGCGGCTGATGGCACCTTGATGTTTGCTTGCGTGCGTGGCATCGTGGCCGTCAATCCGGGGAAAATGATCTCTAATCCACTGGCTCCCCCGGTAGTGATTGAAGAGGCGTGGGTCAATGGACGTGACGCGCTCAGAGCTAAGACTCCGACTCCAGTAGGACGGGGCGAACTGGAATTCCATTTTGCCGGTCTTAGCTACCTGGCGCCGGAAAAGGTCGCCTTCAAATACAAACTGGAAGGATTCGATAAGGATTGGGTTCCCGCAGGTTCTCGCCGAGTTGCGTATTACACGAACATCCCTCCGGGCGCCTACCGGTTCCATGTGATTGCGTCTAATAACGATGGCGTGTGGAACAACGAGGGGGCTGGGTTCGCGTTTTATCTCGTACCACGGTTCTATCAGACGATTTCCTTCTACATCGCTTCGGCCTTTGCATTGGTCCTGATAGGGATCGGTTTTTACCTGTTGCGCATGCGAGCCATCCGTAAGCGCGAAGAGGAGCTGCTTGTGGTTGTGAGTGAGCGGACAAAAGAGCTGAATCAGGCCAAGGAAACGGCAGAGGCGGCGACCAGGTCCAAGAGCGAATTCCTGGCCAATATGAGCCATGAGATCCGCACGCCGCTCAACGGAGTGGTCGGCATGCTTGAATTGACCAGGCAGACTGCATTGACGCGCGAGCAGTGCGAGTTCCTGGGCATGGCCAATGATTCTGCAACCTCTTTGCTGGCTGTAATCAATGACATTCTCGATTTCTCCAAGGTAGAGGCCGGCAAACTGGAACTGGAGGCTGCGGCGTTCGATCTGGAAGAGGCCGTGGGAGAAGCTTTACGCACGGTGGCTTTACGTGCCCATCAAAAGAAGTTGGAACTGACGTATTCATTTGCCGCCGGGCTGCCCAATTTCGTCATCGGAGACGCCGCGCGGCTCAATCAGGTATTGATCAATCTGCTGGGGAATGCCATCAAGTTTACCGAGACCGGTGAAGTGGGACTGCTGGTTGAGGCGGCCGAGGAGACTGCTGCCGGGATGACGTTGCGGTTCTCGGTCTCTGACACAGGCACCGGAATTCCCGAGGATAAGCAGCAGATTATTTTCGAAGCATTCTCCCAGGCCGACACCTCTTCAACACGAAAGTTTGGCGGTACCGGTCTGGGCCTGGCTATCTGCACGCGGATCATCTCTCTGATGCACGGAAAGATAGCGGTTGAAAGCCAGGTCGGAAAAGGGTCTACATTTTCCTTCACTGCCGTGTTCACTGTCCCGCCAGAATCAGGCCTGGCTACGCCTGCAGAGCATATTTCAAAACTGGCAGGAGTGCCTGTCCTGGTAGTGGATGACAACTTCACGAGCTGTCGGATACTGGAGAGCATCTTGTCATCGTGGGGAATGGTGCCTCTCACGACCGGTTCAGCCAAAACAGCTTTACAGATCATTCTCGCAGCCAACAATAAAGGCGCTCCGTTGCCTCTTGTGCTGATTGACGCCAGAATGCCCGGGACCACCGGCTTCGATTTGGTGGAAGAGATTCGCGCCCAGGCTGAATTGTCGCCCGCAATCCTGATGATGCTGACCGCAGACGACTACCATGGCACTGCCCACCGCTGCCAAGAACTTGGCATTGCTGAATACTTGATTAAACCGCTCAAGCCATCGGAACTGCTCTGCGCGATACGGCGCCTGCTGATTCATGAGGAGCCAAGCACGGTGGTTCCAGCCTCTGAACGCGACGCGCAGCAACGCCACCAATCTCTACAGATACTCCTGGCAGAAGATAACGTGATAAATCAACGCTTGGCCGTGCGCCTGCTGGAGAAGCTGGGACACAAGGTCGTCGTCGCTCAAAGCGGCTGCGAAGCATTGGAGAAGCTGCAGGAACAGGTTTTTGATCTGGCCCTGATGGATATACAGATGCCGGAAATGGACGGCTTCACTGCCACAGAGACGATCCGGCAACGCGAGCGGAATACCGGCAGCCACATTCCGATTATTGCCATGACTGCTCATGCCATGAAAGGAGATCGTGAACGATGCCTGGCGGCGGGAATGGATGGATACATTGCGAAACCAATCAGCCAAGAAGAGCTAATAAGAATCATTGGCGAGGTATTATCGAATGTTCAGCATCCGGCGGTGTTTGCCGGTAACGCAGAACAGATTGTTTCAAAAGAACAGGCTCACTCGATTCGAGCATAGGCAACGATCGATTGTCCTCCAGGTTAGTTTACCTGGGAGGGGTTCCACCCATCGTCACCGGCCAAAAAACGGGCAGCGCTGTATTGATCTGCTTCCCCCGGCGTAATCTGTTTCGAATGCGACTCGCGTTTCGCTGGATTCGCCCCGTGGCCTGTGGATTGGTATTCGGCATAAAACGCGGTTTCCAGCCGATGAGTCTCTTCCGCATGCCATTCGCTCCAACCGGCCGCATCTACTTTATCGTCTAACTCGCTATTGAGAAATATGACAGTGGAGTACGCTCGCCAAGGGCGTCCGAGAAAAACTTTACCGACTGCGGGATCAGCGGTCACCGTGCAGTGGTCGAACACATAGCCGCTCGGCTCTGAAGGATAGTGTTTACTCTGTGCCGTAAGAAACACCGTAGAGTGCGCAATTGCGTGGATGGTGCAGTGGCGAAAGAAAGCCATTGAGTCGCCAAAAATGAAATCCACGTGCCCTTCAATGTAGCAATCCTCAAAGTATTGGCGTGCCGGCACACATGGACCTTCTTCCGATTGGCACGATCGGCTGGCGGCGTACAGCGTATCCTGGGCGCCCAGGATACGAACTTTGCGAAACACGGCTCGATCAGCGGTAACAGAGAGCGCCACAGCTTGCGAGCCTTGCGCTTGGGGAGCATGGTTCTTGCTGAAATCATTTTGAAAGGTCAGGTTGCGAGCATAGAAATCATCGCCGGTCACGAATGCAGTCGCTGATTTGAAGGTGCTGCCGGAACTGGAAGCGCTGTTGCCAAAGACGATCGCGACCTGGTCCGGGGCATCTCCTGCGCCTTCCATCCTCACGTGAGGCTTGGCCACATGGATCACCTCGCGGTAGGTCCCGGGACGAATGACGACTGTTCCACCCTGTATGCTCAGAGCGTCGATACCTTCCTGCACGGTGCGGTAGTCACCCGAACCATCTGCGGCCACGACGACCTTCTGCTTATTCCCGGCTACCGGTACCAGGGGTTCTGGCAAGAGAGCGTTGGGCGGCTGATGACGCAAGCTATTGTTGGGTTCATTTGGAAATGGGACAAAAGCGTTGTTGCAGGGAAATGGATGTCCGCTGGTTGGCTTACCCGTAACTTCAACGTCTTTGCTTTGACCTGACAAATTGAAATTGACGCCACCCGGACCAAGGACGAAACGGGCGTGCTCTGATCGCAGGTCTTCCGACCGGATTCTGTCGAGATGAACGCCATCGAACCGGACTTTGAGGAGGTGATCTCCGTCTATGCCTAGTAGGGTTACCTTTCCCGGAGTTACATCGTGTACATTTCGCAGAACGACGTCTTCATAGACTGGAATCCGATCACCTGTTGCCTGAGTGTAAAAAGGATCGAGCACAATTGGATTCTTCACATCGCGCATGCACACGTTTTCGTAAGCGACATCGCGAACCACTCCGCCCCGGCTGCGGTCTGATTTAATGCGTATGCCGTTATCAGCCCCGTCGATAGTAAGGTCAGCGACATGAATTGCGCTGACGCCCCCATTGGTTTCGCTGCCAATCGACATGCCATGCCCTGAATAGAAATGGTTGTGAGCGATGGTTATATGTGTCGACGGACCTGCACTGCCGGCTTTGATGGCCACATTGTCGTCGCCAGCCCGAATGAAGGAATAAGCGATGGTGACGTTGGTTGAAGACGACGGGTCGATGCCGTCAGTATTTCGCGCGGTTGCGGGAGCATCAATTCTTACTCCCCAGGCAGTGAAGCCGTTGGTGCGGCTTACGACCACATGGAAATTGGGAGAATTGCGCAGCGTTATGCCGTAAAGAGTAAAGTCATCGGAAGACTCCGCGACAATGATGCGCGGGCAGTTTTGATGTTTGTTTTCTACTTTTGCCTGATGGGCCAGATCCCACCAGCTCACGTCCTGATGTAGAAGCTTCGCTCCACCTTGTCCGTCGATGAAGCCAGCGCCCATCACACCACTGTGGGGAGCATTAGCAGCGTGAATCATGGGACGGCAGCCGCGGCCATCCGCATTGACTACGCCGCAGCTTCCTGGACGAAGGTCGTATTCCCTTGGGTTTCGGCTGCCGAACAGTTTGGTTCCCGCAGCAACCACCAGCGTCACGCTACCTCTAAGCTCCAGCGGTCCAGTCAAAAAGGCATCGTGAGCTGTGTCGGATCGCAGCTCAACGGCCCTTCCGGCAACACAGTGGTCGAGTGCATCCTGAATCCTTGAGGTATCCAAGTTGGCCTCGGCATTCTCCGGCAAATTCCCGTCCTGGGTTGCAAGCCGGGCGGTGAGTTGCATGCAGATGGCCGGAATCCCTGGTTCACGCACATCACGAGTGTCTTGCGCATGGAGCAGGAGCGTCCCTGAGCAAACCAGAGCGTAGCAGATACACAACCAAAACCCACTACGGAGACACTGAGACACTGAGAAAACACTCCTCAAAGGCTGAGGGCAGGCTAACACGAATCGAAATTCGTATTCCATCGAGTAGCGCTAAATGAATCGTTTAGATTTTTTGATTTATCACGAAACCCGAACCACAGGACGCCCAGCGCAGCATAGCCACGACCCAAAGAAACTTTTACCACAGAGGAAGATGAAGGAAACAAGCTCACCGCAGAGACCGCAGAGAGCGCAGAGAAAACCCAGAGAACAACGCAGGATCTGCGGAGAGTGTTGTATTTGAAAATCAAAAATTAGAAATTAAATTAGAAATTAGAAATCCCCTCACCCTCCCTCGCGGGGTTTTTCTTTACGCACGAAGATTGAATCTTGTGTAGGTTCCGATTCGCACTCCATGGCAATCGTCGTTACTGGATGATCCGGCGCTTCCGAGGGAAGGCCGGTGATGCGTATGCGATACTGATCCTGCTGGAACTCCACTTTTTTGTTGGTAGCCAGAAGCCGCGCCGATTTGACTGTGGTTTTGAGGCCGCTCATAGCGACAGTATCGCCCGGCCAGTAGTGCACATGCATATATAAGGTGCTGCCCTTGCGCGTGAAGCTGGCATAGTTATTGCGGCGCACTTGGCAGGTCTCCGAAGCATAGATCGCCTCACTGTTCTTTTCCATCCACTTGCCGACCTCGCTCAGCACTCGGATGGATTCTTCCGGAATTGAGCCATCGGCTTTTGGTCCGATGTTCAGCAGGTAGTTGCCTTCGTCGCGGACACAGGAAATCAGGTTGCGGATGACCTGCTTCGAGGTCTTCCAATTGTCATCGGCATGTTGATATCCCCAACTGTCGTTGAGGGTCATGCAGGCTTCCCAGGCTTTGTCCTTGGCAGCTTCGATGCGCTGCTCGGGCGTGGCAAAGTCGCCAGGCAGGCCGTTACGGTTGTTCACAATGATGTCAGGCTGCAGCTCAAACACCATTTTGTTCATCTTTTCCGATTCCCACTGATCGGCGTTGAGCGGCCAACGGACGTCATACCAAAGAACGTCGATCTTGCCGTAGTTGGTGAGCAGTTCGCGAATCAGGCCGTGAGTGTATTCAACGAAGCGTTTGCGTGCTTCTTCGTCGGTGGCGCAACGCGCGCCATCAGGATGGTGCCAGTCCATCAGCGAATAATAAAAACCTACGCGCAGCCCTTCGGCGCGGGCAGCTTCCACATATTCGCGCACCAGGTCGCGGCCTGGACCCTGCCTGGCCGCGCAATAATTCGTGAGCTTGGTGTCCCAGTTGCAAAATCCCTCGTAGTCCCTGGCTACGGAATAGGTCATGGCCACCACTGCGCCCTTGGTCATCGAATATGCAAATCGATCCGGCAAACCAGCCCAACCGGCAATCGAAGCCATGTTGAGGATCACGCCACAACCCCTGGCCTTCATGTGCTCGATGCAAGCCAACATGCAGTTATAGGTGCCCTTAATGTTCACCTGGTAGGTTCGGTCAAAGTCTGCTTCGCTTGTCTCCTCCAATTTTCCGATCATCGGAATGCCGGCGCTGTTCACAAGGATATCGACTGCTTCCTGGGAGATGATTTCGTCAAAAACCCTTTCGACCTCGCGCTGGCTTGAGACGTCGCAACCGTGGGCAGCAGCGGCACCCTGCAAATTGCGGATTTTCGCAGCGACGCTCTCGGCCAATTGCTGGTTCACATCCAGAATGTGAACACGCGCGCCATACGCCGCAAACATCTCCGCGATGGCTTGCCCGATGCCACTTGCGCCGCCGGTCACTATCGCTACTTGTCCGTCAAGGCGAAAGATACCGTCACTGTGGCCCAAAGTATTCAGAGGGAAACTCCTCTCTTCCAAGGAATGAAGTCATCCTGTGCCAGATTCTCGGCCTTGGTTTTGACTTCGCCGCTGGCCACGCGGCTCACCAGTTCCAGAATGTTCTCGCCTGTTTCTTCCACGCTCTGGTCGCCGCTGATGATGGCCCCGGCATCGAGATCGATGATATCGTTCATGCGCTGGGCCAGCTCTGAGTTGGTGGAAATCTTGATCACAGGAGCAATCGGATTGCCCGTGGGTGTACCCAGGCCAGTTGTGAACAAGACTACATTGGCCCCACCGCCGACTTGGGCAGTCACTGATTCGACATCGTTTCCCGGAGTACACAAGAGATTCAAGCCCGGCTCAGTGCAATACTCAGGGAAATCCAGTGCTGCGGTGACCGGCGATGTACCGCCTTTTTTGGCAGCCCCCGCCGACTTCATGGCGTCGGTGATCAGTCCGTCGCGGATGTTGCCAGGCGACGGATTCATATCGAAGCCGGAGCCTACGGCTTGGGCCCGCGTATTGTAGTCACGCATCAATTGCAAAAAGCGGTCTGCAACCTGGGAACTGGTGGAGCGGTCGGCCAGCTCTTGCTCCACGCCGCATAGCTCCGGGAATTCCGACAAGATGGTTGTGCCTCCAAGAGCCGCAATGAGATCGGAAGTATGGCCAATGGCAGGGTTGGCGGAGATTCCGGAAAAGCCATCGGACCCGCCACACTGGAGCGCGACGGAAAGTTTGGAGAGAGGCGCCGGCTGGCGCGTGCATTTGTCAGCTTCCACCAGGCCCAGAAAAGTCCGCTGAATGGCCTGGGAAATCATGGCGAATTCCGATCCGCTTTGTTGTTGCTCCAGCACCACCAACGGCTTATTGAAGTTCGGATTGCGCTTAACAATCTCTTTTCGCAAAAATTCTACCTGTGCATTCTGGCATCCCAGGCTGAGTATGGTCGCCCCAGCCACATTGGGATGATGAATGTATCCGGCAAGCAAGCCCACGAGACCGCTGGAATCCTGGCGTGTGCCACCGCAGCCGCCTTCGTGAGTCAGGAATTTAATGCCGTCGACGTTGCTGAAAATCTTGCGCTGCTGCCGGGTGATTTCCGGCCGCTCGATCTCGAGGCGGCCCAGGTCGCTGATTTTTCCCTGGCGGTAAAGCTCCACAAGCTTCGCTACGTGGTTCCGATACACCTGAGGCGCCGCGTATCCCAACTCTTCTTCGAATGCCTGCTTGAGAACAGCTACATTTCTGTTCTCGCAAAATACCAGCGGGATGACCAGCCAATAATTTCGAGTGCCGACCTGGCCGTCAGAGCGGTGGTAGCCGGCAAACGTGTGCGAGCGCCAGCGGGAAACATCCGGCGAATTCCACCCGAGAGTTGCCAGTTTTCTTTCAACCTTGGCTGTATCGTGACGAACGTTGCGGGTGGTAATCAGTTCGCCCTGTCCTATTGGTTGGATTGCTCTGCCGATGGTGATGCCGTACATCACAATCGCATCGCCGGCCTGGAGACTGGCAGTGGCAAATTTATGTTTTGCAGGGACATCAGATGCGACAGCAAACGCAAGACCAGCGGTATTGCCCTCGTCGCCCTTTTTTAGGCTGGTCAGCGCGACCAGAACGTTGTCCTTCGGATGGATCTGAAGAAACTTGCGTCGCGGTTGGGTGACAGTTACGTTTGGAAACGGTTGAATGGTGACACTCACGACGCGCTCCTTGAGATTCTTTGCTGCCGAGTCACCATGCCATTATCCAATAACTACAGTTTCATATTATGAAATCTGTTTTTCAATCATTGCGATGGCTATAGTGTCACGCTGGAAATTGCATGTCAAACTGTTTCGCTGCCAAAGCCACCACCCTTCGCTTCGCTCGAGGGCAGGATACGGCACGGAGAAAACCAGATTAGCCACGAATTAACGCGAATGAACACGAATTAAAAACAATATTCTTCCTGACCCCGGCAAGAATTCGATTGTTACTAATAGCATCCGCGAGAAAGGTTAGTTTTTTTGAAAGCTTGATTTCATCTGCTAAAATGCCGTCAACGTTTTTTTCAGGAGAAGGCAAATTATGCGCCGCGCGCGCGAATCCAAAGCTGTACCCGTCGGCGTTGTGATGAAGGTTTTGAAGATACTTGAGGCTCTTCACAGCAATCCTTCCGGCTTGCAGCTCAAGGAAATTGCCAAGCAGACGGCCATCAACAAAAGTACTGCCTACCGCTTTCTCGCCCATCTCCAGACCGAGGGTTATCTTTACCGCGATGACGCGGGGGCTTATGTGATTGGTCCCAAGCTGGCACGCATGGGTTCCGGAATTAATTTCGAGGAGAGCTTGCGCAAGATGGCGCGGCCTATATTGCAGAAGCTTTGGGCGGCAACCGGCGAGACCGTGAATCTGGCGGTGCTCGACGGGCAACAGATCCTCTACCTGGATGTGATTGAGAGTTCGCACACCTTCCGTTTGGCGTCGCAGACTGGAGTTCGGCGTCCGCTTTATTGCACGGCCTTGGGAAAGGCAATGCTTTCCCATCTGCCTGAAGAAGAATCAAAGGAGTTGATCGACTCGCTGACATTCGAGCGGCTCACGCCGCGCACGCTCAACCAGCCCGCTAAGCTGAAAAAAGATTTGGCCAAAAGCCGCTTGCAAGGATACGCGCTCGACAACGAAGAGGCTGTCCTGGGTGCTCGCTGCATCGCGGCCCCGATCTTTGATGCCAATCAAAAGGTGATTGGCGCGGCCAGCGTAAGCGGTCCACTCACCCGAATTACAACCGAAAAAGTTATTGCTTTCGCTGCCTTGGTCAAGGAAGCGGCGCAATCCATCTCGGCGCGTCTGGGATATCAAGGCAAGAGCTGAATCCTGATGGACACCGCTTAGGCCGTTATGCAGGCGATAACGAGCATTTGGTAAATGAGTAATTTGGTAAATGGGTAATTGAAGAGCAAAGGCAGAATCTTCAGAGTGCCAGGGATATCAAGGGCCAAGCTGGCAACATTTCATCGGGTGTGCGAAACTGAAAATGTCGTCATCGGGGCCTGTAGCTCAATGGTTAGAGCAGCAGACTCATAATCTGTTGGTTGGGGGTTCAAGTCCCTCCGGGCCCACCACTTTCGTCAGGTCCTTCACTGCGCTCAGGATTTCGGCAGGATGCTTCCGCTCCCGCCTCCTGGCGCCTCAAGTTCAAGTCCCTCCGGGCCCACCACTTCGTCAGGTCCTTCGCTGCGCTCAGGATTTCGGCAGGAGGCACCCGCTCCGCTCACGCCTCCTGATGCGCCTCAAGTTCAAGTCCCTCCGGGCCCACCAAAAGCTTCGATGTTGCCAGGAGCTTGTATCTTTTGGATTGCCGAAATCTAACTCGCCAACCGCCGAACTGTAATTTGTCCTGGTTCCGGGTCATAACCTTCATCGCGCACCGTATTTTCGGCGGCTGAGCGAAGCGCAGCTTCATCAGCGTTTTTTGGCAAATCGCAGTGGCGGCGCAGGACTTCTTCGCCAGTTTCGATTCGAATCAACCATTTGGATTTACTCGTATCCCATGAAACTTCCACACGGTCAGCGCGCATGGTTCCCTCCACTGGTCATACAGACTTTCTGATGCAGTATAGTCGCACGGAGAACCGGGATGCCAGAAGAAAAAGGCAACCTCGATCGATGATCTTTGGGGCAGAGGCTCATCTTTGCTGTCGAGAGCCTCAGATTTAATTCTCCTTCCACTAGATCATCTTCTGGAGTAGAGTATTTGAAGATATGGCAAAAAGAGGCGCACATCCGTTCCAAGGCGAGGTCTTGCAGGGCACCCTGGACCTGCTCATCCTGCAGACCCTGGTGGTGGGCCCAGCCCACGGACACACGATTGCTCATGCGATTGAGTATCGCTCCGATGAGGTACTGCAAGTTGAGCACGGCTCGCTTTATCCGGCTTTGCATCGCCTGGAAGACCGTGGCTGGATTTCTTCTTTTTGGGGAACGTCTGAAAACAACCGCAAGGCCCGGTATTACCGGCTGACCCGAACAGGACGGAAGCAGTTGGCCGAGCAAACCAGCCGCTGGGACCAACTGGTAAAGGCCATCAACCGGATTTTGCGGCCGGCGGAGGAGTGAGGCCATGAGTTGGCGGCGTTTTTTTCGGCGAGATCGGTGGGATCGAGAACGTTCCAGCGAGATTCAGGCTCACCTGGACATGGAGATTGACGACAACATCTCCAGGGGCATGCCGGCGGAAGAGGCCCGCTCGGCAGCGTACCGAAAGCTTGGCAATCCCTTGCGCATTCGAGAGGAGATTTATCGCATGAACACCATCGGCTTTGTCGAGACCCTGGGCCAGGACCTGCGTTATACAGCGAGAACGCTGCTCAAGAGTCCGGGATTTGCGATTGTCACAGTGCTTACGCTGGCCCTGGGCATCGGGGCCAATACGGCCATTTTCAGCGCGATCAATGCTGTTCTTCTTCGTCCGCTACCTTACAAAGAGCCTTCGCGACTGGTGACGATCTGGGCCGACCATCACCTGCGCGGCGGACCGGTTGATGAGTGGACCAACCCTGCCGACTTTTTTGACTGGCGCTCTCAAAGCCATACATTCGAAGACATGGCCGACCTGGGAGGATGGGCGCCGACCCTGATCGGCAGCGGCGAACCTGAGTTGCTGCGGGGCGCAAAGATTTCTTATTCCATGTTTTCCGTTTTGGGAGTGCCCCCGGCATTAGGCCGGGATTTCACGGCTGAGGATGATCGCCCTAACTCTGCGCACGTTGTCGTGCTGGGTGATGATCTGTGGCGCCGCCAGTTCAGCGCCGATCCCAAGGTGCTGGGGAAGACCATTAACCTCGATGGCATTGGCTATGAGATTGTGGGAATAATGCCCGCGGGATTTGCGTTCCCAATCGTTCCCAACCGCGAAATATGGACGACACTTCAAGTCCCTCCTCGAGGTCGTGGGAATGCAGTACTGCGGGTCATTGGCCGCCTCAGAAGAGGCACGACGCTCGAACAATCGCAAACCGAGATGAGCGCCATCGCGGGCCGCCTGGCTCAATCGTACCCTGACACAAATAAAGGTGTCGGCATATCGCTCATTCCTCTGCAAGAGCAAATCGGAGGCAAGGCGCAAAAATCATTGTGGCTTCTATGGGGAGCGGTTGGCTTGGTGTTGTTGATCGCCTGTGCCAACGTAGCGAACTTGTTGTTGGCCCGGGCAGCATCCCGGCAGAAAGAAATCAGCGTGCGGGTTGGCTTGGGAGCACGGAGAACACGGCTGGTCCGGCAGTTGCTCACCGAGAGCTGCCTGCTTGCTTTGCTGGGCGGTGGGCTTGGATTGTTGCTGGCTTTTTTAGGAACCACATTTCTCTCAAAAGCACTGCCAGCCACGATCAGTTCGGTAGAGCCGGTGAAGATTGATTTGGCCGTCCTGCTGTTTACTCTGGCTCTATCGGTGCTGACCGGCTTGGGATTTGGGTTGGCGCCCGCCCTGCAAGCCACTCGGGCCAATGTCACGGAGGTGCTCAAGGAAAATGCGCGGTCCACAAGCGGCAAAGGTGGAAGACGACTGCGCAGCGTGCTGGTGATCGCCGACGTCACGATCGCCCTGGCGTTATCGGTTTCAGCCGGGCTTCTGATGAAGAGCTTCCTGCGGCTGACCAGTGTTGATCTTGGTTTCCGGCAAGATCATCTGCTGGAGGTGACGGTGCGGCTGCCCCGCCAGAGCTATTCCGACCGGACCAAGATCTCGAACTTCTACGAACAACTGGTCCAACGCCTGGCTGCGCTTCCCGGTGTAACGGCTGTGAGCGCGGCCTCCGATCCTCCCTTGAACGGCGTGGGCGGCAGCGACAGCGACTTCTTCATTGAAGGCAAACCCTTGCCGCAACCCGACAAGAGGCCGGTGGCATGGTACTCGTCGGTAATGCCCAATTTTCATCAGACAATGGGGATCGCACTGGTACGCGGCCGAAACTTCAGCGACCACGATACGGCTGATTCCCAGCCGGTGGTCCTGATCAATCAGACGATGGCGCGGCGCTATTGGGGCGATGAAGACCCGGTTGGCAAACGAATCAGCAATGGCGATCCAGCGGATCCGAAGTGGAAAGAAATCGTGGGAATTGTTGGCAATGTAAAGTATTTCACTCTGGAAGCTGAACAACCGCCCATGATGTACATGCCGCTTGATCAAGCGCCGAGTCCAGGCATGACGATCGCCCTGCGCACGACGGGTCCACCGCTTGAAATGGCAGCTCCGGTGCGCAGCGCTGTCTGGTCCCTCGACAAGAATCTTGCCATCCCTGCATTTACCACCATGGAACAAGCGGTGGAGAGCGCGTCCGACCAGCCACGCCTTCTTTCCTCGCTGATCGGCGCTTTTGCCGTTATGGCCTTGCTGCTGGCTGCGGTAGGACTTTACGGCGTGATGGCTTACACGGTAACCGAACGCACTCATGAGATGGGCATACGCATGGCGCTGGGAGCGACCCGAAGCAGCGTAC
Organism: Candidatus Angelobacter sp.; assembly: GCA_035939855.1. GTDB lineage: Bacteria > Acidobacteriota > Terriglobia > Terriglobales > Acidobacteriaceae > Angelobacter. The sequence goes on from DASZFK010000645.1 coordinate 17,144, forward strand.
TAGGAATGATCTTGAGCCAAGGGCTGAAACTTTCAATACTCGGAATCGTCGCCGGCTTGCTGATCTCGTTCGGATTCACGCGCGTTCTCGGAACTTTTCTTTTTCACGTTGGCAGCGCCGATCCAACAACATTTGCAGGCGTGGCATTGCTTTTGGTGACGGTTGCTTTCGCGGCATGCTATATTCCCGCGCGGCGCGCCATGCGGGTTGATCCGATGGTGGCGTTGCGTTATGAATGATTTGGATTGGGTAATTGGGTAAATTGGTAATTGGGTAATTGAAAAAGCAGCGGGGCCATATTCCGCACGACTAAAGTCATGCCCTGTTACTCGTCTACACACACGACTGAGTCTCTCAGTTTAAGCTTACGGCCTCACTCCATTACCTTTAAATTGGGGCTCACGTTCAATTTTGGCTCGGTGGCCCTTTGAACATCTTCGGGAGTCAGTCCCGGAGCTACTTCTTCCAACACCAGCCCTTGAGGCGTGACCTTGATGAATGCCATTTCGGTCACAATAGTGTCGACTACTTTCATTCCAGTGAGGGGCAAGCTGCATTTTTTTAAAATCTTCGGCGTGCCATCCTTGGTGGTGTGCTCCATTGCGATCACCACGCGCCGAGCGCCTGCCACGAGGTCCATAGCTCCGCCCATTCCTTTGACCATTTTGCCCGGGATCATCCAGTTGGCAAGATTGCCTTCTTCGTCGACTTCCATGGCTCCCAGGACGCTCAGATCGATGTGGCCGCCACGAATCATGGCAAAAGAGTCGGCGCTGGAAAAATATGCGGTGCCGGGCATTTCAGTTACGGTCTCTTTGCCGGCATTGATGAGGTCGGGATCTTCCTCGCCTTCCAACGGAAACGGCCCAATGCCCAACATGCCATTTTCGCTTTGCAGGATCACATCCATGCCTTCGGGGACGTAGTTGGCGACCAGCGTGGGCATGCCGATGCCTAGGTTCACGTAAAAACCGTCGCGGAGTTCCTTGGCAATGCGTTTGACGATCCGTTCGCGTTTCTCGATGTCTTTTTGTTTGTCAGTTGCCCGTATGGTTGCCATGTTCACTCCTAAGCTACTCCTAAGCTCTCTTCCGCACTGTGCGCTTCTCGATGCGCTTTTCTGCATTCGGCGCCAGGAGAATTCTTTTCACGTAGACTCCCGGAACGTGGACCGAGTCTGGAGGAATGTCGCCCGGCTCAACAATGTGTTCGACCTCAGCGATGGTAACTTTGGCGGCGGTGGCCATCATGGGATTGAAGTTACGCGCGGTCTTTCGAAAAACGAGGTTGCCCCAGCGGTCGGCCTTCCAGGCTTTCACCAGGGCAAAATCAGCTTTGAGCGCCCGTTCCATCACGTAGGGGCGTCCATCGAACTCGCGAACTTCTTTGTCCTTTGCCACCAGAGTGCCCACGCCCGTAGGAGTGAAGAATGCCGGGATGCCCGCGCCGCCCGCCCTGATACGCTCGGCCAGCGTGCCTTGAGGATTCAGTTCCAACTCCACTTTGCCGCTCAACACCATTTGCTCGAAGATCTTGTTCTCGCCTACATAAGAGCCGATATGCTTCCTGATCTGGCCGGCATACAGCAGCTTGCCCAGGCCAAACTCATCGACACCAGCATTGTTGGAGATGGTCGTCAGATTTTTCACGCCTTTGCGCACCAAGGCCTCGATCAGGCTCTCGGGAATGCCGCAGAGCCCAAACCCACCGACCATAATGGTGCATCCGTCAGTAACATCGTGAATGGCTTCATCCACATTGGCAACGACTTTGTTCATAGGTGAATGATTCTAAATTAGCTGTTGGTCGTTAGCCATTAATCCTTAGCTTCTGCTTCGTGGCTGCTGGCTTTGCGGTTAGGCAACCGGTCAAAATGCCAAGAGCTACTAATGGCTATTGACCTCTGCATAAATAATGTTATAATGGAAGGGCTCTGGTCTCCGCTCGTGAGCTATGTCCAGACTCCGAGGAAGCGCCGATCTACTGGGAGATCGGCGCAAGCGAGCTTTGACCTTATTAGATTCCGGTTGTTCCCTCAATGAAGTGGGGCGTCGTATTGGATGTGCTCCTATTTCCGTGATGCGTTGGCGGGACGCGCGGCGACGTGGAGGAGA
>DASZFK010000646.1:0-9415 GCA_035939855.1 Candidatus Angelobacter sp.
GAGCGGCTTTCCGGCACGTATGGACCAAGTGGGGTCCGGGGGACGCAAACCTCTGGCCGGCGAACAAGATCGTCCACACATTCTTGTATCCGCACATCCTCAATGCATTGTTGGTGGCAGGCTTGATCTTGTACGTGGCACTGCGTACCCTCACGCGTCATGGTGGAATTTCTCAGCTCAAGCGTCCGGCGCTGACGTTGATATTGTTGCTGGTGGCGCAGCTTCTGCTGGGATTTGCCGCTTATGTGACGCGGATCGTGCAAGGAGTGATCGAAGTACAGCCCACTGCGGCGCTGGTGGGAACGACTGTAGCCCATTTAGCTGTTGGAGCGCTGATTCTGGCGGTTACTCTGGTTCTGATCATCCAGGGCCATCGCCACAGCAGAGAACTGGCAGAGGTGATACCTTTCGAAAGCAGACAACAGGTGGTCAGTGTATGAGCAGTTCCCACAGTATTGCTGAATCAGCCGCTGCGGTTTCGCCCCTGGTGCTGAAGAAACATTCCCTCTTCAGCGACTGTGCCCAGCTATTCAAGTTGCGCGTGACGTCTCTGGTGATGATGACGGCATGGGCCGGTTTTTATATGGCTGCGGCTAAATCCGGCATCTCGTCGTTGTCATGGGCATTGCTGCAAGCGATGATCGGGATTGGCCTGACCTCTGCCGGAGCCGCGGCATTGAACGAGGCCATGGAGCATCGCCTGGATGCGCTTATGGTTCGCACGCGCAATCGCCCGATCCCGGCCAAGCGCCTGGAACTCTCGACGGGAATGGCCGCGGGTATTGTGACTACTCTTGCCGGCGTTATTTACCTGGCGCTGGCTACGAATCTGCTGACTGGAATCCTGGCTTTCCTCACGGCAGCTTGTTATCTGGGTCTGTATACGCCGTTGAAGCAGCGCTCGCCCATCTCCACCTTTATAGGCGCTTTTCCGGGCGCGATGCCTCCGGTACTAGGTTGGACTGCAATCCGCGGCACGCTGGAAATCGAATCGCTGGTATTATTTTTGATCGTCTTTGTCTGGCAGTTTCCACATTTTCAGGCAATCGCCTGGCTGTATCGCGAAGACTACGAGGCGGCCGGGGTCAAGATGCTTCCAGTGGTGGATAGCGATGGGGCCAAGGTGATCCGGCAGATGCTGGCTTATTCATCGGTTTTGCTTCCGGTGAGCTTGCTGCCCAATGGCTTGCACATGGCCGGCAAACTTTATCTTGGTGGAGCGTTGGCGCTTGGATTGGCCTTTCTTTGGTTCAACTTCAGGCTGGCGTTGATCAAGCTGCCGCCCACAGCGCCGGCGTCGAAAAAGTTTGCCCGCCAGCTCTTGCAGGCTTCGGTCATTTACCTGCCATTGCTTTTTGCGCTGATGATGATTAACGTAGTGCGTTCTTAGAAATGGTTACGACATTGCAAAACACGGTCTCAGCAGAAACCGGGGTTCAATATACTCCGGTGATCCAGATTGAAGGCCTGCGGCACAGCTATGGGAGCCGCACGGCGCTCAACGGCGTTTCATTCGACGTCCGGCCTGGAGAAATTTTTGCGCTACTCGGCCCCAATGGTAGTGGAAAGACCACGCTCTTCAGAATCCTTTCCACATTAATGCTGCCGGTTGGCGGCAGGTCGCTGATTGCGGGCTTCGATCCGGCGCAGCAACCGGACGAGGTGCGCCGCCGGATCGGAGTGGTTTTTCAGGCCCAAAGCGTCGATATCAAACTGACCGCCGCAGAGAACCTATGGCATCAGGGCCATCTTTATGGAATGCGCGGCGCCATGCTGCAAGAGCGGATTGCCGAAATGCTTCAGCGTGTGGGACTCGCCGATCGCGCCAAGGAAAAGGTTGAGACTTTTTCCGGAGGCATGAAGCGCCGGGTCGAACTGGCCAAAGGATTGATGCACCGGCCCAGTGTCTTATTGCTCGATGAACCTACCACCGGACTCGATCCGGGCGCGCGCCGTGACCTGTGGCAGTACCTGCATGAATTGCGCAATCAGGAGCGGGTCTCAGTGATTGTGACCACTCATCTCATGGAAGAAGCGGAGCGCTGCGACCGCCTGGCCATCCTCAACAATGGAGAAGTGGTCGCCATGGGTACTCCGGCGGAGCTGCGAAGCCAGATCGGCGGCGATGTGATCATCCTGGAGACATCCCAGCCTGAATCCTTGGCGCTGCGCATTGAGCAGAGGTTCCGAATCCAGACTAGCGTGCTGGATGGCAAAATCCGTATGGAACGCCGCGAGGGGCATAGGTTTGCAACTGAGCTTGTGGAATCGTTCCCAGGCGAGATCGAGTCAATCTCCATCAGCAAGCCGACGCTGGAAGATGTGTTCATCCATCGAACCGGGCACCGTTTTTGGACGGAAGCTCAGCCAGAGGAGAAAAAGTAATGGTGCAAGCAGCAGTTACTCCAGCCAGCGTGGCCTTGCCAAGGGTGAACCCGCTCTTACCGGCTTTTACGTTATGGTGGCGGGAGCTCGTGCGCTTCTATCGGCAGCCGGCGCGGGTCGTGGGAGTGATCATCTCGCCTCTGCTCTTTTGGGTAGTGATCGGGGCAGGCTTCGGAACATCGTTGAAGGCGAGCGGCGGAAGCCAGCCGCAGAACTTCCTGCTATTTTTCTTTCCCGGCGCGCTGATGATGATTGTCCTGTTCACTTCGATCTTCACCATGATGTCGGTGATACAGGACCGCAATGAGGGCTTCCTTCTCTCAGTCATGACAGCCCCGGTACATCGATCGAGCATTGTGCTGGGCAAAGTGCTGGGCGGTACAACGCTCTCCGCCATCCAGGGATTGCTCTTCCTGGTCTTCGCTCCACTGATTGGCATTCGCATGGACCTGGAGCAATTCCTGTTGGTCGCGCTCATCACCTTGCTGGTGGCCTTCTCGTTGACCGCCCTTGGTTTTGCGATTGCCTGGAGGATGGAGTCCGCACAGGGCTTTCATGCCATCATCAATCTTTTTCTGCTGCCCATGTGGATGCTGTCGGGAGCGCTCTTTCCTTTCAGTAACGCTTGGAAGGGGATCAAAGTCCTGATGCTGATCAATCCTCTAACTTACGGCTCCGACGCCTTACAGCTCACCTTCTTCCCTGAAAAGCTTGGCTCTACGATTCTGCCTCTGTGGCCTTCGATCGGGGTGTTGGCGGCCTTTACCCTGCTGGTTTTCATGGCCGGATTTGTCATCGCTAACCGCAGGAGCACTGTTCCGGCAGCTTGATGGCAGTGGATTACAACATCTTTCCGGGAATCAATGCGGCGCTCAATGGGGCCAGCGCAGTCCTTATTGTTACAGCGCGAATCCTGATCCACCAGAAAAGAATCCGCCTGCATCGCGCCTTCATGATTGCGGCTGTCATTGCTTCCAGTCTCTTTCTGGTTTCCTACGTCTACTACCACTTGCACGTTCGGTCGGTCCATTTTCCCGGCCAAGGTTGGGCCAGGACGCTATATTTCACCATCCTGATCTCACATACGTTCCTGGCGGCAGCGGTTGTGCCCCTGGTCATGACATCTTTGATTTTCGGACTACGGGAGAAATTTGACCGTCACCGTCGGATTTCACGCTGGACCTTCCCGGTATGGCTTTATGTGTCGGTGACCGGCGTGGTGGTTTACGTGATGCTGTATAAAATCTATGGAGCCCATGTGTGATCGGGGCTTTCAGAAAAGGGCAAGCACTGATATATTGAGCACAATTACCTGCCTTTTTGCGAAGAACTTTGGACGGGTTTAGACATAACCTTTCCTGAGGCGGGCCGAAGAACCGGCGGCGGAAACAACAAAAAAGGAAGAGTCTCTCATGGCAAAAAGCCTTAACAAAGTCATGCTTATCGGAAACCTGGGTAAAGATCCCGAGGTTAAATTCACACCTGGCGGGACGGCGGTCGCCAAGTTCAGCCTGGCCACGAACGAACGATTTAAGGATAAGGCAGGAGAATGGCAAGACAGAACCGAGTGGCACAACATTGTTGCCTGGCAACGGCTGGCGGAGATCGTCGGCGAATATGTGAAGAAAGGGTCCAAAGTCTACATTGAGGGGCGGATACAGACCTCGAGTTGGGAAGATAAGCAAAGCGGGGAAAAGAAATACCGCACCGAGATTGTTGCTAATGACCTCTTACTGCTAAGCGGTCGTGGCGAGGGTGGAGGCGGGGGTGATTTTGAAGGCCGCTCCTCCAGGAGCACTGCAGCGCCCTCATCTTCATTCGATCAGCGCGGACCGCAAACGGACGATCATGCTCAGCCCGCAGAGATCACGGACGAAGATATTCCGTTTTGAATGAGCCTGAACATTAAAAACAGAGAATCTATTGAGCCGTACGCTCTTCGATGCGGTTATAGCAACTTGCAGTCTCTTGGATCCATTGCTCCAGATTTTTTTCCGCCACCACTCTTATACCTGCGGGCGTTATACGTCTCCATCCGTCCACGCCCGATCCTGGAAATATCAGGTAGGTAATTTGACCAAAGGCTTGGCTGTGGCGGGGATCAGGAGGGATGCTGAGTTCCTTTGCCAATGCTATGGATCCTTCACCGATTCTCCCTCGGGGACCTACATCGGCAAAGATCGCGTAGGCAGACAGGCCGTTGGCCTCGTTGATGACCAGCGCTAAATCACCCAGGCTAATACCGAATCGTCCGGCAAAATCTTTGGGCAAGGCGATATAAGGGATTGTCCTCGCATCGACATACCGATTTGGATTTGTGATGTCCCTGACGCTCTTCTGCTGCAGAGATGTTGTGGAGACATAGAAGCCGCGATAAGGCCCATTTCGTTGTCGAACAGGAGCGCCGTGTTTGTTGGTAACCAAAGCGGCCCAACCGTGCGCGCCACGGGCATTGGCAGTGTAATCGAGCCCTCTGTTTTTTGGCCCATAAGCATTCGGAGCGCCGTCAGCGTCGATCGTCATTCCCGCAGTGAAGAAAACTCCACCATTGAGTTGCCCCACAGGCAGATCGCGGCTTTTCAGGGCAAAGATTTCCGGCTGAACGGAGCAGGCTCTTGTCGTCGAATTCTGCGCATTAATATAAGCGCTGGCCACGAATGTGATGGCCATTAGGATCGACGATTTAGCTCGTCGCAACATGGGTGTAATCTTAACTCTCGTTTTAGTCCATGAACAGGGGTGACCTGTTGAATCGCGCTCAGACAGTTTAGAAAAGTGGGAACGAAAAAGCGCCACGTGAGTCAGCGCCACGAAGTAACCATGAATTCAAAAAGCTTGAAACTTGTCTACTCTTTCATGATGCCCGGCGGACTGCTGCTGGCGTCCGCTGTGGCGTTGACGCGTTTTCCCGTTTTGCCTCCTTCGGCATCGCAGGTATTTCTGTGGCTGCCTTACGCAGTGTTTGCCATTGGCGCGTTATTGAGCTGGCGCTTTAATCGTAGCCGCGTGCTGATGGCCATGGTGGCTCTGGCTATCGTCTACGCGGCAATTCTCTTTTATGTGCTCCAGCAATCCGAAAATCCTGGCGCAGCATCCACGATTTTTGCCGCCATCGCCTTGTTGCTGCCCATGAACCTGGCGCTTTTTTCGGCCATGCAGGAAAAAGGTATTGCGAGCCTGACGGGTGGTTTATGCATGGCATTGATCGGCATGCAATTTGTCGTAGTCGCATTGCTGTGCCGTCCTGAACTGGCGGATATTGCTGCCCTATTGCAGCGGCCATTTTTTCAATGGAAGCTTTTGAACCGTCTTCATATTTCCCAGCCGGCGCTGATTGTTTTCATCCTCTCTATGGCGGTGCTGGTGGTGCGATTCATCTGGCGGCCGAAGCCTCTGGAAGGCGGCTTCTTCTGGGCTCTGGTTACGGCATTCCTGGCGTTGAATGCCGCCTCTCAAGGGCGCGCTCCTGGCCTTTACTTCACGACCGCCGGTTTGATCCTGGTGGCTTCCCTGGTTGAAATGTCATACCACATGGCGTTTCTCGATGAGTTGACCGGTCTCCCCGGCCGGCGTGCGTTCAACGAAGCTGCCTTGAAACTTGGCGATAGCTACTCGGTGGCTTTGGTGGATGTGGACCATTTCAAGAAGTTCAACGACACGCATGGTCATGATTGCGGCGATCAGGTATTGCGCATGGTGGCCACATCCCTGGCCGAAGTCTCAGGTGGCGGACAGGTTTTTCGTTATGGTGGCGAGGAATTTGCCGTGATCTTTTCTTCCAAGACAACGAAGCAGTGCCTGACGCATCTGGATGATCTGCGGCAACGAATTGCCGATACGGATTTCACCATCCGGGGCAATGACCGGCGCAAGAACAACAAGACGAAGAGAAGCAAAGCCAACCATGGCAACAAGAAAAGGCTCCAGGTAACCGTGAGTATCGGCGTGGCCGGCCACAATACCCGCAACTCCTCTTTTGACCAAGTGGTGCGGGCTGCCGATAAAGCCCTTTATCGCGCTAAAGACTCCGGGAGAAATTGCGTTCAGAGCTAGCAGTGAATGCCACGGGGTGTCGAGGACAGTTCAACGAGTTCCCCGAAGCCCGCCGTTGTTGTTTCAGATGGTCTGCGAGAACCTTAAGCTTAACGAGCAGAAGTAAGTCTATAGAAAGTCCGGGCCGCCTCGGCGGCCCGGAGACGTGCAGCCTTCGCTGTTTTTACAGCGAGCGAAGGAAATCGATCAGGTCTTGCTTTTGTGAAGTAGTCAGGGTTCTGAACTTCTCAATCACAGCGTTGGCTTCCGAGCCGCAAGTCTGGGTAGACTTCGAAGGAATTGACTTGGGCTGCCCATTCAGGGTGATGGTTTCGGAAACACTGTTGACTGTAGTGCAGACGTTGCCAGGCGACTCATGATCCAGTATGGCCTGGACGATGTTGCTGTCGCGTCCATCATGCATGAAGAAGATTCTCTGGCCAATGCCCCAGAGCGGCGCCGAGCGAAACTCATCCGGCCCGGCTACTCCTTGGTTCACACCATCCGTCAGGTTGGAGCCCATGTGGTGCAGGGCGTAGTCCGAAAATGGAGCAAAGCGCACATTGCTCAATTGAGGAATGTTGGAGGTGTTGGTGGTGAAGGTATCCGCATGGCACAGGACGCAGCCGATGCCGATCTTCGGCGGTTGCACCACGCCGTTCACAACCTGCGGAATCAGCGTGCCGAAAATAGCTTTGCCATTCCGTGCAGACGCACCCAGAGGATTGCAAAGAGCATTGCCGCTCGAGTCTTGGCCGCTCTGGAAATCGCATTGATTCGCCGGGGCATTCAGGCGCATGAAAATGGCAAAGTTTTCAATGTTGGAAGAGATCTCGCTGGCATCATCTCCAGCCGGGCTGGTGCTATTGGGTGGGGGGACGGGGACGATCACATGAGTATTGTCTTCCGGAGTAAAGTTCGGGGTGCAACCCTTTCCAACCGTCTTCTCGTTGGTAAAGATTTCGTTGGTCATGCCGAGTTCCACATTGGCAGCCTCGCCGGCGAAGAGCAGCATTGACTTGTTCTGTGCCTTCCAGCCGAACTTGGTAACGGTGCCGTCGTTTCCATTGGTATTGAAGCGTCCCCGGATACCGCGCTTCACCTTGGACCCGGCCAGGCTTGCGAGATTAGCTTGGAAGGCCTGGTCGGTGGTGTTTTCCACGAATCCCTCGCCAAAAGTCGCTATCGGGATGCGAAAGATCACGTTGTTGTTGTTGACCTGGGTCTGAAAATCAGGTTGAGAAATCTGGCAGCCGGCCGGCGCGTCATCCCTGCCCTGGATGGTAAATAGTTCATGTACGCCGCCGTCCAGCGAACCATCAGCATTCTGGACGAAGCGGGCTTCCCGAATTGGTCCATTCGTGCTCAGAAATATTGGAACCGTATTTGTGGCGCCATGGTCGCTGGCTGCGGTGAACTGTGGGTTATTTTGTGGGCTGGTACCGCCGATGTTGGGCTGGGAATGGCACTGCAGGCAGCTCTCGCCGTTGAAGGATGGCCCCAGGCCAAATAGCGTTGGATTGCCTGAGGAATCATTGGCTCCCTTAGGAGTTACGGTTGTCCCAAACTTGATCAGGCCGTCAACCCAAAAGGTGGTTTGTTCGATCGGCATGTTTTCAATCGGATGGCCGGCGCCACTCGTAGGCGCTCCCGGTCTCGGGCCAGGATCAAACACCTGGGCTGCCGTTGAAACACCGGCGGGCAAGCTTGTATCCACACCCGCGTCGCTTGCTGTGGTTGTAGTCGTATCAGTCGTGGTAAATGTTGTAAATGTTGAGGTGGTCGTAGATGTGCTTCCGGTTGTATCGGTGGTCGTAGTAGTTGTTCCAGGTGATGTGGATTGGGCGTGCAGGACAGTTGTGAACAACAGGACCATCATCGTGGCGCAGACAAAGGTACACCTCATCAACTTGGCGGTTGATGTATTCATGGTTCAGTCCTCTTTTTCCTGGTTTTGTTCTTGGTAGAAGCCCTTCGGGGAGGTGGTCAGCAGCAACACTCAGAAATTTTTAAGGTCTTCAACTAAAAACGGACGTGAGGTTAGCATGATTAATTTTTGCAAATGTCATGATTTTGTCAAAAAGAAAATACTAATCCGCTAACAAGTGACTTAAGGATTACGACCATGAAAAGTCAATTATATACATGTAGATTCTAATAGTTCTTCTAATATTTTTAACACAATTCTAATTTCCTAAATTGGGAAGATAGATATAAATCACAGAAAACAATAAACTTATCTCCGGGCCACGAAAGCGGCCCGGAGATGTGGAGCCTTCGCTTTCTATAACGAGCGAAGGAAATTAATCAAGTCTTGCTTTTGTGAAATGGTGAGCGTCCTGAACTTCTCAATCACGGCGTTCGCTTCCGAACCGCAAGTCTGCGTGTGCTTGGAAGGGATGTTCTTGGTTTGGCCATTGATGGTGACCGTTTCGGAAATGCTGTTGACCGTGGTGCACACGTTGCCGATCGACTCATGGTCCAGGACGACCTGGACAATGTTGTTGTCGCGTCCATCGTGCATGAAAAAGAGTCTCTGGCCAACGCCCCAGAGCGGCGCAGTCCGAAACTCGTCCGGACCTGCCAGTCCCTGGTTTACGCCATCGGCAAGGTTAGAGCCCATGTGGTGTATGGCATAGTCGGAAAATGGAGCAAAGGGCGAATTGCTCAATGGCCCAATGTTGGAGGTATTGGTGGTGAAGGTATCCGCGTGGCAGAGAACGCAGCCAATGCCGATCTTGGGTTTCTGCGGCACGCCGTTGATGATCGTCGGGATCAAGGTGCCGAAGATCGCTTTGCCGTTCGCTGCAGAGGCGCCCAGCGGGTTGCAATTAGCGTTGCCATTGGGATCCAGGCCGCTCCGGAAATCGCACTGATCGGGGACGGCGTTGAGGCGCATGAAGATGGCAAAGTTCTCGATGTTCGAGGAAATCTGGCTGGCGTCATCTCCAGCCCCAGGACCAGTGGGTATGATCACATGAGTGTTGTCTTCCGGAGT
>DASZFK010000647.1:0-6841 GCA_035939855.1 Candidatus Angelobacter sp.
TCCCGGTGAAGCCGGCAGTCCTTTAGCTAGCACGTTCACGGGACCTGAGTTTTCATCGAGCTTAGGAACCAGGAAATCGTAGAGCTGGTTGGGGTCGACGCGGAAGATGGCCTCCTGGGAAGTAATAAGCCCTTCGTTGACCATATCGATGGCAGTCCGCACAGCCGCCCGTCCGGTGCGTTTGCCGTTGCGGGTCTGGAGCATATACAAACGGCCTTCCTGAATGGTGAACTCGAAGTCCTGCATGTCGCGGTAATGCTTTTCCAGCCGCGAAGTGATCTCACGCAGTTGCCGGTAACACTCAGGCATGATCTTTTCAAGTTCGCTGATGTGCAGCGGCGTGCGGATGCCCGCGACCACATCTTCGCCTTGGGCGTTCATCAGTACTTCTCCATAAAACTCTTTGGCTCCAGTCGCCGGATTGCGCGTGAATCCCACCCCGGTACCGCTGGTTTCACCCAGATTGCCGAAGACCATGCATTGGACGTTGACCGCTGTACCCAGATCATCGGCGATATTATTGATGCGGCGATACACCTTGGCCCGCTCGTTGAGCCAGGAACGGAAGACGGCATTGCGCGCCAGCCTCAACTGCTCCAGAGGCTGCTGCGGGAACTCCCGGCTGGTATGTTCGAGCACCACCTTCTTGTATTGCGCGATCACCTCTCGAAGGTCGGCGGCGTTCAGGCCGGTGTCCTGGGTAACACCTCGCTTTTTCTTGAGAGAATCGAAGACTTCGTCGAAGGCATGTTTAGGAATCTCCAGCACGACAGCGCCAAACATCTGGATGAGGCGGCGATAAGAATCGTAGGCGAAGCGCTCATTGCTCGATTTGGCGGCCAGCGCCTTGACGCTCTCATCATTCAAACCCAGGTTGAGTATGGTATCCATCATGCCCGGCATCGAGAATTTGGCCCCGGAGCGAACACTCACCAATAGAGGATTTTCGCCTTTGCCCAGGGTCTGTCCTTGCAGTTTTTCCAGGCGGGCCAGGGCATCGAGCATCTGGCGGTCAACGTCTTCCGAAACAACGCCGCTCTTCATGAACTCGCGACAGGCTTCAGTCTGAATCGTGAAGCCTGGAGGAACAGGCAAACCAGCATTGGTCATCTCGGCCAGCCCGGCGCCCTTGCCCCCTAACTGATCTTTCATCTTGCCGTGGCCTTCAGCCTTGCCGGCGCCGAAAAAGAAGACATATTGCGGTGTTTGCGTCGAGGACGTTGGCTTGGACTTTGGATCAGCTACTGGCGTTACGCTCATGGGGAACTTTCCTCTCGTATTTGGCTAGAATTCCATCTTGGATGAGTATAGGAGAAGAAATGTTGGTAGCGCTACCCCGAGGGTACAGTGGACGAGTGAGAAAAGCATTCATTCACAATATGAAACGAAAGACATGCGAGCTGCCCCGGCTGCGCTGGGCTGCGTTGTTTCCGAAAAATCATCAACCAAAAACAGAATTCCGAGAAGAGCAGTGCACCTGCCGAATGGCATCGGGCGTTAAGCGTCAGCCATTAATGGCCATTAATGCTCGAGCACTTTACACCTGTGTTAATCTAATAACCTCTAGCCTTTGCGCGCCCGTAGCTCAGCTGGATAGAGCGATTGCCTCCGGAGCAATAGGTCGGGAGTTCGAATCTCTCCGGGCGCGCCAGAACTCATTGCGTTTTGATTCAATACGTTGCCAACAGACCCTTCCTTTCATTTTTGCGCTATTCAGGCAGTAAGCTATTTGTTTTCAGATGAATTAGATCGAGTTCGAAATTTCAGGGCTGAGACGCACAAATTAAAACTGTGGAAAGCTTTCCGCCTCACTACAAAGCTGATTTTAAAACGGTGACCCGCTCAACGCGCGTCGCACGATCGCACGTGGTCTGACACTACTCGGGCGAGCCCAATCTCGTGTCATGGAAAATTGAGGCGGTATCGGGTGATATATTCCCGGTCCAACTCTGCCATACACCACATTTTTTCCGTCACCGGCTTCAGCTCGTGGTTTAGCAGCTGGCGAATCGCTTCTCGCCCCACCTGGGGCGCCTGTTCCGCGACCGCCAGTTATGTTATTTGGCAATCGCTTTCTTTCGAGGTTGGGGACTCGTGGAACAACGACCACTGCATACTCCATTTAGGTCCGTGGTTCCCGCGCACTTGGCCGGAGAGCGGCACACATTATTACGAGACGACGTTTGCAGCGATAGAGCCAGGAGGTCCTGATTAGTCCACTTGCCGGACCAGTACAACTGGCGGAAGTGTTGATTGGCGTCAAGATAGAGCAAATGCTCGCCGGCCTTGTCGGCAAAGCTGGTGAACGGGCTGCCCGTGGCCGAAAGCGCGGAACCGCTACTGCCGAGAGAGGTAAGGTCCTGGTTGGTCCAATTGCCGGACCAATATAACTGGCGGATGTGCTGATTGGCGTCCCGATAGAACACGTGCTCGCCCGTTTTGTCGGAAAAGCTGGTCAGAGAACTACCCACAGCAGGCAGGACAGAAGCACTGTTGCTAAGCAAGGTGAGATCCTGATTTGTCCATTTGTCCGACCAGTAAAGCTGGATTACGTGCTGGTTCGCGTCCAGGTAGAACACATGCTCGCCGGTTTTATCGGAAAAACTGGTCAATGCGCTGCCGGCCGCGGGCAGGGCGGAAGCGCCGTTGCTGAGAGAGGTAAGGTCTTGATTGACCCACTTCCCAGACCAGTACAACTGGCGTACGTGCTGGCTTGGGTCGAGATAGAACACATGCTCGCCTGTATTGTCGGAAAAGCTTGTCAGAGAAGTGCCTGCGGCGGGCAACGCGGAGGCATCGTTGCTGAGTGATGTGAGGTCCTGATTGATCCAGCCGCCGGACCAGTACAACTGGCGTACGTGCTGGGCTCGGTCGAGATAGAACACGTGCTCGCCGGTGTTGTCGGCAAAGCTAGTCAGCGAACTGCCTTGCGCGGGCAAAACGGAGGAGCTGTTGCTGAGCGAAGTGATGTCCTGATTGATCCATTTATGCGACCAGTACATTTGATCAACGTGCTGGTTTGCGTCAAGATAGAACAGATGCTCGCCGGTGTTGTCGGTAAAACTGGTCAGGGAACTGCCCGCAGCGGGCAAAGCCGATCCGCTGCCGGTGACAGCGGTAAGGTCTTGATTTGTCCATTTCCCGGAAAAGTATAATTGGTTGACGTGCCGGTCGGCATCGAGATAGAACAGGTGCTCGCCCGTGTTGTCGGAAAAGCTGGTCAATGAACTACCCGATGGATTGGGGAGAGCAGCATTGAAGAAATGGATTTCGCCCATCACAGCCCCTTCCTGCGGGTTCGAGAGCGTGAGGATAATTTTTCCACCATTTAAGATTCCCGCTGAATATGGGTACTGTGACCTGAAATGATAGAAGGTGGTTTTCGCGGTATCGACTTGCGGGCTTGCGTAGGATGAATCGAGAAGAAAAATTATGTTCTGACCGTCAAGCGCGTGCAAGTATCTCAGGTTTGAGTGAGAGCACTCGCCCTCGTCTCCATTGCGGCGCGCAAGAATCAACCATGCTTCTTCAGCGTCACCCCAGACTGGCGACTTGATTTTTATGGCCATTGCAAGGGTGGGATGAATTTCGGTCTTGGTATCATGGGCCATATCCATGCCCACGAGTCCCGTCACAATGGCATCTTTCCCATCAATGAGGGCCCCGCGCTGGAGGTCAGATCCACCCGCCAAAGTCGCCCAGGAGGGCGTCAGCAACTCTGGCACCCCAGGATTTCCGAAGCTCATGGTTTCAATGGCTGAGAACTCAATGCCAATTCCCCGTGTGCCGATGTTAGGATCGGGCTGCCCATTTGGCAGAGTCTGGCCGCGGCCGCGGATCTGGTCACCGTGGATAGTGACCCCAGCGTCATCACCGGTCTTTAGTACCATATTGAAATCGTTATCTTGAAACGGTCCATTATCGTACTCTTCCCAATAAATTTTGCCAGTATAGGTTGCGAAACCCCAGTTGAGATGACCATGCACGCCCACTTCATGGACCTTACAGAGTGCCGGCACCGGAGTGTCCGTGCTTTCTACCGTAGGAGTAAATGTAGAGCATGTTAGCTCGGGCTGGTGAGTCGGGTTCACATACATGAACTTCGGATCACCCCAGCGCTGAGCAGCGCCCACGCAGAGCGAATCCACATCTACCTGGTGTGGAGCTGGAAGAACGCATTGGTCGCCCCATACCGGATTGAACGGCAAAAGATTCGCGTCGACCGAATCCCAAAATGCATCCATCGACTCTTTGTTACCCACGGCAGCGCTCGGACAACTGCGGGCCGCCGGATTGCCACCGTGAAAAATAGTAATTTCAACCCACGCATTTCCCATGCCCAAACACTGATTCTCTGTGCCGTTGTCGTCGTTACGATCGTTATATCCATTATCGCGGTAAACATCGTCATCGTAGCCAAGCCGCAGATACATCTCCGACGCGCTGGCGCCGGCCGGCGGGCTGGCGACAACAACAGGCGACCGTGCGATAACGCTGGCGACGGTCTCCATACCCATAGTAGCGCCAGGTATCCATATACGGCCATGGTAAAGACGATCAGCATTGTCACCGCTGGGATTGACGTACCTTTTCCACGTCAGCCCGTGGCCGCCGGTTTGCACACATCCGCCCGCTCTGACCGATACTTTGTCCCCAGGGGTGAATTGAATATCAGGATAGTTGGTGACACGCTGTTGCACGTTAGGAGCATCGATCCGGCAAGTTGTCACTGTGGCAGAATTGTTGACACACGATACATTCTCGCCCTGCAATGGAGCGCAAAACATACCTGAAGCGATTACGCCCAAAAAAATAAACAATCCTCGCATTTTATTCTCTCAGTCCGTCGTTCTTGACCCGCTCCTGATACTGTGCGACTTGAGCGCTGAATTTCGTCAAAGTCGAGTTAGCATCTGAGTTGAAGTCTTTAATTTAACTGTCTTGATAGATAGTGTTTTCTTTCTACAGTACGTTACAGTTACCAAGGTAATGCAACGATGGTGCCTACGTTTTGCGGTAAATTTTCGGTGAGGAGTCGGTCCAGGATGATCCGGAAATCAACGCCCCTGAGCGCACGGAGGCCCAAACAAATAAATAGAAGAAGCTTCGTGCCTTGGAAGGAGTCGAACTGCGACCTTGCCGTTTAGGAAATTTGCAATCAATCTCAGCGCTTCATAGACTCAATTGGATATATCGTGCACTCAATGCAAAATAAAATCTGCGTTCGCCACAATCGGAATCACCGGAGTCGGCTGGTATACGTTCCGCTACACTGTTGGAGAAATACTGGCGGACATGTGCGAGCACCAACATATTGAAAGATATGAGGGGGAGAACGGGACTATAGGACCGACAATTCAAAATCCGAGCGAGACGAGCAGCGCGACATCGCCAAACGATTTTGCCAAGTTGTTGAATCTAATCGGAATCAAAGCCGGAGTTCTGAAATCGTCTCCTTGGGGTTGAGCGAAAAAGTTCTAAGATCGTCTCTCCGGGCGCGCCATGAGAGCTGCATATTGGAATCTGATGGCCAACCCAACTATCACCATTCCGCTGGATCGGGAGACGGCGCGGGCGTATGAGGCAGCGTCGCCGGAGGAGAAACGCAAGATGCAGGCCCTTCTCAGTCTCTGGCTGCGTGAATTGGCCGCGTCCGACTATCCTCCGCTGGAGCAGACCTTAAAAGAGGTTGCGCAAAAAGCAAAGAGCCGCGGACTAACGCCAGAAATCCTGGATTCGATTCTCAAGGGCGCTTGATTGCGCTTTGTGTTTGATACAAATGTAATCGTCAGCGCGCTTTTGGTTCTGAACCCGACTATCCGGTTTATCACGATGTCTTTTTCTCGTGGAGTATGAAGGAACTCATGGCCAAATCCCTGGCTGCAACACGCGCGCGAGCGTCCGCTTAGTCATCAATTCACCAATCCAACCAGCCCATTGAGGAGTTTGTCTCGATCGTAGACAACTCCACCTTTTACCACGCGGTATACCTGCCGGACGTTGATTATGCTCTCCAGTGGATTGGCGTTCAAGATTACGAAATCGGCCAGCTTGCCCGGCTCGATGCTGCCTAGCTGGTCGGTGCGTCCGATGGCGTAGATGCCGTTCCAGGTTGCAGCCTTAAGGACCTCCATAGGAGGCAAGCCGGCCTCAGCGAAGATCTCCATTTCGCGCCAGAGGCTCCAGCCGGGAAGCATGGTCAGAAGAACATAGTCGGTCCCGGTACTGAGCAGGCAACCAGCTTCGTAAGCACGGCGAATGAATTCCTTGTTCTTCTTCAATTCGCCTGCCATGGCGGCGAACTCCGGCTGCGGTGGACCCTGAATATATTTCTGAATCTGCTCCCAGGCCGCAGGCGTGTAGAACCGCTTTTGTTCTTCCATATGATGCTTCTCATAATCTCCTGGCTCCGCTGCCTCGGAGACCGCGACGGTGGGGGTCATCACGACTCTCCTGCGGGCTGCAGCCTTCAACATCGCCTGAATATCAGGACGGTCGAGATCAAGGGCCATAGTTCCCTTGGCCCACTCGATATAGTTGGTCTGGGTCATGCCCGAAGGCCGCGTGTCGGGCATGGCGGTCACACCATGAAAGATCTGGTCGACGCCCATGTCAATTGCCTGCTGGTAGGTCGTGGCGCCCAGGTGGGCCCATACCCGCATGGAACGTTCATGGGCTTCGTCGATCGCCGCCTGCATCAACTCTCCGTGAGCACCGGCATAGAGCTTGATGGCGGTTGTGCCCTGGGCCGCCCACATATCCACTCTGAGCCGGGCTTCTTCTGCGGTACTGACCACGCTCATCCAACCAAACATGCGCGGAGCCATTTCGATGTACTCCC
>DASZFK010000648.1:0-6927 GCA_035939855.1 Candidatus Angelobacter sp.
CATAGGCACTCAGAGCGGGAAGGTCGGGATTCTCGAGGTTGCTGCCAATGGCGTCCCAAAGTGGCTGGCGCAACACTCTGGCCGTATAACTTCTCTCGCCTTCACTCGCGCTGGATCGCAGTTGGCCTCGGCCGGCCAGGATGGAATGGTAAAAGTCATCGATTTGGCAAATGGCGCTGTCAAAGATCTGCATGGACATCATGGCAAGGTTTGGACCGTTGCCTACTCGCCCAAGGGAGAGTTTCTGGCCTCGGGGGGCGACGATAAGACTGTGATCGTATGGGATCCAGTAGGAGGAAAAGAACTCTACCGTCTAACCAATGGAGGCAACAAGCCTATCAAGCTGGTTTTTTTTCGCGAAGGTGGAACCGCTGTGACCAGCGTTATTGCCGTCGGTGAAGGCGGAGTTATTTCAGAATGGGACGTGAAGAACCGTTCACTCCTGCGTCAAATCCAAGAGAGTGACAAAACCGTTTTGTCAGCCTCAACCAATTTTTCAGTTACCCATTTATCCATTGGAACCGAGTTTTCTGATTTACAAAAAGGCACGTTTACCTTCCACGGCCCCGTACGGCCGACTGATTTATATCGAGAGGACCGAATCAAGCTGTACGATCTGGAGAACGGCAAAGTTGCCAAGACCCTCGACGGAATCAATGGCGAAGTGAAATCGATCGCTGTGAGCGCCGATAACCGCTACATTGCTGCAGCCCGCGTTCGAACCACAGAGAGCTTTGTGGGCGTGTTTGATCTGCAACGCGGAACTGAGATCTTCTCCCGGCCGCTGCCGGGCGGCGCCCAGGCTGTGGCCTTCAGCGCCGATGGCCGGTGGTTAAGCGCCGCCTCTGGAAACGGCGAGATCACCGTGTTGAAAGTGCAAGGCATTCAGCCCTCTGGCATGAAACTGCTGACAGATGTGAAGTTTCAACCTCTCGGCAAAACAACTGCTCTCATTCCGCCAGATGGCAACCTGGTTCTGGCCGTTATGGACCTGGATCCTCAAGGGATCGAGCCGGGCGTGGCCCGCGCTGTTTCTGACATGCTGCGAAACGAGATCGGTGGAAGCAGCGGCGTGCGACTTGTGGATCGGACACGCATTGAACAGATACTGAAAGAGCAGGACTTCCAGCATTCCGGACGCACGGACCAGGCGATGGCGGCCCAGATCGGAAAAATCTTGAATGCGCGCAAGATGATCTTCGGCAGCGTCAGCAAGCTCGGAACGTCGATTACAATCAGCACGCAGATGTTGGATGTGGAAACAGCTGCGGTAGAAGGCCGCGGAATCCTGTGCCAGCAATGTGCCCTGGAAGAGCTACCCAGGGCGGTTGCTGAACTCCGTCCGTGGATCGTGGCTGACTCTTCGCAGCCGCTGGGGCGGGCGATCTTGCCTCCATCTCGTCCGCGAATCAGCATCATCTCGCCTTCGCAGAATTTAGCCATCCAAAATAACCAGGTCGAGATCAAGGCCGACATTGAGGACGACACAGGAATCAAATCAGCGGAGCTGCTGGTGAATGGAGGCTTCGACAAATCCCAGCGCATAATGCTTTCTCCAGGAGACAAACCAGGTGTAGGAGCAGGACGCTCATTGAAGGTCGAGCGGACGCTTACACTTGAGCCGGGCACCAATATCGTCGCCCTTAGGGTCGAAAATGTTCCGGGAATCGTTGAAGAGGAATCGCGGATCATCAGGGTGACAACAGCAGGCAAGCTTTCCTCGAAAACTGCGGCTCCCGGCAAGCGATGGGCATTGATTGTCGGCGTGTCGAAATACCAGGACCCGAAAATTCCCAGACTGGATTATGCCGACCAGGATGCACGCGCCCTTTCTGACGCACTCTCCAGCAGCACCCTGGGGGGATTTTCAGCCGAGAGAAAGTTGGTATTGCTGAATGAGCAAGCCACGACTGCCGGCATCACGAAAGCCTTGCGCAGTTTTCTCCAAAAACCCGATGTCGACGATACCGTGGTGATCTATCTTGCCGGCCATGGCGCTCCTGATCCCAAACGGCCAGACAATGTTTACTTCATCACCCATGACACTCAAATCGACGACATCGCCGGGACAGCGCTACCCATGAGAGAAATCGAAATTGCCCTCAAAGAGAACCTGATGGCCCAGCGAGTGGTCGTGTTAAGCGACGCGTGTCATAGCGAGGCGATTGGTACTAAAGGGCGGCGCGACCTCGTTTACTCGGCGTCGGAATCCACCAATCGCGCCCTGGATGAAATGGTGAGACGATCGAAACCGGGGACAGCCATTTTTACATCAGCCCGTTCTGGAGAAACGTCTTTAGAAGGCCATAAATGGGGCGGAGGCCACGGCGTCTTTACCTGGTTCCTGCTGCAAGGGTTACAAGGCAGCGCCGATCTTAACAAAGATGGAGTGATTTCTCTGGACGAACTGTTCACCTACGTCAAAGATCAGGTGAAGCAGGAAACCCGTGATCAACAACACCCGGTTGTGGTTTCAGAAAGTTACGATCCACAATTGCCGATCGCGGTGATTCCAGTGCGATAAGACAACGATGCTGATTTGGCAGATGGTGAGCCAACCCGTAAGATTTTCCCATGGCGGGATTGGCCAATTCGCGGTTGAGTTCGCGACTACTCGCGGTGCTCTATTTGGAATTCGCGCTGACGGGGGCCGCGACCACTCTGCTGGGGCCTCTTCTCCCGCTTTGGGTGAAACGCTGCTCACTATCCGACGCTGACGCGGGCTTGCTGGTGGCTGCGCAGTTTACGGGCGGCTTTGTTGGCTCTCTTTTTGCCAACCGTAACCTTCGCAGCAGCGTTTTGCTGGGCATGCCGCTGATTGCTGCCGGGTTGGGCTCGTTGGCATTTGCGTCCTGCAACTTCAGTTACCTATGCACGGCTTGCTACGGCGTGGGATTGGGGCTGACCATGGCGGCCATCAATTTGATCGTTGCCAGGGAGCAGAGTGGACGACGAGCTTACTCGCTCACGTTGCTGAATTTTCTCTGGGGAGTTGGCGCCCTTGTTTCACTTGTGCTGGTGGAGTGGGCGCGACGGCATCAGATCGTGTCATGGAGCTTGTTCGGCCTGGGCCTAATCAGCCTCGTCTTGTGGCTATTGCTGATTCTTGGCAATTTCTCGCCTGCAGCGCAGGAGGCTCGCGTTGCCGAGAGCTGGTACTCGCCTGCTTTGCTCGTCTTCGGCATTCTCTTCTTTCTTTATGTAGGAGTTGAAACTACAGTAGGCGACTGGACCGGGTTGTACGCCACGCGGATGCAGCACGTGAATGACTCTATCGCTGCGTCGTCGGTTGGCTGCTTCTGGCTGGCCTTACTCACTGGACGATTGGTTAACGCAGCGCTTCTCCGGCGGATTCCAGAGCCGGTAATTTATTGGTTGTCATTGGCGCTCGCACTGGGAGGGATTTCGCTCTATTTATTTTCACACTCCAGCTTTCAGGTCTTGGTTGCAGCCGCTATTACTGCATGGGGCCTTGCGCCGATCTTTCCTTTAATGCTTTCTTTCGCTTCGGATTTTCTGCTGGCCCACCGCAACAGCGGTTGGGTCTTCGCCAGCGCCTCGCTCGGGGGAGCGCTGGTGCCGTGGCTCACCGGCCAGGCTTCGGTGGGCTTCGGTTCGCTCCGCATCGCATTTCTTGTGCCTGCATCGGCGGCGGCGCTTATCGTGGCACTCAGCCTGTTCCGGCTTGGGAGAAGTCGTCGCTCGACCAAGGATTTCTTGTTTTTTCCCATACACACCCGGCCTGACCAGGAGTAAAATGACCCAACTTAAACGTTTCAGGCGACAAACTGCAAGCCTCGCCGGAATTCCTACGAGAAGAGCAAATGCTTAGGGATATGGAATGATGCGCCGAATTTTTCGTTGGCCAAAGTTGTGGGTGCTGGTAGCCGTTCTGTTCGTGAGTTCTATCTATTTGTACGTATATCCAGCACCGAATCTGGCATACATAGCAATCGTGTTGCTGCACGCGGCCTTGGGTGTGGTTGCGGCCGCTTTTCTCATTCCGAAAGTGCTGGCCATCGCGCGGGCAAAATCCTTCTTTAGTGACTTGGGCTGGTTGGTGCTGGCGGTTGCTGCGATCCTTGGCATTGTTCTCCTTTTTATAGGCACGATCCGGCCGCACTGGTCATGGATGTATGCCCATGTTGTGCTTTCGTTCGCTGCGGCCGCTTTGCTAATGGCGAAGTGGATTGGGACAAAGGGAGTGAGGCCAGTCTCAGGTAGCGCGTCATTCGCCAGGGTAGTGGTAACAACGACTGTGTGTTTGGCGCTGGCAGTGGGGCTTGCCTATGGCGGATGGAACCTGCGCCAGGGAATGTGGTCCCGCGCTCATCGGTTTTCAAATCCCGCTTTTCCACCCACATCGATGAACGAAGAAGGCGACGGTCCCGAAGGGCCATTTTTCCCCAGCTCCGCGCAAACGGCTCATAAGGGCCGTATCCCGGGAAATTACTTCATGGAGTCCGATGCCTGCCAGCGATGTCACAAAGATATCTACAACCAGTGGTTCAGCTCGGTTCATCATTTCTCGTCGTTCAACAATCAGTGGTATCGCAAGAGCATTGAGTACATGCAAGACGTGATCGGCGTGAAGCCATCGAAATGGTGTGCCGGGTGCCATGATCCGGCGCTGCTCTACAGCGGAATGTTTGATACTCCTATCAAGCAGATCGTAGATCGTCAGGAGGCGCGGGCCGGCCTGGGATGCATGATGTGCCACTCCATCGAACAGGTAAAAAGCACGATGGGACAAGGCGATTTCCTGCTCGAATATCCGCAACTCCACCAGATGGCGGCCAGCAAGAACCCAGTGGTTCGCTGGATTCACGACTACGTGACCGAACTGAATCCTGAACCCCATCGGCGCGTCTTCCTAAAGCCGTTCATGCGGACGGATACAGCAGAGTTCTGCTCGACGTGCCACAAAGTTCACCTGGATGTCCCTGTGAATCACTATCGCTGGATTCGAGGCTTCAACGAATACGACAACTGGCAGGCAAGTGGAGTTTCCGGCCAGGGGGCGCGCTCGTTTTATTATCCGCCGAAGCCGTCGCAATGCGCCGACTGCCACATGCCCACGGTGAAGTCGAGCGACGCGGGAGCGATTCATGGCGAAATCCATTCGCACGCCTTTCCTGGGGCGAATACCGCTGTTCCCGTAGCCAATGAAGATTCTGATCAACTCGAATTAACGAAGAAATTTCTCAAAGACAGCGTGACCGTTGATATCTTCGCGATTGCGCCGGCGCCAGACAAGAGTAGCCAAGGTGGGGCACCGATGCCCTCTGCGGATCTTGCAACGAACTTTGCAGTGGGCGAAGAAGCGGAGGTCAACACTCCGAAAGCTGATGGCGAGGCGCTGGCAATCAGCGGTCCTCTCAATCGGATCTCACCAACTGTCCGGCGTGGCGACACCGTCGTGGTTGAGGTTGTGGTACGAACGCGGAAAGTGGGGCACTTCTTCCCCGGTGGAACGGTCGACGCCTACGATACGTGGCTGGAACTGAAGGCTACAGACGACAAAGACCGGGTTCTCTTCTGGAGCGGCAAAGTCGAGGACAACGGCAAGGGTCCGGTGGAGAAGGGCGCTCATTTTTACCGTTCTCTCCAAGTGGATGCCCATGGCAATCCAATTAACAAGCGCAATGCCTGGTCCAGCAGGGCGGTGGTGTACACGCGACTCATACCTCCGGGTGCGGCGGATACGGTTCACTACCGCCTCAAAGTTCCCCCAGATGCGGGGAACGAGATCAAACTGGAAGCGCGTCTGTGCTATCGCAAGTTTGCCTGGTGGAATACGCAGTTCTCTTTCGCCGGCGTCAGTTCGGAGGGCGATAGCAACGCCACTGCACCTGACTACGACGATCGCCGCGTCGGCTTTTCCGGAGATACCTCACAAGTTTCAGGCAAGCTCAAGAAGATTCCTGACTTGCCGGTTGTGACGGTTTCCAGCAGCCAGGCCAGCTTACGTGTTTTGCCGGCCAATACGACTCCAGGCTCGCCAATTGTAGAGTTGAAAGCAGACGATTGGACACGCTGGAACGATTATGGGATTGGTCTCTTCTTGCAGGGCAACCTGAAAGGTGCGCGCCAGGCGTTTGAGCAAATCACCAGGATAGATGCTTCGAATCCCGATGGCTGGGTCAATCTTGGACGGGTTGCTGTGCAGGAAGGCGACATTGAAGGAGGGCGCAAAGTTCTGGAGCGAGCACTGCAGCTTGCTCCCAAGCTGGCCCGTGCCAATTATTTCTTTGCTCGTGTGTTGCGCGCCGAAGGCAAGTATGAAGAGGCGGCGAGCCATCTTCAAACAGTGCTGGCGCAATATCCGCGCGATCGAGTGGCACTCAATGATCTTGGTCGCATCTTCTTTCTTGAACGCAAGTATTCTGATGCGATTGCCACCTCACAGCGCGTACTCAGCATTGACCCGGAAGATTTGCAGGCACACTACAATCTCATGCTGAGCTATCAAGGATTGGGCGAGGCGGAAAAGGCAAAGCATGAGCAGCAGCTTTATCTCCGCTTCAAAGCTGATGAGTCGGCACAGGCATTAACCGGCGCGTACCGTCAGGCGCACCCTGAAGATAACAATGAGCGGCAATTGATTCATGAACATGAATCAGTTTTGTTGGAGCCAGTTCGCGTGGCTCCGGCGCGAACCAAGATTTCGCAGCAAAAAAGCAGGAATCGTTCGATTTCTCAGAATGGTGACAAACCGCTCTTAATGCGGTAGCTTAGGAGCATGCGAACGCTAATGTAAAGCTGCCGTGTGATCTTGTGGAGGCTGTTAACTGCGCTCGAACTTTATCGAGAAGATAAAGTCTCATTGGGCCGAGCTGCTGAGATCTGTCATACCCCCATGGCAACGTTCATGGATTTTTCGCTCTTCTAAACACCATTCATCAAGCAAAATTGATATTGTCTTTG
>DASZFK010000649.1:0-2421 GCA_035939855.1 Candidatus Angelobacter sp.
AGAGAGCCACCACCGAGTCTTCTCTTAGCCTAACTGATTGGATGCGGCGTGTGGTGAAAAAGAGAATGAGGCGAAGCCAGTACGATGCGCCTCAGTGCCCATGGTGATTCAGTCCCGGCCGCAGGCGTAGAAAAACGTGAAAAGATACCGGATCGCTGCCATAGATCGGATCCAGCGCCGACGGCTTGGAGTAGATGGTGACATCTGCGCCCAGGCCAAGTTGCCAGAATTGATTTTGCACCAGGTCGCGCACGCCGCCAAAGGTGTAGGCGCCAATGCGGTAAGCGGGGTGCGTTGCTGCGTTAGGAAACAATTCGTCTTTGTCGACCAACTCCAGTCGCGTATAAGCGTAGATGCGACGCCGAAAATTCAAGGTCGATTCCAGCAGATAACTGTTCAGAATCGTGTTGTTCACCTCTTTGCGCTTACGTCCCCATATGAGCGTTGTCGCCCAGTTCCCTTCCCCTAAAACCTTTCCGGATAGTGGACGGTTGTATTCGACAGACGCAGTCTGCCGCCGCTCGTTGCCTGGCTCGGCAGCTTCTGGATGCTCCAAGTACCCGTAGCTGTACTGCGCCACCCAGTTTCGAGCGGGGGCGGCACTTAGCCTGAAAGACCACGAATCGAGCGCGGCGAGCTGAATGCTCCAACGCTGCTCGTTGGGTTCGTGACCATTAAAGGCGGACGCTTCAACTTTGAAACGAGCAAGCTTGGAGTAATCAAAAATAAAGCCAGTCGTCACCACACCAAAACTGGTGTGGGTTGAATCCTGCAGGTGATGGCTCAGCGGCGCCGCCGGATTTTCCGATGCCGACTCGCGATGGATGTAGGTTACCGGACCTAGCGCCGGTTCAGCCGACGGTCCTCCGTAGAGCAGCCAGGAAATCTTCTCGCTGACCGGCAGCGTGTAAAGTGCGGAAAGCTCGGCAAACACGTTGTGGGGATGTTGATGATCGACCAACGGCTGTCCATGGTAGGTCTCGCCAGTCTGAAAAAGCAGGGGGAAGCCCGGATGGGGCGAGGTCAGCGACTCGGCGGAAAACATTTGACGAAATAGAATGGTGCCCTTACCGAGCCGGTGTTGCTCCATCAACATCGCATAGTTGACTGATTCGGCTTTGCCAGCACCGCGCGGACCACCCTGCTGGTTATAGGTGATGAAAATCGTGCCGTGAGCCATCAGGTCCCAACCGCCGCGAGAAGTCATCCAGAGATGGGCCGGAACGGAAGCCGGTTGCCAGGCCGTTCCCGACCCGGCATGAAAAGACGGTAGAGAAGATCCTTCGCCCATGTTCATGCCGGACATGTCCATGCCGGGCGTACTTTGCATATCGTGCCCAGAATGGCTCTGCCCTGACATGTCCATATGGCTATCGGCAACCTGGCCCTCGGCACACTGCCCCCAAAGTGAGAATAAGAACGTCAAGACCATGACCACGAAAACAAATGAAACAGCGCTGCGCACCATCACCTCCGCGTTGACCAACCAATTGCGGACACTTCGAGCGCGCGTCTCTTGACGAACCTATTCGACGTCTGAAGACGAGCTCTGAAGCAGGAGAATTAACTGAAAGGCGGAGGGATCTAGATACGCAAAGGGGCTAAGGTAGGTGGATCGCCGGTTGGGATTAGCGGATTCGGAAAGCTCTCGAGCGCCGCAATGTTAAGCTCTGGGTCGACATGATCCGGTGCGGGCAGGATGCGAAGAGGCAACTCCTGCGAATCACTTGAGGAAGCATGCAGAATTGCTGGCTGGTGGCCAATCTGACAACACCTGTGACTGATTGGCTCGGGAGCGGGAATTTTCCGGGCATCCTCGTGACAGCTCGCAGGCCGTTCGTGAACGATGAAGGTTGAAACCGGAATTTGAACTGCCGTCGAACCCACAGTCATGGCTGCGAGCAGCAGAAATGCATACGCTTTTGAGATGGCTGTCATTACATCGGCCTTGGCCCTTGTCGTCAGGCGAACGAAAGGCCTTCTACGATTATCCCCCAAGCACGCTTCGTTCTGTATAGCTCAATTGTGCTATGCAGCCATCGAGTGGCCTGGGGATTCGCGACTCACGCGGTATTTTGGAAATCAGCTTGGACTGGGGACTACAACCATTCCGCTAGGATCCCGTGATCTTCAAGCGCAGCTCTTCTGGCAGGCGATCGCGGATTTCGGCCGGCAGCCGGTCATGCACGTGGCGGGCGCCTATTTTGGCGGCGTCGACTACTGCCATGGGGGCAGGCGTAGCAACTGCCACGACCAGCCAAATCAGCAGGGAGAGTCCAAAGCCGGCCAGGGCTGCCAGTTCCAGCCAGAAAGCGTGGCGTGGGCCAAAATGGCGAATCACGCCAAAGGCAAGTAGAAACACCCCAGCGGAGACAGAAGCTAGCGCGATCAATGAGACGTCGATGGTGCGATGCAGACGCT
>DASZFK010000650.1:0-8878 GCA_035939855.1 Candidatus Angelobacter sp.
TGGTTCCACTACCGATCCTAACGGTCATGCAATCACTACAACTTACGATTTCGTGGGCAGGCCCGTTATCACGTCATATTCCGACGGTGGGCAGACCAGTTATTGTTACTCGGAAGTATCGGGAACAAGTTGTTACAACGCCGGTAACCCTACCGAAGTTGTCATGACAAAAAAAATAACGTCGTCCTTGAGCTCGGTAAGCGCTGTGGCGGTTGACAGCTTAGGACGCGCAAGTCAAGCTCAGGCTATCACGCCCAGCGGCACTGTTCTGATCGACACAACATACGATTCGGTGGGGCGCGTTGCTACTGTTTCAAATCCTTATTATCAGGGTAGTAGCCACTCGTCCGATCCGACCTATGGCACTACTCAAACGCAATATGACATTTTGAACCGGGTAACACAGGTGCGGAAGCAGGATGGCAGCACGAGTACGATAGCCTATAACGGGAACTGCTCTACGGTGACGGACGAAGCCGGGAAACTGCGAAAGTCCTGCTCTGATGCTTTAGGAAGACTAACCACTGTATTCGAAGACCCGAATGGCCTCAATTATGAGACCGATTATCAGTACGATATTTTAGATAATCTTACCCGGATTGACCAGAAAGGCTCTGCGACTAGCAGTTCAGAATGGCGTACTCGCACCTTTACGTACGATTCGCTCTCGGAGTTACTGACGGAAAAACATCCGGAATCGGGATTGACTACTTACTTCTATGATGCGGATAAGGACCTGTCACAAAAAGTCTCAAATAGTCCCAATCAAACCGGCTCTGCCCAGCACACTGTAACCTTCTGCCGCGACCATGGCAACCGCGTGACGGGAAAGGCTTATTCGTGGCAGAACTGCCCGTTGCCGTCCGGGACGGCTGTTGTCACCTATATCTATGACCAAGGGACCAACGGTATCGGTCATTTGACAGGTGTTACCGACCAAGCCGGCTCGGGAACGTACAGTTATGACGTCATGGGCCGTCTGGCGAGTCAACAACGCACCAATGCCGGCGTGGCCAGCACCGTGAGCTATACTTACAACCTCAACGGCTCAATCGCTTCGTTAAGTTATCCGAGTGGCCGGGTTGTCACATACGCGTATAACGCAGGCGCCCAGCTTGATCAAGTTCAATTTGCCAGCTGGAATGGAACGACAGTTGGTTATAACTATTGGGCGGTAAACGATTCGAATTTTTATCCGAATGCCATTCCAAAGGCAGTCAGCCTAGGCAACAGCGTAGTTGAAAGCACGATCTTAAATAGTCGTTTACAGATGCAGCAGGATACGGTTTCCAATGCAAGTATCGGGGCGCTGGCCGATCACGCCTATGACTATGGCACACAAAACAATGGCAATATCCTGGGCGTGGCCGACCAACTCAATTCGTCGCGCACCCAGAATTTCACTTACGATGCTTTGAATCGCCTCTTATCTGCCAGCGAATCGCGCTGGGGCCTGGGCTATGTCTATGATGCCTGGGGCAATTACCTGCAGCAAAATGTGATCATCGGAACCAGTTATCAACACCAGTACACAGTAGCCAATAACAATCAGCTGAACGGCTTTCCCCACGACGCAGCAGGCAATATCTTGAACGACGGTCTTCATCAATATTTTTACGACCCAGAGAACCGGATCATTCAAGTGGACAACGGAGCCGCCACATACACCTACAACGTGGATGGGAACCGTGTCCGTAAAGATGTGATGGGATCGCCAAGCACGGAGTATATCTACTCTGGAAGCAATGTTATTGCGGAGCGGAATATCACGAATGGTGCTTGGTCGGACTACATCTACAACGACGGAAAGCGAATCGCCAAAGCCGACAGCTTTAAGAATGAAATCAAGTTGCAGGGCACGAATACAGCCACTGGACAATACACGTGGTGGAGCATTGTGGGAGCGCCCCAGGTGCCGGTCCGCGCGGGAGACAAACTCTACTTCCTGCAATATCAGCAGGCAGCCGAGGGAGGCATTATCATGGGCTTCCAGGACGGTAGCAACAGCAGCTGGGGGGTGGTCGATCAGGATGGCAGTTATGCCAATGTCGGGCTGGTCTTGAACCAATGGCATGGCAGGGTGGTAGACTTGACGCAATATGCAGGCAAGACCATTACCAGCTTTAGTGTGGGCAATAGCAGTGCTGCGCCGGTTGGATCCTGGAGCATCCTCTATGCAGAAATTGTAGTGAAAAGCTCTGACGGCACAATCTACCCGGTCTACACAGGGCAGAATTCAACCAGCTTTGTAGCTGCCTCCAACAATACGCCTGGGGTTACCGGATTGTTGGCTACTACGATCACGGATACGACGGCTGGGGCAAATACCGCTTTGGCAGAGCAGTATTACCACGGTGACCAGATCGGCTCCTCCCGGTTGATGACGTCTGCTGGTGGCTGGCCGGTGTGGCAGGCAACCTTCCTGCCCTATGGAGAAGAATATAACCCCCAGATCACGACCAATCATTACAAGTTCACTGGCAAAGAACGCGATGCAGAGACTGGATTGGACGAGTTTCCTGCAAGGTATTATGGCTCAAATCTAGGCCGCTGGATGACGCCTGATCCTCTGCGGTGGATTGATTGGCAGCAAGGCAACAGAGAGGAACGGGAAAAGTTCGTTGAATTCCTGGGTAACCCACAGAATCTCAATCTATATGCCTATGTGGATAACAACCCTGAGAGCAGGGATGATCCAACGGGTATGCAAGGCTGTCAAGCAGGAGATAAGAAGTTTACTATCTGCACGATTAATGTCGTTTATGACAAGAAGACGTCCAAGGGGACGCTGATCGTCACGGGGCAGAACAAGGGCGACAAGAAACCAACTGTTCTGCTCACAAGCAGCGTAGTCGTAGGAGGTAATGGACATGTGACTCCGACAGGGACTTTCACTGCGACGGTTTGGGAGAAAGATCATGTTTCGACTAAGTATGGTAACGCTGCGAATACTCCGTGGAGCAAGACCTTAATGGGTGGCAATGCTTTTGGCCCTTACCAATTGCACATAAAAGAACTCGATAGCAGGGGAATCTTTATCCACGGAACAATGGGGCCGAGTTGGAGCCCAGTGACTTGGGGAAATAGCATTTTTCTGAGTTCCGCGTCTCATGGTTGCGTCAGAATGTGCAACAGCGATAACATCAAACTCCACAACATGATGCCCAACCCTGGTGGTAACAAGGTCATCATCACGCAGGATCCGGGACACTAGAATGCGCCGCCGAATCATGGTGTTGTTTTTGGCGGTGCAATTGGTGGGAATGCTTTGTGCATGGCTACAACATGCTCCATCGGTCGCCAGCTCTTTCTTGTGGGGAGCGGGTTTCTTACTCCTATTCCCTGGCGATCTGCTGAGTGCATTGATCGTCGAGAGGCTGTTGTGGCATAGCAACCTTTCGCTAGCAAGCATGACCGCGGTCACGGCGGTCCTCTTGGTCGTAATAAATGCGATCATCTGGTTAGTAGTTTGGAAGATTGTACTGGTGATACATGCGCGTGTTTTTGCACGTGTTGATGCCCGAACGCCATCATCTCCGAAACCGAATCGCGTATAGTCTCGCTTCGTGTGCCCTCTACTAGGGACGAGTTGGGCGACAGACATGAGCGCGATGATGAAGGGCGATCCGTGGCGATCGTGAAGAATACTTACAGGCTGAGCCATGCTGAAGCATGGTCAGTTGCTTAAAAATAGCGCACCTCGGCAGCGGTGAGTCACTTGGAGTGATGTCGAAATCACTACCGGTTGGAACTGGTCGGGTGCATCCTGGGCGAACTGCAGCCGCTGATCAGTTTGGACGAGTTCTGGCGAACGTCCGATCGCGTAAATCCCATTTTGATTGTATTTGCCATTACAAACCTTTGCTTAGCTCCACAAAAATAAACCGCATATTTGCCACGCGTTGTGTTCTTACAGATGGAAAGACAAATAGCTAAGACCTGACCACTTCTAAAAATGGAGACCGGCAACGGGCTCTTCGGTTGATAGCTCAGGACAGGCTTTGGCTAAGAATGAGAGGAGATCTTATGAACCGACTACGAGTATTCGCGATTGCAACCGCTTTGATAGCAGGCAGCTCGGTTCTGGCTTCAGCCACTCCAGAACGCGACCGTCACAATGATCGCAACGGTTACACTTATCAAAATGGTGGCTATTATTCCAACGATCACGATCGTGATGACCGGTGGCGTTATAACGACCACGACCGCGATGACCGCCAGCGTCGTGTAGACCGCGATGATCGTTGGAGAGGTGATCACGATCGAGATGATCGGAGAGGCGGGACTAGAGATCGGGGGATCTGGTGATCGGGGATCGGGTGATCGGTTTGGTTCCCACCCTTCGCAAAGGACGCGAAGGGTGGGCCCCGTATTTGTGCTTATCTTGATGTATTCAAAGCTCGATGCATTCACATTTACAAACCTTTACTAACCTCCACAAAAATAGACCACATATTGTTCAACCGTCGTGTTTACACAGATGGAAAGAAAAGTAGCTAAGACCTGACCACTCGAAGACGGAAACAGAGAACGGCAACGGCCCTTCGGCTGATACCTCGGGACAGGCTCTGGCTGAGAAAGAGAGGCAAATTTATGAACCGACTACGAGTATTCGCGATAGCAACTGCATTGATAGCGGGCAGCTCTGCTCTAGCTTCAGCCACCCCGGACCGTGACCATCATCGTGATCGCGACGGTTACGTTTATCGAAATGGCGGCTATTACAACGATCATGATCGCGATGATCGCTGGCGTTACAACGATCACGACCGCGACGACCGCTGGCGCTATAACGATCATGACCGGGATGACCGGTGGCGCAACAATAACCGCTGGCGCTATAACGACCATGACCGCGATGACCGGAGAGGCTGGTGGAATCGGCATCGGGACCGGGACTGATGGGGAATCGGGTGAGCTGGTGATCGGGTGATCGGAACAGCGCCCGACATCAATCATGGGTACGTATTAATTCTTGAACCGCTTTATTCAGCAGCGAAGAGAGACATGCCGGGGGTGGCATGTCTCTCTTTTTTCTTAGTCGTCATTTAGGCGCAGACATTAGTTCACGTATACGCAATCATTCATTCAGTCGTTTAATCTAGCCATTATCTTGATCAACATTTAGTCGTTATCTTGATCATCGTCTTTATCTCCGGAGCCGGCTCCTGAGCTTACGCCGCCTTCGGATTTGATTTGAATTGGGCCTCCGGCGAAGAGAGTGCTTGAGCCGTGTTCGGCTGCCAGTTTATTGAAGGTGGAGACGTCGGTGTTGAGCAGGGTGTTAAAGGCCTGGAGATGTTTTTCCAGTTCCTGCTTCACTGCTGCCGCTTCTTCCAACAGAAGGTCGTTGGGGGCTTCCCCGTAGTTTGAAATTACGCCGCGAAATGCTCCCTGCAAGCGATCGTGGAAGCGTTGCAGATAATGGATGCTGTCCTGGGTGCCCTGCTGAATTTCGTGGTTATAAATCGGGTTTTCCAGGTCGGTGAGTTTCTTGTCCAGAGCTTTCGCCTGTTCGAGAACAGGTTTGTAAGAGACATTCACCTGACCATCGGGATTCTCGTCGGAGGTAAGGATTTCCTGGAGACTCGTGATTTGTTTGTGCAGGCTGCTTACACGATTCAAAGACTCGTTTAATGCCGAGATTTCGTCGCGCAGCTCCAACCCAAGTTTCAGTTGCGCGCGCAAAGCGTTTTGATCGACCTGGAAACGAGGATCAGTTTCTACATGCACGGTTTGGGTTTCGGTCTTGCCGTTGACTGTGACTGCCACCTTGTAGTCTCCAGGAAGGACGTTGGGGCCGGTGCTGGGATCGAAGAAGAAATCCTCTTCATCCCGTTCGGTCGGAGGTTGCAGGAAGGTCAGGCGTTTCGGCGGATCATAACGCAGGTTCCATATTGCGCGGTTGACTCCTGCTTTAGATGGGCCATACATGGTGCGGATGACCTGACCGGAATTATCGGAGATGGTGATCTTGACGGGCGTCAAGTTCTTTTTGCGCTGTTCCGGGGTCACCTTGATTTCAGACGGCAGCGTGTAGGTGATGACTGCGCCGCTGGGCGGATTGGGCGTAACGAAGCCGCCGCTGGTGAAGCCGTGCTTATTCCAATTGTGCCAGTTCACGGCCGGCAGCGGGGTAAAGAAATGGAAGTCGCTGCGGGCCAGTTCAGCGCCACTCTCTTCCAAGGGCGTGATGTCATCGAGTATGAAGAGGCCGCGGCCATGGGTGGCTACGACCAGGTCGTGCGTCTTCTTTACGAACTTGATGTCATAAACCGACGAAGTAGGGAAGTTGCTCTTGATCTGAGTCCAGTGCGAGCCGTCGTCAGTGGAGTAGAAGAGGGCAACGTCAGTTCCGGCTACGAGGAAGCCTTTGTGGTTGGGATCCTCGCGGATGACCCGGACAGGATCGTCTTGGGGGAATCCCTGGGAGATGGCAGTCCAGGTCTTGCCGAAGTCATGGGTTTTGAAAGCGTAGGGCTTATTGTTGTCAACCTCGTGGAAATCTACGGCTACGTAAGCGGTGCCTGGATCGTTGGGTGAGGCCTCGATCTGCTGGAGGCGTCCCCACTGAGGGAGATTGGGGATGCTGGAGGTCACATTGCTCCAGTGCTGACCACCATCGCGCGTAACCTGGACCACTCCGTCGTCGGTTCCTACCCATACGATCTTGGGATCGATGGGCGAGATGGAGATGGAAAGAATGCAGTCAAAGGTTTCGGCGCCGCTGAGATCGAGTTCGATGGGGCCGCCACTGCTCAACTGTTTGGACTTGTCGTTGCGAGTGAGGTCGGGGCTGATGGCCGTCCAGTGTGCGCCGGCATCGGTGGACTTAAAGAGGACATTGCCGCCGATGTAGACCTCTTTAGGGTCGGTGTAAGAAACGGCGATGGGCGAAGTCCAGTTAAAGCGATACTTGAGGTCTGCGGGTTTCTGTACTTGAACGCCATGCAAATAGGGGCGGATGAAATGCTGGAGTCCATTCTCATTATTCAGTCGAGAAATTGATCCATTCTGGGAATCGGTATAGACGATGTGGGCATTGGGACCACGAGCCGGGACAACGTATTCTCCATCGCCACCAGTAACCGTGTACCAGTCGAAGCCGGTGATGCCGCCACGGCTGAGGCTGTTGGAGGGACCACACCAGCCATTGTTGTCTTGCAGGCCGCCGCAGAGGTTATAGGGTGTTTCGTCATCCTGGGCCACGGAGTAGAACTGCTCGATGGGAATGTTGTCGAGGTATCGCCAAGTGCGTCCGGCGTCGGAGCTGATGTAGACGCCCCCGTCATTGCCGTTGATGATGCGGTCGGGATTCTCGGGGTCGATCCACATTGAGTGATGGTCGGGATGGACGCGCCCGCCGATGGTGTGAGCGGTCTTGCCGCCATCTTCAGAGAGCACGATTCCGAAAGAGAGGAAGTAGATTTTGTTTTCGTCCTTGGGGGAAACCACAAGCTGGCTGAAGTAGAAGCCGCGAGCGTTCATATTGTGGTTGTTGCTGACCATCTTCCAGTGGTCGCCAAAGTCGTTGGAGTCCCAGAGTACGCCTTTTTTCGATTCAATCAACGCATAGACATGGCGAGGATTACTGGGAGCCGCAGCCAGGCCGATGCGTCCCGTTGGCCCTTCGGGAAGGCCGTCGCTGAGTTTTTTCCAGGTAAGCCCGCCATCGACGGAACGGAAGATTCCACCGGCTGTTCCGCCACTTTCCAGGATCCAGGGATGCCGCTGGAAGGTCCATAGGCCCGCATAAAGGATCAAGGGATTGTTGGGATCCATGATGAGAGAGCTGACGCCGGTAGTTTCGTCGACAAACAAGGTTTTTTGCCAGGTCTTGCCGCCGTCAGTGGTGCGGAAGACGCCACGTTCGGAGTTAGGGCCCCAGACGTGTCCGAGAACACCCACCAGAACGATGTTCGGGTCGTGCGGATCGATCACGATGTTGGAAATTTGCCCGGCATCTCTCAGGCCCATGAATTTCCAGGTGGTCCCGGCGTCTGGAGAGAAATAGACTCCCTTTCCGGTAATAACGTCATTGCGAGGGTTCGATTCGCCCGTTCCCACCCAGACAAGATTGGGGTTGGAAGGCGCCAGCGCGATTGCACCGATCGAGACTGTAGATTCCTTCTCGAAGATCGGCTTCCAGGAAAGGCCGCCATCCTGGGTCATAAAGACGCCGCCACCACCAGCCCCAGCGTAATAAATGTTGGGCTTGCCCGGTATTCCGACAACCGTGGAGACGCGTCCGCCACCCACGGCTGGGCCGAGATTGCGGAATTTCATGTTTTCGAGAGGATCGAAGGGTTTGTTGTTCTCCGGCTTCTTGGGAGCTTTGCTATCGGCTTGCGCAGGCTGGTCGGAATCGGGTTCTTGCGCAGCAACAGTATGGTAGAAGCTAAGAACCAGCAGTAAGGCCAGCAATGTTCTTAAGTGGTTTTTCATGGGACAACTCCAGATGAGAAAGGAAGTTAACCGCGAATGATAACGCAAAGAGGGGAGGGAATGCACACTGACATGCTGTTTTTCAAATACAGAGCAAAGGGAAATCAACACCTTAACCACCAGCTCACCGCAGAGGCCGCAGAGAGCGCAGAGCAGCAACCAAAACCTTTTCTTACCGCGGATCAACGCGGAGGAACGCGGATCGAAACCATTTAGCCGCGAATGCACGCGAATAAACACGAATTACACTGCAGTCGGAAGCGTGTTGGTGGCCAATTTGATCGCTTCCGAAAGGGATTCTTGTGCGCCGGGATAAACCGGCATGAAGTAGAGAATGAAAGAGTCTTACGAGGAAGGAGTAGCGATCCACTCGGCCCCGAGTTTTGCGTTGGCTACCGCGAGGTAGTCAGCGAAGCGTAAACAGGGGGACAGA
>DASZFK010000651.1:0-8329 GCA_035939855.1 Candidatus Angelobacter sp.
GTTGACGATGCCGCCCGAAGTTCCTGCCAGGTTCACTGAGCACTGGCTGTTGGCCAGAATCTGGTTCGCTCCCGGCGGTCCCCAGTTGTTGGCCGTGAATGAACCATCATCGTTTTGCAGAAATACCTTCGGTCCATTCAGGCTGGGCGAGAACATGATCTGGCAAACGTTAGCATTCAACGGACCTTGTCCCGCAGGGCTGAACTCCAGTCCAATCGAGACTGCGGCGTTGCTGCCAATGCCTGCAACATCGTTGTCCACAGCCGAGAGCCTGAAGAGTGTGGGTCCATTGCTGCTGCCATTGGCAGGCTGCACTCCACCCAAGGACATGGGTGGTGAGACCAGGGTGATGGCCGCGCTGGCCATGTCGCTCGCGTTATTGGGATTAATGGCGGTCACGGTCATGTTGAAGGAACTGGCAGTCAGCGGCGGAGTAAACGTAGTGCTGGTCGACGGGCCTGTTGTGGAGAGTGAACCAGAGCCACTCAAATTCCAGTTCACACTCATGTTGGAGGTCAGGGTGACCGTCTGCCGTGGCTGCACGGTAGCGCTCGTTGGACTGATCGAAACCGAGACACGGTTGAATGCAGCATTGACACTTGCCGCTGCATTCATCGCAACAGTGCACGAGCCAGTCCCGGAACAACCGCTGCCCGACCATCCGGCAAAGACTGATCCTGCCCCCGGAGTCGCTGACAGCGTGACCACGCTGCCGGTGATGAAACCAGCCGAGCAACTTGATGCGTAGTTAATTCCCGCGGGGCTGGATACCACTGTCCCGCTGCCACTTCCACTGAAGGTCACACTTAGCGTAGAAGCGTGGAGCGCCGCGATTTCGGCTGCACTCAACACCCGGTTGTATACACGCACGTCGTCAATGGTTCCGGCAAATGCTCCCCAGGAAAAGTGGTTGCCGATGGTCATGCCGGTCTGCCAGTAGAAATCGGAGCTGGTCTTATTGCCGTTGGCGACCAGGACTCCATCGACATAGAGATGTCCACCGGTGCTGCCGACCGTCACCGTGGCCAGATGCCAGGTATTGTCGTTGTAAGCGCCCGGTGAACAGTAGGTCTCCTCGGCCCACACGCGATGGCAGACCCTGCCACCCTGCAATCCCAGAAGTCGGTCATAAGCGCCCGCGTTGGGCGAGGCCGGATCGACCACCGCCATGATGGGGCCGTTAGGAGCCGGTGTCCGGAACCATCCCGAGAAGGTGTACTCGGTTTCCGGCACATTGATGGTGATGCCTACATAGCTGCTGACGCCGTCGAATTGCAGCGCAGAACCGAGAACGCCACTGGTCCAGGTGGCACCCACAATAGTTCCGTTAACCCCGCTGCCGGAAGAATCGCCGGCAAGTGTTCCGCCGCCTTCATCGAAGCTCCAGTGCGCCACCAGGTTGTTGGGATTGGAGGCATTAAAGGTAGCGGTCACCGTGGTTGCGGCATTCAGTGCCACAACGCAGGAACCGGTGCCGGAACATCCCCCGCCAAACCAACCGGCAAAATAGGAGCCAGTATCGGGCGAGGCTGTGAGTGTGACCGAGGTTCCACTGGGCAGGCTGGCCGAGCACGAGGGACCGCAGTTGATATTGCCAGCCGAACCCGTGACGGTTCCACTTCCGGAACCATTGCGGCCAATCGATAAAGTCTCTGTTGCTGAAGTCACAGTCCAGGTACCGAAAGCGTTGTAAGGAATGTTGAAAGGCGAATCCCAGTACGCTTCGTAGACAGTCTTGGCTCCGGCGAATGAACTTGTGAAGGTCACAGGAACCGACAACGTGATGGTGTTGCCGTTGACGATACCGCCTGAAGTTCCTGCCAGGTTCACCGAGCACTGGCTGTTGGCCAGAATCTGGTTCGCTCCCGGCGGTCCCCAGTTGTTGGCCGTGAATGAGCCATCATCGTTTTGCAGAAACACCTTCGGCCCATTCAGGCTGGGCGAGAACAGAATCTGGCACACGTTGGCATTCAACGGACCTTGCCCCGCCGGGCTGAACTCCAGTCCAATCGAGACTGCAGCATTACTGCCGATGCCTGCAACATCATTGTCAACCGCCGAGAGCGTGAAGACCGTGGGTCCATTGCCGCTGCCGTTGGCAGGCTGCACTCCACCCGGAGCCATGGGTGGAGCGACCAGATTGATGGTTGCGCTGGCCGTGTTGCTGGGATTATTGGGATTCGTTGCCGTCACGGTCATGGTCAATGAACTTGCAGTCAGCGGCGGAGTAAACGTGGTGCTGGTCGACGGGCCTGTTGTGGAGAGTGAACCCGAACCACTCAAGCTCCAGTTCGCGTTCATGTTTGAGGTCAGGGTGACTGTCTGCCGCGGCTGCACCGATGCGGTCGCCGGACTGATCGAGACCGAAGCGGCAGGATTGAACGCTGCGTTGATGGTGGTATTCGCGTTCATCGTCACGGTGCAGGAACCGGTCCCCGAACAACCACCGCCCGACCATCCTGCGAAGACCGATCCCGCGCTGGGGGTTGCCGTCAGCGTGACCGATGTACCGCTGCTGAAGTTGGCGGAACAATTGCCGCTGCAATTGATTCCCATAGGATTGGTGGTGACCGTGCCGTTTCCGCTGATTGCCACAGAAAGCGTTACCGGCGAAGAAGCAGATGCCTGGTAAATGCTGTTTCGCCACGGTCCGCCGCACATCTCGGCCGGGTTGGCGGTGCACGGTGTGTTGCAATCCGTGTCAGGAGTCTGCGAATAACCAGCAGAGTTGCCGCCGAAACATTGACCGTAGTATTGAACACCCGCATAGATAAACCCGGCAGTGGCCGCTTTCTGCCGGCAGCTTTCCACAGTTTCACCACCCCAGGAAAGCGCGGTGGGAAGAGCCCGGTTACCATCATCGGTGTAGCAGCCAACATAGCCTGCGGGAACATTCCAGGAGCCAACCTGGCTCCAGCCTGCCTCGAAACCGGAATCCCAGACGTTCTCGTAGATTGTCTTGGGTCCGGAGAAGCCGGGCCTAAACGTAACAGGCACAGTAAGAGTAATCGTGTCGCCGCTGATGCCTCCCAAAGTGTTGAGCAGGTTCACCGAGCATTGGCTGTTGGAAAGCACCTGGTTGCTTCCCGGCGCTCCCCAGTTATTGGCCGAGAACGAGCCATCATCGTTTTGCAGAAACACCAGGTTGGAAATACCGGCGCCGGTTTGACCGGGGCTGTAAGAAATCCGGCAGACGCCCGAATTCAAAAGCGCCTGCCCGGTTGGATTGAATTGCAGGCCAACGGCAACCGGCGCATTATTGGCTATTCCGGCAGAAGCGTCGTCCTTGCCCGAAACGGCAAAGGTAAATCCGACCGCGCTGCCGCTCGAAGGAGTCACGCCGAGCAAGGTCATGGGCGGAGCCACCAGGCTGATGAGAGCGTTGGCAGTGCTGGCCGGATTGTTGGGATCGGTTGCCGTGACAGTGGCCGTGGTCACACTACCACCCACAGGTGGCGTATAGATGACAGAACTGGAAGCTCCCCCCGTCGATAAAGACCCAGGACCGGTCAGCGTCCAGTTAGCGTTCAAGCTGGTGGTAAGCGTGAGGGTCTGCCGCGGCTGCACCGACGCCGTCGCGGGATTGATCGTGAATCCCGAACTGAAAGTAGCAGTTACGGAGGTATCCGAGGTCAGGGTCACAGTGCATGTCGCTGTTCCGGAACAACCTCCTCCAGACCAGCCGACAAACGTAGAGCCAGTGAGTGGAGTGGCTGTCAACCTGACTCTGCTGCCTCGCGCGAACTTTGCGGAACATCTTCTGCCGCAGTTAATCCCCGCGATGTTGGAAACGACTGTCCCCGCGCCGTTGGTCGTGACTGACAGCGTTACGCCAGGAGCGTTCTCGATCGCAATGATCCTGCCGTTGAGGCGGATATATTCCTTCGATGGAGTGCTGGGAATTTGCCCTACCATTCTTTGCGCGTGGAGCAACAAACAGCAGGCTGCGAAGAGACAAATTGTGAACACGCGGGACCGCTTGGTATGTTTCCCCTCGCTCGGTACTGCGATAGTCTCTGGTGTAGGCACTCGAACCTCCCTCACCCGCCGGCAAAAGTCGTGCAAGAATTTACGCAATCGAAGGGAAATGCCGCAGATCCAAGGCAGGTCTGTTGCGAAAACGCAACAATCGCTTCATGGAGACAGGTGAGAAGCTATTTGATTCAACAGTTTGCAGCTTCCTGCTATTTTCGAACCACCTTAGCGGGTTTGACGATAGCCTGTTTCAAAAGCGCAACAAGAACGTCTCAGAGAATAGTATTCTGCAAATTACAAATGTGTTATCGGAGGCTGAATCTCAAATGAATCGAACCTTATTGATCTTTTTGGCTGCGGGTTTGGTTTTCGCGCCGGCTTATTCGTCAACTTCGCTCATGGCCCAACAGCCGCCTGCAAAATCGTCCGGCTTAAACGTGTGCGAAGGCACCTTTGCCCTTTGTACTGAGGCCACGTGTAAGCCCATGATGAAGAATGGCAACATAGCCAGCTTTTCCTGTGATTGCAAAGTGCAGAAAGGTTATTCGGTAGGCTTCAACGGCCCAAAGAATCGGAACTCGTGCCAATCAATTCCCCACGATGGTCCGACACTCAAGCAAAAGGTTCCTTCGCGCTATTCGCCGATCACGAGTTTTGTGGCTTACACCAACAATCGTCCTTGGGCCCAATGCCTGGATGCGCCCTGCGTCGTCGACCACGTCGATGAAAACGATTCGTCAAAAGGCACAGCCAAATGTTTGTGCCCGAAAACTACAGCCAGCCCTTACGGTTATATTCCTGCGGATGGCCAATACAGCCGTTCTGGCTGTGAAGACAAATATATTTCCTCGGCGACGGTCGCCAACATCGTTGTGGTCACCCAGTTTTTAACGACACCGGCGGGCAAGAACCTGCCGCCTTCGCCCATAACTATCCTGGTCCCTACAACCGGCGTCGATGCTACGGGAAAATGGGAGGAAATCAACAATGTCAATGGCTACAAAAGCGTTTTTGAGTTCAAGGTGGAAAATTCAGCCCTGACTGGAACAATCACAATAGGTGGAAAGACCTTCCCTCTTGAAGATAGAAAAGTCAGTGATTCAGACACACTCTCCTTTAACTGGACAACCCGGTTTCCACCGGAAGGACGACAGGTTTTCCGCGCCGCCACCGGCAAACTTAGCGGAGACAAAATGGAACTCAAAATAAAGGGCAAAATCGTGGATTCAGGGCAGGAGTTCGAAGAGTCGATGACGCTGAAGCGATCCAATTAGTCATCTGGTTCCTTGATCTAAGCTGACACTTACTACTGTCTGTCATTGCCGTTCGGTCTCGGTTTGGCAAAGTATTTCTCGAATAGTTCACGGGACCTCTGCTCTCCCTCTTCGGTCAGCATCACAGATTTAGACTTGTTCTTGGGATCGAAGATGAGTCCTTTTTCGTAGAGGCGATCCAGCGTAGCCCAATCCTGCCCTTTCCACGCCCTTGCTTCTCCGCAGCGGGTGAGTTGCAGGAGAGCCAGCACTACTTCGTCAACTTTGTCCTCATCGTATTCCATGGCAATTTGCGGGCAATTCTCTCGCACTTTTTTCAATTACCCACTTCCCCAATTCTCAGTACCTCAGATATTTACCGAGAATCGAAACAATAACTCCTAATCCGCAGAGGGGAACGGGACCCTGGGCCTGCCACAAGGTGGTGGGCTCGACTCCGGTGGTTACCATGTAAGTGCCCCAAAAAATTCCGCCGATGATCATGAGTCCGCCGATGGTTTTGATAAATCCGCTGCCCTGCCGCTTCGGCTTCGCTCCTCTGGATTGGTAAATAGGCCGGTCTTCATAAGCTTCGCGGCTCGTCGTGCCCCACTCGTCCTGAAATACCTTATTTTTGGGTGGCTGCTGCATGGTTACACTTTGTCCCATTTTGCGATGAAATTCAACTGCCAAAAGGGCATGAAAGCGCCTGCTCACCGGGCTTGGCCGGATTATTCACCGCCGCGATTACAATACATGTTCCCGGTTATGGCCCATCTATTTCAACCTCTTCGACTTCGCAGTTTAGAGTTGGCGAATCGCATTGCAGTTTCGCCCATGTGCCAATATTCGTGCATCGACGGGCTTGCCAATGAATGGCACTTGGTCCATCTGGGTGGCCGCGCTGTCGGCAAAGCTGCGCTCGTGATGGCCGAGGCTACAGCCGTGACGCCGGAAGGCCGGATCAGCCCCAAAGACCTGGGTATTTGGAGTGACGAGCATATCGAGCCGCTGGAGCGAGCCTTCTCGTTTGTCGCGCAGCAGGGATCGGTGCCGGGCATCCAGCTTGCTCATGCGGGCCGGAAGGCGAGCACGAGCGAGCCCTGGAAGGGTGGCCGTCCACTCAGCCCTGAGGAGAGTGGATGGACGCCGATCTTTGCCCCTTCCGCCATTGCTTTCAACGAAGGGTTTCAGGTCCCGAACGCTCTGACTGCGGCGCAAATTGCCGGCATCGCTGAAGCTTTTGCGAATGCAGCCAAGAGGGCAGAAGCCGCAGGAGCCAAAGTCGTGGAGATCCACTCGGCTCATGGCTACCTGCTCCATTCCTTCCTCTCACCTTTGAGCAATCATCGCCACGATGAATACGGAGGTTCGTTTGAGAACCGTACTCGCGCGTTGCGCGAAGTGATCACAGCGGTGAGGAAAATCTGGCCGGAGCAATATCCGCTGTTTGTCAGGATTTCAGCCTCGGACTGGGTCGATGGTGGTTGGACGGTGGAAGATTCAGTGGCCCTGGCCAAAATCCTGAAATCGTCAGGAGTCGATGTGGTTGACTGC
The DNA here is from genome assembly GCA_035939855.1 of Candidatus Angelobacter sp. Lineage (GTDB taxonomy): Bacteria > Acidobacteriota > Terriglobia > Terriglobales > Acidobacteriaceae > Angelobacter. Next base: position 6,786 of record DASZFK010000651.1, read on the forward strand.
TCCTCGGGGGGAGCTGTTCCTTATGCGAAAATCCCCATGGAGCCCGGATATCAAGTGCCCTTTGCGCAACGCATCCGCGCTGAAGCTGGGATTGCAACCGGAGCTGTAGGGATGATTACCGACCCTGCCCAGGCAGACCAGATCATCCGAACCGGGCAAGCCGACCTTGTCTTTCTTGCCCGCCAGTTACTCCGGGAGCCCTACTGGCCACTTCATGCCGCACGTGTGTTGGGGCACGACATCCAGTGGCCATCACAATACGAGCGAGCCAAGATCAAGTAGCAGACAACAGACACGTCGGCTCACGTTCCAAGCATGACACCGAATCCTGCGAAAAGAATCTGGCCGCTGGGAGGAGGGGTTGCAACGGCCACAGTTTTCTCGCCGCTCGTCAGGAACTCTTGGCGCGCCGGATGGGCTGGGCCTCCGGAGGCATCATCTCTTCCGGCCTTTTGATCTCACGCTTCTCAACCGGTGACGACAGAACAATCGAGGTCGAGGTCGTGCCATAAGGCGTGAGCCGGTCAATCAGCGACTCCAGGTGCTCAACCGAACGCACATGCACCTTCATGATGAAGGAATCGGCGCCGGTTCCGCGGTGACACTCAACCACCTCGGGTGAGTTCTTTACCACCGCAGTGATCCGGGTAAAAACGTCGCCCACCACCGACATGCGAATAAAAGCTGTGATCGGCATGCCTATGACGGTTGGATCGACATCGGCGTGATATCCGACAATGATCCCGGCTTCTTCCATGCGCTTGACCCGTTCCACGACTGCCGGGGTTGTTAGGCCAACTCTTCGGCCCAGTTCGGCGTAGGAAAGCCGCCCATTGAGCTGAAGCTCATGGAGCAACTTCCACCCTATCTGGTCCATTAATTTTTCATTTCGTAAGACAATCTCCATTCTCCACCTTATGACCTTCGAAAATTTTTGGGCATTTACTACATGCTGGCGCTAAGAGGTGCCAGTGTGGGGGGGTTAGTAAAGAGTGAGTACACTTTAATCTTAAAAACGCAAGTAAGCAAGCCCTTTATCTTCTAGATAACACCAAAGGTTAGATAACACCAAAGGTCACATCACATCAGCGGATGGGCCTTTCATTCGACGCCAATCAAGCCATTCCAGCGTATCAAAATCTTTTGGACGTACCGAATGCATATTCCGAAGTAAAGATTGACGTGCTATGGGGCGATAAACGTAAATTCGAGACTTGCTCAACTTTAAGATTGGAGAATTTTTAGAATGAGGGGAAGTCCCTGATTTTTCTGAAAGATCGGGACGATTCGCTCCTGTCTTTTGTTTTATCCGCATCTCCACGGAGACACGGAGAAAAAGCTAAAGAAATTAGCCACGAATTAACACGAGTGAACGCGAATCAATATCCAAGGAATAAAGAGAAAGGGTGTGTCCAGTTTTTTGTGTAAACGACCTGGTTTTGTTTTGGGTTTTGGGGATGGGGTGCAGGGGAAGGGGGCACTATCCCCTTCCCCTGCTCCCAACTATGTCCTATCCTTCCTAGGAATCATTCCACCAACTTCTC
>DASZFK010000652.1:0-11846 GCA_035939855.1 Candidatus Angelobacter sp.
TCCCTCTTTGGCTCGATGATGAGCTATGTCGTATTACCTTGGCAGATGTTCCAGCTCACGAAGTCGTCGTTTGCAGTCGGGTTGCTGGGAGCGGCGGAGTTCGTTCCGGTCATTACCATGGCATTCATCGGCGGAGCGCTGGCTGATTACGTCGATCGTCGCAGAATGGTGCTGATCACAGAAGCGCTCATGGCTCTGGGCAGCGGTGCTCTTGTTGTGAATTCCCTACTGCCCTCGGCAAGGGTGTGGCTGTTGTTCGTGTGTGCCACTGCGTTTGCCGGATTAAGTGGTCTCAAGCGGCCTTCGCTCGAAGCAATCACGCCCAAGCTTCTGCCTGCGGAACTAATGCCCGCCTCTTCAGCCTTGCGATCGGTGGCTGGAACAATCGGAGGTATCCTTGGCCCGGCGCTTGGGGGACTTTTCGCAGCGTCCGTTGGTCCGGCTCTGGCTTATACCCTTGATCTTGCTACCTTCGCTCTCTCGCTGGTAGCGCTCTGGATGATGCGGAGCGCTCCGCCACCGCTGGGTGCGGATCGCCCCAGCTTGCGGTCCATTGCCGACGGGTTACGCTACGCCTGGAGCCGCAAGGAACTGATGGGCACCTACCTGATTGATATCAATGCGATGTTCTTTGGCATGCCCATGGCCTTGTTTCCAGCCATCGCCGCAAAATTCGGCAACGCTTCCGTTGGACTTCTCTATGCTGCGCCTGCCGTTGGCGCATTATTGGTGACCCTGGCTTCCGGCTGGACAGCACGTGTTAACCTCCACGGCCTGGCAGTGACGATCGCCGCAGCTCTCTGGGGTGTTGCGATTGTGGGCTTCGGGTTTGCGACCCACCTATGGCTGGCGCTCCTTTGCCTTCTGTTGGCGGGCGCGGCGGACATGGTAAGTGGCTTGTTTCGCATGACGATCTGGAACCAAACTATTCCCGACCATCTGCGCGGACGGCTGGCGGGCATCGAGATGATCAGCTACACCACAGGTCCGTTGCTCGGCAACGTGGAAGCCGGCATCGTCGCCAGCCTGTTCAGTGTCCGCACATCAGTAGTCTCCGGCGGCATCCTTTGTGTTGCAGGAACAGGGTTGCTTGCCCTGGCGTTGCCGGCCTTTCTCCGCTATGACGGACGCGAAGGACTGGCGCGAAAAGAAAAAGAAGAAGCTGAACGAATGGCAGCAACCGGATCGACCAGATTAATCACGCGACTACCAAGTTAGCCCAGGGTGAAGCGGAGCAGAACCCTGGGGCAATTACCCATTTACCAAATTACTCAATTGCCCAATCTGCCTAGTGCTGCGGTCCCTGACTGAGCACCGTCAAATTCATCGTCGCGCTGGCCGATGTAGCTCCACTGCTTGCAGTCACGCTGAACGGGAAAGTGCCAGCGGGAGTACCATTTTGGACGTTCCCTCGTCCGCCGCAACTCACCAGCGAAAATACCATCATCAAGCCGCCCAGCACCAACGCCAGCCGCAAGCGGGCCGCTTTACCTTTCTTTCCTCGGAAGGTCAGCCCGGCCAATCCCAGGAAGGGGAGCAACACAGCATAGATCGGGGTGCTGCCGTGATTTTCGAAGGGCTGGAGCGCAGCCGAACCTGCAGTCGTCGAAACTGTCATGGTTACTGTGGCGCTAATCTGGTTTTCCGATGCCGGGTTGAAACTGCAGGAAGCGCCCACAGGCAAGCCACTGCAGGCGAAAGTAATCGTACCCAAACCACTCGCAGCATCCACGGTAAAGGTCGTGGAGGTAGTGCTTCCGGCAACGACTGTGAGGTTGCTGCCATTGGTCGTGATTTGCAGGGCCGCAGATCCTGTATGGGTCGGATCGGAAGCCGTATCATTGGCGATGTTAAGTTCTCCTCCGCCAGAGACGGTTACGGTATTGGTCACTGTTCCGCCGACGTTGCTTGCCACGTTCACTGTAAGCGTGATGGCCGGATAGCTGGCGCCCCCATTGAGGACATCGGCGCGAGTGCAGGTCAAGGTGTTCAGGACGCAAGCCCATCCTGTACCTGCGATGTTGGTGGCCGTCAAGCCGGTGGGCAACGTATCGACAACGGTCACTGTGCCTACGGTTGCTCCTGTACCAACGTTGCTTACGGTGATGGTATAAGTCGCGCCGACCTGGCCCGGAGTGAAGTTGCCTGTATGGGTTTTCGTAATGGTGAGATCGGGGCGATCCAAAACAACAATCGAAGCCGTGGCCGTGTTCCCAGTGCCTCCATTTGCGGAAGTGACTGCACCCGTAGTGTTGACCTTGTTGCCGCTAGTTGTGCCGGTCACGTTGACCGAAAACATACAAGAGCCGCTGGCCGCAACCGTTGCGCCTGCCAGACTGACACTACCTGAGCCCGCTGTCGCGGTGATGGTTCCTCCACCGCACGAGCCTGTCACGCCGTTGGGTGTGGAAACTACCAAGCCGCTGGGCAGAGAATCGGTGAACGCAACTCCCGTCAAGGCGACTGGGTTGGTGTTCGTGATAGTAAAGGTCAGGCTGGTGCTGCCGCTCAACAGAATGTTGGCTGCGCCAAATGCCTTGGCAATGGATGGCGGGCCTACGTTGGTTATGTTTGCAGTGACCGTCGCATTGTCCACAACTGCGTCGGCATGGCCTGCGCCTGCGGCAGTCGCAGTGTAAGTAGCGGTGGCTGTCCCGGAAGATTGAATGGATGTCTGCTGATTGGAGAGCGTTCCCAATATGGGATTGTTGAACTGAATGGGCAGGCCAATCAGGACTGACAAATTCCCAACCGCGATAGCAGTTCCGTGATTATCCTGGAGGAAGCTGGCGGTGAGGGTGGATGTGCCACCAACAGGTATGGCCGCTGGGTTGGCAGTGTGGCTGAGCACGATAAAGGGATCGAAGGTAACGCCCGTATTGGGATCGTTGATGGTGTCGCATGGAGCCGTGCTTGGACCTTGATTGCATCCCCACCAACTGTCGGTGGCATCCACCGTTCCGTTGATATTGTCGAGCCCAGTTCCGGCAGCCGCCAAATTACCTACAATGCGGCTGAAATTAAGATGTAGTACCTGGGGCGAACTTGCATCAATGTGAATACCGCCGCCGTTGCCGGTTGCGTTATTGCCTGTGATCGTTACCTTTGACAGCGATGTCACATCAACGTCCTGGTTGTCGCTCCAGAGTCCACCGCCATTGCCGCCTGCGGTGTTGCTAGTGATGACCGATCCCTGGTCAATCGTAAGACCCTGATTGGTCCAGATTGCTCCGCCATCTCCTGCCGCATGGTTCCCGGAGATGGTTGTTCCGTGGATGTTGGAATGGCTGAACGCGCCAAGGTTGATCGCCCCGCCTTTTCCCTGAGCGCCTGTGGTTTGAGTCGCGAGGTTATTAAGAAGCTGGGAGTTCGTCAAGGTCAGCGAAGTAAAGCTGCCGACCAGAATGCCCCCACCGACGCCTCCGTTGCCTGTCGTAGCGGTATTCGCGGCATTATTTTGAATGGTACTGTTGCTGATCGTGACAGTGCCGCTACCGCCAGGGTTGGAAAGGGAGAGGCCGCCGCCATCGCCATCCGTAGTATTGTTATCGGTAATCACGCAGCTTGTGATGGTCAGATTGCCGGCGCCATCAAATCCTGCGCTCCAGTCGAGGGCGCCACCAAATTGGTCGCCTGTTCCTGCCGCAAAAGGATTTGTACCAAATCGGAGCGTAAGGTTTGAAATGCTGGTATCGAATCCGGCGCCCAGCCCCTGAGGATTGATCGAAAAGATCTTGTCTATGCCGCTGCCGGCTGACGTGCCGGCTTCGACGATCGTTGTGGCAGAATTAGCGCCGACAATACTAACGGCATCCGTAATGTCGAGATCACCGGTGGTTGCATCGTGGGGATCAGCGCCAGCCGCAGGAGCGATCGTCAGTTGGTATGTGCCGGCCGGGACCATAATGGTGTCTGAACCAGCGCTGGCATTGGCCTCGATGATGGCTTCGCGCAAACTGCAGGTGTTGGGATTTCCGGGCGCGCATCCGTTGGCCGTGATCGTATCGGCCGTGGTGTTGACCGTGAATGTGGGATCAGGCAGAGGCATCATCACGAACGGCGCTACATGGCCATCGTGAAGCAAGACCACGCCGGGCCGTCCATCAACGTTGACTCTCGCAGACAAAGCAGTCACCGGCGATCCGCTGTAGCTCCTGACTGAAACTGCTCCGGGAACAAAGCTGGTTGCGCCCGCCTGCACGTTGGCATGAGAGATCACCGCCATCTGGCTGGCAGCGGGATTGAAGACCATTATGTCGTCTGTAGAGTGGCTGGAAATCCGGGTACGCAAAAGCACAGGAACGCTGGCAGGATCACTGAAAGGAGCCACTGCTGCAAAACTCTCAACAATGTTCCAACCTTCGTTAAAGGCTGCCGCCTGCTGAGCGATTAGAGGATTGGGCTGCCGGCGCAAAGACGCAAGCCGCATTGCCTTGGCCTCAGCCGGAGTGAACGCATGAGAATCGAAACTGCTGGGCGCAGCAATATGAATGCTTCCATCGGCGGCCAACAGTGCTATTTGGAGTCTCAGACCGCGGTCATGAATGAACGATCCCAAGGCCATTGAGACTGCCGAGACCGGCAGCGAAATGGTTTCCATTTGCATGGAGAATGAGTGCAGAATCTGGACCTGACCACCGGTGAGAATAGCGGCATCGGCATGGCGGTCTCCGTCAAGGTCGCCGAAAGCTATGCTGGAAACAGAAGCAGTCAACCTATAGCTGGCAAGCTGGACCAATCCGGTCACGGCGCCACGATAGACCGCAAGTGAAGAATTTTGTTTATTCGATAAGCCGATAATCAGGTTGCTAAACGGGCCTGATTTCCCCAAATCTCCGACGGCTAGGGCCGTGACCGCGCCAGAAAGTTGAACTACCTGCGGACTTGTGAATCTGCCTTTGCCATCTCCTGGGAGAACATACAGAGCGTTGCCGCCGCGAGATGCGATTACGAGGTCCAAGTGACCACTACCGATAAAGTGTCCAGTGGCGATGAAATCGGGCCTTACCGGAACATTGAAGACATGGGCATCCGGCAAAAATGGCGAAGGAAAATCGCCGCGGGCGATTGCCAAGAAAGATTTATTGCTTTGTGGGGCAAAGGCGTCGAGGTTGCCACGATGGAGTACTACTACTCCACCTGCCGCCGTGCTGTAGCCGGCCAACAGATCGGCTACACCGTCCTCGTCAATGTCCGCTGAAATGGACGACAGCGGTTGGGCATTCCCCGCTACCAATGTCTGGACCGCCGGAGAATTGCCGGTATGGTTCACCTTGATGGCCTGGCTGTCCTGCACGTAAATCTGCGGCCCTCTGGAGATCTGTTGTTGGTACGATTGGACTGCGAACAGCGAAGCTTGGAGGCATAAGATGAGGAAAATAACCAAAGAAAACGCAACGCAATGCCTGCAGCACCGCAATACAGAACTCTTCATTTGACAACGCTCCTTAGCGCATACCTGAATTAATGCCTGGGGACAGAAAGACCACGCCTCAAAGAAACTGAGGACGCCGCCCGATATCGAATCGAATTTATTGGGGGTACTTAGTACTTTGGGTCGCATACACGGGTTTGTCAAGGAAAAACTCTGGAAAAACTCGTTTCTATAGGTTCCTTAACAGAAGAGAATTACAAAAGGGACGGGAAGGTTATCGGAGTAATTCGGAGTTTATTTACCGACAAGGCGACGCGGGTCTTTTTTTAGATGTTCATTCGAATGATTGAATGCATCTGCCCACAATGCCATCCACATCCACTCCCGATGGCAACGTTCCAAAGGTATATCCGTGATCACCAGCGAGCCGCGTTGCGCAAAAGGCTTCGGCAACCACGGGTGAGCCATGACGGACCAACAAAGAAGCTTGAAGGGCAAGGGCCAGCTTCTCCGCCAATCGACGAGCTTGTCCTTCTGAATCTGCCCCGTTCTTGCTTTTGCGCAAGCCGGACTCGATATCGGTGGTAAGAGAACTGAGCCGTGGATTCGCCCCAGCGGAGAGACGAAGCTCCGAAATCATAGCTTCAAGAGTGGCTGGCTCTTTGCCGAGGGCGCGCAGAATGTCAAGGCAGATCACATTTCCTGAGCCCTCCCAGATGGAATTCAAGGGCGCTTCACGATAGAGCCGAGGCATCACAGATTCTTCTACGTAACCGTTTCCGCCCAGGCATTCCAAGGCTTCTCCTACGTGCATACAGGCCCGTTTGCACAACCAATACTTGCCGATGGCGGTGGCAATCCGGCTGAAGGCGCGTTCATGGAGATCGGATTCGCGGGCATCGAAAGAACTGGCCAGACGTGCCATAAACAGGGTTGCAGCCTCTGATTCGACAGCGAGATCAGCCAGTACGTTGCGCATGAGCGGCTGGTCGATCAAGAGCTTGCCAAAGGCTTTGCGATGTTGGGCATGATGAAGGGCCTGCACGAACGCCTGCCGCATGAGGGCTGCCCCGGCAATGGCGCAATCGAGCCGCGTGTGATGGACCATCTCGATAATAGTATTGACTCCGCGCCCCTCTTCGCCTACAAGCTGGGCCCATGCGCCGGCAAACTCCACTTCGCTCGAGGCATTGGAGCGGTTGCCCATCTTCTTTTTAAGCCGCTGGATATGAAAACGATTGCGTTCGCCTGTGAGAGTCCAACGCGGCAGGAAAAAACAGGAGAGGCCTTTGGGCGCCTGCGCCAAAATCAAAAAAGCATCGCACATGGGGGCGGAGCAAAACCACTTATGTCCGGTGATCAGATATTCCCTGGAACCGATCGGCTCGGCCTGAGTAGTGTTGGCGCGGACATCGGAACCTCCCTGCTTTTCCGTCATGCCCATGCCCATGAGCACACCTTGCTTCTCTTGCGCAGGACGAAATTGAGGATCGTAAACGGGAGAAAGCATCTTGTCTTCCCACTCACGCGCCAGATCGGGTTCGGACCGCAAGGCCGCCATGCCGGAAAACGTCATCGAGATAGGGCAAGTGTGGCCAGTCTCGTTTTGTGCGGTCATCATCATCAAGGCTGCGCGCACCAATTGTGCTCCCGGTCGTTTCTCAGCCCTCTTCATCTCAACCCAAGGCAAGTTATGGAGGCCATGCTCCACCGAGGTCCGCATCAGGTTGTGCCATGAAGGATGAAACACCACTTCGTCACGCCGATTGCCATAACGGTCGTGTGTATGCAACACCGGCTCGTTCTCGTTGGCTTCAAAGCCCCAGCGTTGGGCCTCCTCGCTGCCAAGGATTCCCCCCAGATCAGTAAGCTGCCCAGCCGCCCAGTCGGCATTTGCGCGTGCGACCGACTGCGTCAGTACCTTGTCACTGAGAAAGAGGTTATACCCGGTCAGCGTGGGAACCTGGTTTAGAACCTCGTGGGTCGCGGCGTGAGGCGTGATGGCAAGGGAATCCATGGCGTCATTATAGCTATCTCGGCGTTACAAATTTCCTTAAACTAAGTTGCTGATTCCATACGAAAAACCAGAGGATTCTGTTATTGTGATGAATTGATTTTGAAGATTATAGATTTGAATTTTGAACCAGCCAAAACATTTTCCTGCTACTCCTTATCTTCTCTTGGCCAACATCGGCCAGCTTCTAACCATGCGCAGTGGTCCTATCCCCAGGCGCGGAATTGACCTCGAAGAAGTGGGATTAATCGAGAATGCCGCAGTGCTATGCGGAGCCGGCAGAATCATCACCGCAGGTCCACAGAAATCAATTCTTCGTGATCCTGCCTTGCGTAAGCTGCTTGGCAAAAGCTCGCGCAAGCTGCGGGAGCTTGATTGCCGGCAAGGTGTTGTCATTCCCGGTCTGATCGACTCTCATACGCATCCAGTATTTGCTGAACCTCGGCTGGTGGATTTTGAAAAACGCATTTCGGGCGCTTCCTACGAAGAGATAGCCGCTGCAGGGGGCGGAATCCGCTCCAGCGTGGCTGCAGTGCGCAAAGCCACGCAAAAACAACTCAGCCAGCGCGTTCTTAATGCATTCGATGTGATGCTTGAACACGGCACGACCACCATCGAAACGAAATCCGGTTACGGACTAACTTCGATCGACGAGATCAAATCTTTGCAAGCAATCAGAGATGCAGCGCGGCAATGGCCGGGCACAGTAGTTCCGACGCTGCTTGCGGCCCATGTAGTTCCGCAAGAGTTTGCGGGAAAAGAAGACCACTATGTGGACCTGGTCTGCCGCGACATCATTCCAAAAGTTGCGAAAAACAAGCTGGCCGCTTTCGTGGATGTCTTTTGCGAACGGGGCGCATTTACCTTGGAGCAATCGGAGAAAATCTTCGCAGCCGCGAAGACGGCAGGTTTGGGAACGCGTGCTCACGTTTGCCAGTTCACTCCGTCAAAATTGCATACCTTGCTTTCGTACGACCCGGCTTCGTTGGACCACATGGATTGTGTTGCCCAGGACGACCTGAAATTGCTTGCCAACCATGACACCGTGGTAACGCTTCTACCCGGCGCCAATTATTTTCTCGGCCACGCGAGCTTCCCGGACGCACGCCGGCTCATCGATTCAGGGCTAGCGATTTCATTGGCGACAGATTACAATCCTGGTACTTCCCCCACTCCGAGCATGGCTTTTGTGCTTTCGCTGGCTTGCACGCACATGCGGATGGCTCCTCGAGAGGCGATCTCTGCCAGCACCATCAACGCTGCCTGCGCGCTTCGATTGCAGAAACGTAAAGGAAGCATCGAGCCAGGGAAAGATGCTGACCTTGCGCTGTTTGATGTGAAAGATTATCGCGAGATCGGTTATTGGTTTGCCTGGAATCGTTGCTCTCAGGTTGTAGCCGGCGGAAATGTTATGGGTGCGGGCCGCGCACTGTAGCCGGGAAACAGCTTCCCGGCCTAAATAAGGAAGGTTTATGCAATTAAAGAGAATTCTTACGATCATGGTGGCGCTGCTCCCCGTTGGAGTGCTCGCGCAACGGTTGCCGGAAAACGTTGTTCCCGATCACTACAACCTCACCTTTACTCCCAACCTTCGGAGCGCCACTTTTGCCGGCCAGGAAGTCATTGATGTGCGAATTGTTCATCCCGGCACTTCCATCACGTTGAACTCGGCAGAAATCGAGTTCCAAAACGCCAGGATCACTCAAAGCGGTAATGCCCAGGAGGCCAAGGTCACGTTGGACCCCGCCAAAGAGCAGGCGACGCTCACCGTGTCGAACCCTCTGGTGGCTGGTCCGGCAATCATCGAGGCGCAGTTCACCGGGATCCTCAACGACAAACTCCACGGGTTTTATCTGGCCAAGACCAGGTTGCGCCGCTACGCTGCCACTCAGTTTGAAGCAACTGATGCTCGTCGGGCATTCCCATCATTCGATGAGCCGGCATTGAAAGCTACGTTCGATCTGACTTTGATTGTGGATAAAGATGATACGGCCATCTCCAACGGCCGCATCGTCTCCGATACGCCCGGTCCTGGTCCGGAGAAACACACGCTCAAGTTTTTGCCGACCAAAAAGATGTCCACCTACCTGGTGGCAATGGCGGTGGGTGATTTTCAGTGCAATGAGGGGGCTGCCGATGATGTACCTATCCGGGTCTGTGGCACGCCCGACAAGAAACCCTTGGGGGTTGTAGCGGTTCACTATGCCGAGGAGATCCTGAAATTCTATAACCAGTATTACGGCATCAAGTATCCTTTCGAGAAGCTGGACATCGCGGGAATTCCTGATTTTGAAGCTGGGGCGATGGAGAATACCGGAGCCATTTTCTACCGTGAATCGTTGCTGTTTCTGGATGAAAAGCATTCTTCCGTAGATACACGCCAGGCGGTTTTCGAGGTGTTGGCTCACGAAATGGCCCATCAGTGGTTTGGCGATCTGGTGACGATGAAGTGGTGGGATAACTTGTGGCTCAATGAAGGCTTTGCTACCTGGATGGCCCTCAAGCCTTCCCTGGCGCTGCATCCAGAATGGAAGGCGAATCTTGGAGCGGTCACTGCCACCAATGGAGCGCTCCAGTTCGACTCCTTGAAAAACACGCATCCGATTCGGGCGAAGGCGGAGACGCCGCAGGAAATTAACGCGTTGTTCGATGCGATCTCGTATGAAAAGGCGGGCGCCGTCCTGCGCATGATCGAATCTTATGTGAGCCCCGATGTCTTTCGACGGGGAGTGATCTCCTATTTGCGTAAGTTTTCTTATAGCAATGCGACCGCGGAAGATTTTTGGGACGCTGTAACCCAGGCATCGGGGCGTCCTGTGGACAAAATCATGATGACGTTTGTGAATCAGCCGGGTGAGCCGCTGGTGAGAGTCGCCACCAAGTGCGTTACGCCTCCGCCTCAAGTGGTGACCAACCGCACCCGCAAGGGCCGAAAATCGAAAACCAAGGTTACACCGCATCCCAAGACCGAGGTTACGCTTTCCCAAGAGCGCTATATGTCCGATCCCAATGCTAAAACTCAGGAAAGCGATCAGTGGATGATTCCCGTCTGTTTCAAATCTTCCGATGGCAAGCCTTTTTGCCAGATTCTGAGCCAGCGTGAAGAGACGGTTCCTCTTACGGGTTGCCCTGGTTGGGTTTTTACCAATGCGAACGCGGTTGGTTACTATCGCACTCAATACACCGGAGAAGCTTTCCAGAAGTTGAATGCACAGGCAATGGCCCAATTGGCAACGGCGGAGCGGATGTCATTGGTGGAGGATGAGGCCGCGCTGGTGCGATCAGGCCAGGAAAGCGTGGCTAAATTCCTGGACCTCGTGGCAACACTGAATCAGGATTTTGAAAAAGAGGTAATGGGAAGCTATCTCCGGTCCCTGGTTGTAACTTATAGCTACCTGCTCAGTCCCCAGGACCGAACTGTGTTCAAGTCCTGGGTCAACTCAAATTTCAGGCCCATGATGGAAAAAATCGGCTGGACGCCATCGGCCAACGAGTCTTCCGATACGGGTGAACTCCGGCAATACCTTCTTGGCGTTCTTGCTGGAATGGGAGAGGATCCAGAGGCCATTCGCCAGTCTGCCGCTCTGGCCGATCGCTTCCTGCAGAACCCCGAATCGGTGGAACCCGGCCTTGCCCGAATAGCCCTGGTCCAGGCCGCTCACTGGGGTGATGCAGCGTTGTTTGATCGCTACCTGGCAGCCATGCGCAAGGCGCGTTCTCCGGAGCAGTTCTACACGTTGACGACTGCTATGTCCGGTTTCCGCGATCCTCAACTTGTGCAACGCTGGCTTCAGATCTCGGTTTCTGACACAACCCGCAATCAAGATGCTGCGATCCAGATCGCTGCAGTATTGGGCAGGTATGAGCTTCGCCAGATCGCCTGGCCGTGGGTAAAAGAGCCTTGGCCGGAAATTGAAAAGAAGACTACGATGTCGAGCGGGGCATCTATCGTAAGCGCAACAGGTACTTTCTGCGATGCTGAATCCCGTGACGATGTCCAGCAATTCTTTCAAGAGCACAAAGTCCCCTCATCGGAGAGGGTACTTCACCAGGTTGCGGAGAACGTGAATTCTTGCATCTACTTCCGCGATCATCAACAGAAAAACCTGACTTCGTGGCTGGGGCAACACACCAGCTCCACAGCCGCAGGCACCGGCAACCGGTAACATAGAGGTGTATCCTCATAGACTAAATCAAACCCAAAATCTTTGGGCCACGAATACACGCGAATGAACACGAATCAAGATCAAAACAAAGAGAGAAAGAAGAAAAGAGATCAGCAACGACAGGAGTAGAAAGCAATAATTTTTTGATTCCAGGGTGTGTCCAGTTTTTTGTGTAAACGACCTGGTTTTGTTTTGGGTTTTGGGGATGGGGTGCAGGGGAAGGGGGCACTATCCCCTTCCCCTGCTCCCAACTATGTCCTATCCTTCCTAGGAATCATTCCACCAACTTCTC
>DASZFK010000653.1:0-4658 GCA_035939855.1 Candidatus Angelobacter sp.
GAGAAGTTGGTGGAATGATTCCTAGGAAGGATAGGACATAGTTGGGAGCAGGGGAAGGGGATAGTGCCCCCTTCCCCTGCACCCCATCCCCAAAACCCAAAACAAAACCAGGTCGTTTACACAAAAAACTGGACACACCCTCAGTGGTAGGCAAGTATTTGATCCGCGCTCTTCCGCGTTAATCCGCGCGGTAAAAACGGGTTCGGTTGTGGCTCCGCTACGCTGCGGTCTCTGCGCACTCTGCGGTCGGTTGCTGCCCTGGTCCACTCGAAATTTTCTTTGCTTGAAACACGGGAAGGAGCTTCTTTGAGAGCCAACATGAGAAAAAATATTGCGCTTGTTGCCTTGCTTTTAATGACTTCTATTTTGGCCCTTCCACAAGCTAAGTTGTCGCCCAGGTGGGAAGAGCTAACGGCTGCCGATTTTCTGCAGGCCATTAAGAACTCCCAGGGCACTTGTTTATTGCCGTTTGGAATCCTCGAGAAACATGGGCCACATCTTCCGCTCGGCACGGACCTTCTCAATGTGCGGTATCTCAGCCTGAATGCTGTGGAGCAGGAGTACGCTGTTGTTTTTCCCGAATACTATTTTGGACAGATTTTCGAGGCGAAGCATCAGCCGGGCACAGTTGCTTACAGCTTGCAGTTGCAACTTCAACTGTTGCAGGAAACTACTGATGAGATGGCGCGCAATGGTTGCAAGAAGGTTTTGATTGTCAACGGCCATGGTGGGAATGAATATCTGCTGCCCTTGTTTGCCCAGGCACAGTTGGAGCGCCAGCATGATTATGTTGTCTATGTTTATTGGCCGTCAGCCAGGGAGGAGGGGCGTCCAACTGTCAAAGATAAACTGGACATGCATGCGGGCGAATCGGAAACGTCGCATACTATGATGTCGCGCCCCGATCTGGTCCATAGAGACCACATTCCCAATGAGTCCGGAAAAGATCAGGCGCGGCAAAAACTACCTCCGGATGTTTACACAGGCATCTGGTGGTATGCGCGCTTTCCCAACCATTATTCTGGTGATGCCTCTAGCGCTAGCAAAGAGCTGGGGGAATTCGACAAGAAAACCATGACGCAGAAGTTGGTGGCAGCGATCCGCGCCATCAAGCAAGATGACGTAAGCCTGCAACTGCAAAATGAGTTCTACCAGGAATCGAAGCACCCGCAGGATACGAAGCAGTAGTTAGCTGTTAGCCATTAGCTCTTAGCGGAGTCGCCTGCAGTGCAATTCAGTTCCTCATCGCTGCATTTTTGCTGGCTTATAATAATGGAACCCTTGGCTGATGGAGAGGCTTGTTTACTGTGGAGACATCTGGAACGCAAACCTCACGGCCGCCGCTGGGCAGTATTGTTTTGGGTTTTTTGCTGAACGCGATCATTCCTGTCGTCCTTTATAAGCTCTCCAAAAAATACTTATCATCCTCAGAACTTCAAGCTTTGATGATTGCCACTACGTTTCCATTGGGTAAAAGCATCTTCGATCTGGTGCGGCGTGGGCAGGTTGACCCGATCTCGATCATCGTCTTGCTGGGAATTGCCGCCGACTGCATAGCGTTGCTGTTTGGTGGCAATCCGCGATTGTTGCTGGTTCGAGAATCCATGTTCACCGGCGCTTTCGGGCTCGCATGTTTTGCCTCGTTGTTGCTGCCACGTCCAATGATGTTTTATTTCGCGCGCCATTTCATGGCCGGAGAAGATTTGCAGCGACGGCAGCGGTTCAATCAAGCGTGGCGGTTGCCAGAGGTGCGGTTTTGTCATCGGCTGATTACCTGCGTGTGGGGAAGCGTATTTGTCGGAGAGCTGATTCTCCGCATCGTCTTAATCTACAACGTGCCTGCGGCAACAGTTCTGGTGGTCTCGCCCGTTGTGGTTGGAACCCTAACGGTGGCCACTATGATTTGGGCGTTCAGCTATGGGCATCGCGTACGGGTACGCGCGCTTGCCCAACTCAATCAAGCGCAGCAAAGCTAAATTTGATCTCCGAAAGGATCAGCGAACTCGGTGGCACCGTCTGATTAGTCATTGGTTCTCAACGGGCGGTTACCCATGAGTCTGAACTGCTTCTACCTGATACCACTCGACTGTACGGCGGAGCCCTTCCTCAAAGCCTATAGCCGGTGAATAGCGCAAGTACTGGCGGGCGCGAGAAATATCAGCCTGGGAATGTCTCACATCGCCGACGCGCTGCGGCCCATACTTAGCACTGCCGTCAAAGCCTGTGATCCCGCGCAGAGTCTCAAAAATAAAATTTAGAGATAGCTGTCGTCCTGTTCCTATGTTGAAGCACTCGCCTGAGACGCCTTCGGGCGGAACGACGGCAGCCGACAGATTGGCTTGCACAACATTATCGACATAGGTGAAATCACGGGTCTGCTCGCCATCGCCAAACATCGTAGGCGCTTCCCCAGCCAGCATTTGCCGGATGAATTTCGCCAACACTCCAGAGTAGGGTGAATTTGGATCCTGGCGCGGGCCAAAAACGTTGAAATAACGGAGACAAACTGTCTCCAGTGAATAGATTTTGGTGAAGCAGCGCATGTAGTATTCGCCGGTCAATTTCTGCACAGCGTAGGGAGAAACCGGGGAAGGCACCATATCTTCACGTTTGGGGAGCGAGAGCGTCTCTCCATACGCCGAACTGGAGCCGGCATAGACCACCCTTTTCACTCCGGCATCGCGCGCAGCCAGCAACACATTGAGAGTTCCATTGATGTTGATGGTGTGTGATCTCGCCGGTTTGGCGACCGAGAGCGGCACGGAGGGCAGGGCTGCCTGGTGAAGAACATAGTCAACACCCGCAAATGCCTGGGGTAGCTGCTGTTCGTCACGGATGTCGATCTCAAGAAATTCCATCTGGTCGAGCACTGGAGCAAGGTTCTCGCGCTTGCCGGTCTCAAAATTATCAATTCCTCGCACCTGCTCGCCACGGCGTATCAGTTCCCGCACGATGGAAGAGCCGATGAAACCCGCTGCTCCGGTTACCAGGTAGAGAGCCATTATGGCTATTGATCTCCGTGTTGCCGCGTCTCGGCGGCTGATTCTTTCTGCCTGCTGAACTGCTGGATGGCCTCGATGATCTCTCGGCCATACATCTCGGTCTTGCGCTCGCCGAAACCGGGAATAGCCCGGATACCGGCAAGGGAATGGGGTCGCTGGCGGCACAACTCGTCCAAAGAAGTATCGTGCATTACGATAAAGGCGGGTATACCTTGTTTCTTGGCAGCGTCTCGACGCCATTCACGAAGATGTTCCCGCAATTCCATGTCAACCGCCGATGATACTTTGGGATCTACAGATTTGGGTAGCTGAATGGCCCTATTTTCCGAGGGCAGCGAAACACCTCGACTGGGACGAGCCGCTGGAGCTTCCTGAACCTCTGAAAACCACTCGGGCGCAACACCACATACATCACACGAACTGCATGACTTCCACTTCGGGGTCTCGCCGAAGTGGAGGCAAATCTGCAGGTGGCGGCAAAATGAACGCCCTGCATAGCGGCACACTTCATGGTAGCGCTGCCAGGAACGCTCTTTTTCCGCCGGGTCAACAATCTGATCGATGAAATACGCCAGCAGTCCGATGTCGCGCTTCTGCCACAGCAGGACGCAATCGGCGGGCAGTCCATCGCGCCCCGCGCGTCCTGCTTCCTGGTAGTACTGCTCGACTGATTTCGGCAATGCTAGGTGGATCACGGCGCGTACTGCAGCTTTGTTGATTCCCAATCCGAAAGCCAGCGTGCCCACCAGCACAGGCACCTCGTCGGACATCCAGCGCTCCTGGTTCCGCCGGCGCGTTTCACTCTCCATCTTTCCATGATAGGGAATCGCGGGAATCCCCTCCTGCTCCAAAAATGCTACTGTCTCCTCAACCTTATTGATGGTGGGAGCATAAACAATCACATTGCTGCCTGAATAATGATGGAGCGCGGCCACCAAAAGCCTGGACTGCGTGCGCGGCTGGCACTCTTTCACCACGTAACGCAGATTTGATCGATGAAAGCTGGCAATATACTTGTGCGGGTCGCGCAGCCGCAATTGATCGATGATGTCGTGACGCACGCGCCGGGTCGCGCTTGCCGTGAAAGCAGCAATGGGCAGTTCTGGAAAATCGTTTCGCAGCGAATTCAGTTGCCGGTACTCAGGACGAAACTCATGGCCCCACTCGGAGATGCAATGAGCTTCATCAATGGCAAAAAGGGCGACAGGGACACGCTTCAACCACGAGATTGTATCCGCACGAGCCAACCGCTCCGGTGAAAGATATAGAAGCCGGTAGTGTCCGTCGAGCGCTTTCCGCGTGGTTCTGAATTGTTCGTCGCCTGGAAGCGAGCTGTTGAGCATTCCTGCCGAAATTCCCATTTGCGTAAGCTGCGCAATCTGGTCCTGCATGAGGGCGATCAGGGGAGAGATCACAACGACGGTTTGCCCGGTCAACATGGCAGCCGGCAATTGATAGCATAAAGACTTTCCGCCTCCCGTGGGCATAACCACGCAGGTATCGTGCCCGGCTATCAAGCTGGTGATGATTCTCTCCTGCAGCGGGCGAAAGGAATCATAACCCCAATAACGGCGCAGTGCAGCTAGTGATTCCGCCCCCGAAGACATGGAGCGAGTTTATCAAATTGCCACTTCGGCACACCTCAGTGCAGGCTAT